>NZ_JBEXWP010000035.1:0-82428 GCF_040629895.1 Streptomyces sp. NPDC005866
CCCTCGGCCCCCGTGGTCGCGCGGCTGCGGGGGCGTCCCCCCCGCGCGTCCCCCCCCCGCCCCCCCCCCCCGGGGGGGGGGGGCCCCCCCCCCCCCCCCCCGCGCCCCTGGTTCCTGGACGCCTACCGCCCCCGGGGACCACCCTTGGGCATCCGCATGCCCTTCGGCATGGGCCCCTTGGGCAACGGCATGTTGGACATGAGGTCACCCAGCGCCCGAAGCCGGTCGTTGGTGGTCGTCACCTGAGGACCGGTCAGCACGCGCGGAAACTTCAGCATCGTCGTCCGCAGCTTCTTGAGCTCGACCTGACCCTCGCCCGTGCCCACGATCACATCGTGCACCGGCACATCGGCCACGATCCGGGCCATCTTCTTCTTCTCGGCGGCCAGCAGGGTCTTCACCCGGTTCGGGTTGCCCTCGGCGACCAGGACGATGCCGGCCTTGCCGACGGCCCGGTGCACCACGTCCTGGCTGCGGTTCATCGCCACCGCCGGTGTCGTCGACCAGCCCCGCCCGATGTTGTCCAGCACGGCGGCCGCGGCGCCCGGCTGGCCCTCCATCTGACCGAAGGCCGCCCGCTCGGCCCGCCGGCCGAAGACGATCGCCGTCGCGAGGAAGGCGAGCAGCAGGCCCAGGATGCCAGCGTAGACCGGGTGGCCGATCAGGAAGCCGATCACGAGGAAGACTGCAAGGGTGCCGAGACCGACACCCGCGAGTACAAGACCGATGGTCTTATCGGCCTTGCGGGTCATCTTGTACGTCAGGACGATCTGCTTCAGTCGCCCGGCATTCGCAGCGTCCGCTGCGGGTTCCTTCCTCGCCATGCCCCGAAGTCTACGTGGCCCCGGGAGTGCCGAACGACGGCAGTGCCCGGAGAAGGACCGGAGGGGCCGTCAGGAGCGGCCGGCGGCCTGTTCCAGGAAGCGCTGCGCCTCGACCCGGTCCTTGGCGCGACGGCGGTCCTCCAGCACGGAGGTCCAGGCGTTCTCGCGGGCGGTGCGCTGGCCGCCGCTCATCAGGAGGGACTCGACGGCGCGCAGCGCGCCGGTGAAGGACGGGATGGCGGTGGCGCGAACCGGCGCTGCCTGCATGGCGGAGGTCCCCCTCGAAGTGGGTGTACGTGCTGTGATACCAGGGTCACTGTTTGGTGTTACCAGGGCGTGACCGACCGGTCAAACACCAATGAAACCTTGATACGCGGGCCCCGCACGTCGGCGCGGTCCTGACGGGTGCCCTCATCAGCGAGGACGGTCAGGACCGCGGCCATCCGGTCATTACTGGCCGGTAGTAGCTTGTGCGCGAATTCACACAGCCTGGGCGAGAGCAACCCAGAGTCAGACCGCCTGCGCCGCGACGAACGCAAGACCCCGCTGCGGAGCGGCTGACTGACGCAGCTCGACGGCCATCTGGTAGAGCCGCCCGGCCCGGTAGGAGGAGCGCACCAGCGGCCCGGACATCACGCCCGAGAAGCCGATCTGCTCGGCCTCCTCCTTGAGCTCCACGAACTCCTGCGGCTTGACCCAGCGCTCCACGGGGTGGTGGCGCACGCTCGGGCGCAGGTACTGGGTGATGGTGACCAGCTCGCAGCCCGCCTCGTGCAGCTGGCGCAGCGCCTCGCTGACCTCCTCGCGGGTCTCGCCCATGCCGAGGATGAGGTTGGACTTGGTGACCAGGCCGAAGTCACGGGCCTCGGTGATCACCTTCAGCGACCGCTCGTAGCGGAAGCCGGGGCGGATCCGCTTGAAGATCCGGGGCACCGTCTCGACGTTGTGGGCGAACACCTCGGGGCGGGACTCGAAGACCTCGCGCAGCAGCTCCGGGACGGCGTTGAAGTCCGGGGCGAGCAGTTCGACCTTGGTGCGGCCGGCCTCGCGCTCCGCCGTCTGCGCGTGGATCTGGCGCACGGTCTCGGCGTACAGCCAGGCGCCGCCGTCCTCCAGGTCGTCGCGGGCGACGCCGGTGATGGTGGCGTAGTTCAGGTCCATGGTGACCACGGACTCACCCACGCGGCGCGGCTCGTCGCGGTCCAGCGCCTCGGGCTTGCCGGTGTCGATCTGGCAGAAGTCGCACCGCCGGGTGCACTGGTCGCCGCCGATGAGGAAGGTCGCCTCGCGGTCCTCCCAGCACTCGTAGATGTTCGGGCAGCCGGCTTCCTGGCAGACCGTGTGCAGACCCTCGCTCTTCACGAGGTTCTGCATCTTCGTGTACTCGGGGCCCATTTTCGCCCGGGTCTTGATCCACTCGGGCTTGCGCTCGATGGGGGTCTGGCTGTTGCGGACCTCCAGGCGCAGCATCTTGCGTCCGTCGGGTGAGACTGCGGACACGTCGGCTCCCTGTAACTTCGATTCCTCGGCGTACACCAGGGTACGCCCGTGATTGCTGGGCCCTTCCGCAGAGGCCAACCCCTCGGCCGCAGGGCGCATTCCCTTGATCAGGCGGAGGCCTTCTCGATCTCGCGCGGCTTGAGCTCCGCGTTCTCGAGGACGTCCGTCAGGTGCCGCTCCACCACCGGCAGCACCTCCTCGATCGTGACGTCCCGGCCGAGCTCACCCGCGAGTGAGGCGACGCCCGCGTCCCGGATGCCGCACGGGATGATCCGGTCGAACCACTTGTTGTCCGGGTTCACGTTGAGGGCGAAGCCGTGCATCGTGACGCCCTTGGCGACCCGGATGCCGATCGCGGCGATCTTCCGGTCCTCGCGGCGCTGGCCGGCGTTGGACGGCGCGTACTCCGGGCCGTTCAGACGTGGGTCGAACTCCTCGTCCTGCAGCCGGGGGTCGAAGTCCAGGGACAGCCCTCGCCCAGCCTCCGGCCGGGGGGACCCCCAGGCCGGCCGCTGCTCGACCGGGTCACCGAGCACCCACACCCCGCTGCGCCCCTCGACCCGGGTGGTCTCCAGACCGAACTCGGCGCAGACGCGGATCAGTGCCTCCTCCAGGCGCCGTACGTGCGCCACCACGTCCACCGGGCGCGGGAGCTTCTGGATCGGGTAGCCCACCAACTGACCCGGCCCGTGCCAGGTGATCTTGCCGCCGCGGTCCACGTCGATGACCGGGGTGCCGTCGAGCGGCCGCTCGTTGTCCGCGGTGCGGCGGCCCGCCGTGTACACCGGGGGGTGTTCGAGCAGCAGCACCGTGTCGGGCACCTCGTCGGCGAACCGCGCCGCGTGCACCCGGCGCTGCTCGTCCCACGCCTCCTGGTACTCGACGGCGGCCGCGCCGAACCCCATGCGGACGAACCGCAACTCACTCACGGCAAGCGCCTCCCTTGGCGATGGGTGTGTCAGGCACATAACGCGCCCAAGCCACTGTACGTCCGCCCGTTGCGCGTCAGCCTTGGGGGCAATCCTCACACGATCGGATGAATGAACGGCGAAGAGTGCGATCACCTGCTCACTCTCCGCTACATTCGCGCCGTCCATGAGTGCCAAAAGGGCAGCTCACCGGCAATCCGGGCACAAGCGACCGAGCTGAGCCCGAAGGCAGGAGACCGCACCGCAGATGACGGACCGACCCGCGCAGCGCACCCCCAACCGCCAGCTCGCCGCGCTCATCGCAGAAGCGGGGTTCTCCAACGCGGGTCTGGCCCGTCGCGTCGACCAACTCGGTCTCGAACACGGGCTGGATCTCAGATACGACAAGACATCGGTCACCCGGTGGCTGCGTGGTCAGCAGCCCCGGGGCACCACACCCGCCCTGATCGCCGAGGTCTTCACCCGGCGCCTCGGCCGCCGGCTCACCGCCCAGGACCTGGGCCTGGACGCCTGCGCCCCGGTGTACGCCGGACTGGAGTTCGCGGCCACCCCCGAGGAGGCCGTCGACATCGTCAGCGGGCTGTGGCGCAAGGACTCCGGCAGCCACGCCGAGCTCCGCAAGATCGCGTTCACCCCGGCCGGGCTCGTGGTGCCCAGCCGGGACTGGCTGATCGGCCGCGCCGACGACAGGGTGGCCCGCGGCGAGACGGCACCGCAGGCGGCCCGGGTGCCGGCGCAGACCCGGCCCGCCGCGCCCAAGCTCCCGGCCCCGCCGGGACGCTCGCGGGGACAGGCCGAACGCGGACCCGGCCAGAGGATCACCGGCGGGGACGTCGCCGCGCTCCGCTCGGTCGGCGAGCTGTTCCGCACGCTCGACGACACATACGGCGGCGGGCACGCCCGGCAGGCCCTGGTGCGCTACCTGGAGCACGAGTGCGAGCCGATGCTGCGCGGCACGTACGGCGAGCAGACCGGGCGCGAGCTGTTCGGCGCGGCCGCCGACCTGACCCGCCTCGCGGGCTGGACGTCTTACGACATCGCCGCGCACGGCCTCGCCCAGCGCTACTTCGTCCAGTCCCTCCGCCTCGCCCAGGCGGCCGGGGACCGCTCCTACGGCTCCTACGTCCTCGTCACCATGAGCCGCCAGGCCGTCTACCTCGGCCACGGCCGGGAGGCGGTGCAGCTGGCGCGTGTGGCCCAGCAGGGCGTGGGCACCAGCGCCCCGCCGGTCGTCCAGGCGCTCCTGCACGCGGCCGAGGCCCGCGCCCACGGAGTCCTCGGCGAGGTACGGGCGTGCACCGGCGCGCTGGTCCGTGCCGAACGCGCCCTGGAGGCGGCCCGCCCCGGCGACGACGTCCCGCACTGGGCACGCCTCTTCGACGAGGCGCAGCTCGCCGACGAGTTGGGCCACTGCCACCGGGATCTCCAGCAGTTCCGGGCGTCCGCGCAGCACGCGGAGCGCTCGCTGCAACTCCGTGCGCCCTCCTATGCGCGCAGCCGCCTCTTCTGCCGCGTCGTCCTCGCCACGGCCCGCCTGGGCCTCGGCGAGCTCGACCAGGCGTGCACGCTCGGGGCGGAGGCGGCGGGCGCCGCCGCGGAGATGCGCTCGGTGCGGGCGATCGAGTACGTCAAGGACTTCGAACGCCGACTGGAGCCGTACAAGGACGCGGCACCGGTCAAGGGCTACCGCGACAAGGTCGCCGCGCTGAGCTGAGCAGGTCTCGGTTCAGCGTCCTTCGCGCCGCGGCGGTGCTTCGGTCACGACGGCGTTGTCCGGCGGTGCCGGGCCGGCCGGTGCCGCTCGCCGCTGCCGGTTCCGGTCTGCCGCCGGGTGGCGCGCCGTCGTGGATTGTCGCGCCCGCGCGGCGGGGCCGCATATCGAATACAGCCGTAGCGCCCCATGGGGCGCTACGCGGCCCGGCGTTGCGTCGTCTCCGCCTGGCTCAAGGAACCCGATGCACCGATGTCCGTCAGGATCGCCGCCGTCGCCCGGTGGGCCGAATGCAACGCTCCCTGGACGGTGCTGGTGTCCCGGTGGTCGCCGCAGACATAGAGGCCGGCCATGAGGCGGACCGGGCGGCGGAGGTCGTGCGGGGGACGCATCGCCGGGATCGCCTCCGGGGTGTGGTGGACGGCCAGGGTCTCCCAGCGGTGCGTCGAGGTGCCGTAGAGACGCGCCAGGTGCATACGGACCGCCGTGTCGATGTCGGAGGGCGGGGTGCCGAGGACCGTCGAGGAGATCAGGGCGCGGCCCTGCGGGGCCCGGCTCGGGTCGATGTTGCTGACAACGGAGGTGTGGGAGACGGGACCGCCCCGGTCGGCGTCGAGGAGGAGCGACGTGCCCGTGGTGAGCGCCGCCGGTTCGTCCGTCGTGTGGTGGACCACCGTCACCTGGTGGAAGTCCGGGACCCGCAGCCCCGGCAGCAGTCCGGCGGCGGCCCCCGCGTCCGTCGCCACCAGCACCGCCCGGCAGCGGATCTCGCCGTGCTCGGCCGTCGTCACGGACGTCGTCGAGACCGAGGTGACCCGTACGCCCGTGTGCACCGTGCCCGGCGCAAGGGCGCGGGCGAGGAGCTCCGGGAGGACTTCGGCGCCCCCTTCCGGCACGCACAGCCGGCCGCTCGCGAAGGAGCGCAGGGCGAGGTCCGCACAGCGGCTGGACGTGGTCAGCTCCGGGTCGCAGAGCAGGGCCGCGAGCAGCGGGCGCAGGAAGCCGTCGATCGTACGGGCGGGCACCCCGCGCTCCGCGAGGGCGTGCGCGGCCGGGAGTTCGGGGCGGGCGAGGATGCGTTCCACCGGTGTGGTGGCGATCCGGCCCAGCGCCGCACCGAGGCGCGCCTGGTCGACCGCGCCGCCCATCGGCGCGGTCGCCCGCGCCGGCGACACGGCCGAGCCGCCCCTGGGGGCGCTTGCCAGGGCGCGCACCGCGTACAGTGCGCCCCTCGCGCTCCCTCCGCCCGCCGGAGCGCCGGCCCGGTGCCTGCGCCCGTCGTGATGCAGCAGCACGCCGGGCGCGAACCGGCGCAGAACCAGGGCGTCCAGTCCCGGTGCCAGCCGTAGCTCCGGGTAGGACGTGGACAGCAGCTGTCCGATCCGGTCGAGCCGGAAGCCGTCGATTTTCTCGGTCGACATTCGGCCGCCGACGTAAGGGGCGGCCTCCAAGACCGCGGTCGTTACTCCTGCGCTGTTCAGCCGGTGAGCCGCGGAGAGTCCGGCGACACCGGCTCCCACGATGACGACGTCCGCCTGGTACGCGGGCTCATGCACGAGGCCCCTCCTCGATTGCGCGTCCGGTGGAGACCTGATGCCCCCTACCGGCTCCGGGGATACCCGAGTTCGGGTCGAGGTTAGGGCGGTGATCGGTCAGGGACAGTCGCGCATGAACAGAGCACGGTCGCACACCGGTCGCATGCGGTCACATCTGTTGTCAGGCCGTGCGAATCGCGTCCTCGATGCCCGGGAACGCGAAGGTGAACCCCGACTCCAGCAGCCGCTTCGGCACCACGCGTTGACTGCCGAGCACGTCCCCGGCCATCTCGCCGAGCGCCAGCCGCAGCGCCGGAGAGGGGACCGGGAAGAGAGCCGGGCGGCGCAGCACCCGGGCCATCGCCGCGGTGATCTCGCGGTTCGTCAGGGGGTGGGGCGCGGTGAGGTTGAAGGGGCCCGCCAGGCCCTCGGTGTCCATCAGGAACCTGATCGCGGCCACCTCGTCGTGCAGCGCGATGAACGACCAGTACTGCCGGCCGTCGCCCAGCCGGCCGCCGAGTCCCGCCTCGAACAGGGGGAACAGCCGGCCCCAGGCCCCGCCGCCGCGGGCGACCACCAGGCCGGTGCGGACGAACACCGTGCGTACGCCCGCCTCCCGCGCCGGGGCCGCCGCCTCCTCCCACTCCACGCACAGCGACGGCAGGAAGCCGTCCCCGGGCGGTGCGTCCTCGTCGACGACCCGGTCGCCCGTGTCGCCGTAGATGCCCATCGCGCTGCCGCTCACGAACACCCGTGGCGGCTGCTCCAGGGCGGCCACGGCCTCCGCGAGCGCGGCCGTGCCGAGGACCCGGCTGTCCCGGATCTCCCGCTTGTAGGCGGGCGTCCAGCGCCGGTCGCCGATCCCGGCCCCCGCGAGGTTCACCACCGCGTCGCAGCCGGCCAGCCCGGCCGCGTCCACGTACTGCCCCTGGGGGTCCCAGCAGACCTCGTCGGTGCCGTGGCCCGCGCGCCGCACCAGGCGCACCACCTCGTGTCCGTCCGCCCGCAGGGACCGCACCAGGGCGTTGCCGATCAGACCGGACGCGCCGGCCACCGCGATACGAGAGCGTTCCATGCGTCCCAGCATGCCGGGACCGGCGCCGGAAAACCCGTCGGCCCCCGGTGTCGGCCGCCCTAGGGTGACCACATGCCGGAACCGTACATACGCACCGCCCTGCCCGACGACGACGAGGAGCTCTCCGCCCTCGACCGCGCCACCTGGTCGTATCGGCACGCCGTGCTGCCCGAGCCGCAGCCGCCGTACGACCCCTTCTTCAGTGAGCGCCACGCCCCCGAGGACACCCTGGTCGCCGAGCTCGACCGGCGCATCGTCGGCTACGTCCGCCTCGGCCTCGCCTACAAAATCCCCTCCAACGCGCACGTCCGGCAGATCCAGGGCCTCGCGGTCGCCGAGGAGGCCCGCGGCCAGGGTGTCGCCCGGGCGCTGCTGCGGGCGGTGATGGAGGAGGCGCGCCGCCGTGGCGCCCGCCGGATCCGGCTGGGCGTCCTCGGGCACAACGCCCCGGCGCGCAGGCTCTACGAGTCGGAGGGCTTCGCCGTCGAGGGCGTGCTGCCGGGGGAGTTCCTCCTGGGCGGCGAGTACGTCGACGACGTGATCATGGGCCGGGCGCTGTGACCGTCAGGACGTGATCAGCTCGCCGGTGGCCACCGGCGCCGTGGCGTTCGCCCCGCGCGTGGCGTCCGAGGCCACCTCGTGGGCCGTCAGGACGTACCCCGTCTCGCTGTCCGACGTGGAGCGGGCGAACACCACGCCGTACACCTTGCCGCCGGTGGTCAGCAGCGGGCCGCCGGAGTTGCCGGGGCGGACCGTGGAGCGGATCGAGTAGATCTCGCGGGTCACGGTGGCGTCGTTGTAGATGTTCTGGCCGGTCGCCTGCACCTTGTTCGCCACCGTGGCCGCCTGCAGGTTCAGGGCGCCGTCCTGCGGATAGCCGGCGACCACCGCCGAGTCGCCGCGCGCCGCACCGGTGTCGAACCCCAGCACCGGCGCGCGCAGCTGCGGCACGTACAGCACCGCCACGTCCCGGTTCGGGTCGAAGACCACCACCTGCGCCTGGTACGACGCCCCGACCCCGCCGATCCGCACGGTCGGGTCGGCGATGCCGGCCACCACGTGGGCGTTGGTCATCACATGCTCCGGCGCGTACACGAACCCGCTGCCCTCGCGGCCCTGGGAGCCCGAGACACCCTCGACCTTGACCGTGCTGCGCTTGGCCGCGCCGGTGGCGGCCGCCGTGACGTTGTCGCCCGACGGCCTGGCCACCTGGGCCGTCGACTCGTTCTCGAACGGGTTGAAGACCTGCGGGAAACCCGCCTCCGTGAGCGCGGAGGTGGCCCGCGAGAACCAGGCCGGCGTGGTGTCCGGCATGGTGTTCTGGACCGTGCCGAGCAGCTTCGAGTCCCGTATCGCCGTCGTCACCGCGGGCGACGAGGACGCGCCCAGCACGCTCGCCGCCACCCAGGCCACGATCAGCACCGCCACCGCGTTGGCCGCCGCCCCGCCGATCCCGTCGGCCACCCGGAGTGGCCCCTGGTCCAGCTCGCGGCGCAGCCGCAGCGCCAGCCGCCCCGCCAGCTCGTGCCCGGCCACCGCCGGCACCAGCACCGTCAGCACCGCGACCACCGTCGCCGTCGCCGTCCCGCGGGTGACCAGTTCCATCACCCACGGCAGCACCCACACGCCGATGACCGCGCCGCCCACGAACCCGGCCAGCGAGACGCAGCCGGCCACCAGCCCGCGCCGGTAACCGGACGCCGCGTAGGCGAGGACCACCAGTACGAGCACCAGGTCGAGCAGGTCCACGGAGCCGCCTTTCTCTCGGTGCCCTTGATACGGCCGGGACAGGTCCAGTGATCAGTCGACGCGCGCGGGGACTCCGGGAACCCGGCACGTGTGCGTGTACCCCTTGAAACGCCTCGCACCGGGACGTTGGTTCCACCAGGTGGCACAGCACACATCGCGGGCGGAGTGGATCAACCCGAGAGTGGGTGCCATGCGTGTCTTCCCCAAAGCAGGGCGGCGCACCAGAATCACCGTCCTGACGCTGCTCGGCTGTCTGCCCGGCCTCTTCGCCGTCCTGGCGCTGGCGCTGTGCGCCCAGGGCGTCGACCGCCCCGTCGCGATCCACCTCGCCGCGCCCGCGCCGGCCAGCCCCGCCACCCGCTACGGGGCGCCCCGGCCGCGCATCGTGCCCCGCTCGGCCTGGCTGGACGCCACCGTCCGCCGCACCCAGCCGCCGCCCCGCTACGACGACAAGGTCGTCGCCGTCTTCGTGCACCACACCGACTCGCCCAACGGCTACGCCTGCGCCCAGTCGCCCGAGATCATCCGCCGCCTCTACAGCGGCCAGACCGGCGACCGTGAGTGGGACGACATCGGCTACAACTTCCTCGTCGACCGCTGCGGCACCATCTACGAGGGCCGCGCGGGCGGCGCCGAACGGGCGGTCACCGGCGCCCACACCCAGGGCTTCAACCACCGCACCGCCGGCATCGCCGCCGTCGGCACCTTCACCGCCGGGGTGCCCGTGCCGCGCGCCATGACCGACGCGATCGCGGCGGTCGCCGCCTGGAAGCTCGGCCTGGCCGACGTCGACCCGCGCACCAGGGCCCGCCTGGTCTCCAGCAACGGGCTCAGCCGCTACGAGAAGGGCGTCGTCGTCGGCCTGCCCGCCGTGGCCGGCCACATGGACGGCTACCGGACCGACTGCCCCGGCGCCGCCCTCACCGCCCGCCTCCCCGAGATCAGGGAGGCGGCGGCCCGGCTGCAGGGCAGGGTGCCGACCGGAGCGGCCACCGCGACCCCGACGGGGCCGCCCACGGCGACACGGGCGAGCACACCCGCGGCGACACCGGTGACTCCGGTGCGAACACCCCTGAAGACACCAGCCGGAACACCAGTCGCACCACCCGTCGGGACACCCGTGAAAACGCCCCTGAAGGCACCGGTGAAGGGGTCCACAGGAACGCCATAGCCGACACGCAGGCCGTTCAGATCCCCGCGTCCTAACGTCATGGACGACACAAGCCGACCGGAGGTGGGGATCATGAACAGCAGTCGTACCGAAGCCCGCAAGGAGACCACGGAGAAGGGCGGTTGGGTGAGGTCCGCGCGCGGCCCCTGGGCCGTGGTCTGCGCGGTCGCGACGGTCGTGCTCGGCCCGGCCGCGGTCACCGCGTCCGCCCTCGACCAGGCCAACGCGGCGCCGATGCACCACGCCGTCAAGGCCGAGCAGACACAGGCGTACATCCCCTCGGACGTGACCCGGCGCCGCACGGCATAGCACTCACTCCTTGAAGCGGTCCCAGAGTCTGGGGAACCGCTCAGCGAGCGCCCGCTCGTTCTCGAAGTCGACCGGGGTGCCCTCCGGTTCGGAGGGCGCCGGGGCGATGCCGAGGTCCGGGGCCACGGTCCCGGTCAGCTGCTCGTACGCCTCGTCCGCCGCGTACCCGAGTTCCTCGCCGTCGCCGTCGATCTCCTCGTCGAAGTCGCCCAGCAACTCCGCGAGTGTGTCCGGGTCGTGCAGGGCGCCCTCGAAGACCTCCCGGCCCTGGCCGATCAGCCAGCACCGGAAGAAGTCGAACGCGTCGTCGCTGGCGCCGTCGAGCAGCACCCACGCGGCACCCCACAGGTCCCAGCGGTAGGCGCGGTTGTAGCGGGCCTCGAAGTGACGGGCGAAGTCCAGCACCATGTCCGGGTCCAGCTGGAGCAGCCGTTCCACGAGCAGGTCCGCCTGGTCCTCGGGGTCGCCCTCGGCGGCCTCGCGGGTGGCGTCGACCAGCTCCCAGAACTCCGTCTCGTCCATCACGGGTCCAGCATCGTGCCTGGGCGCCGGGGGCGCACGCGGAGTGGTGCGGATTGTTATCCGCCGTCACCCGCCGGTGTGTACAGCCCCGCCAGGCGCCGCGCGTCCGCCGCGAAGCGTGCTCTCAGCCCCGGCGGCGCGAGCACCTCGGCCTCCGGTCCCAGCGCGGTCAGCTGGCTGTGCGCGACCTCTTCGCTCTCCACCGGCAGGGTCACCGTCACCCACCCCCGCGCGTCCGGGGTTCCGGCGGCCGCGAGGGCCTGCCGTGCGGCGACCGGATCGACGGCGTACGACAGCCTGCGCAGGCCGACCGCCGACAGCCGCACCACCACCTCGGCGTGCAGGATCGACCGCGCGAACTGCTCCGCCCGCCGGTCCCAGAACCCCGGCAGATCGAACTCCTCGTCCCGATGGAACCGCTCCTCGCCGGCCTCGACAGAGGTGAACCGGTCGATCCGGTACACCCGGTAGGAGTCGGTCTCGGTGACCCGCGCGCACAGGTACCACACGCCGGCCTTCAGCACGAGCCCGTACGGCTCCAGTTCCCGCCGTACCTCGGACTCCCCGCGCCGGTAGTACGCGACGACCCTCCGGTCGTCCCACACCGCGTCGGCGACCGCGGGCAGCAGCGTGGGCGTCCCGGGCTCGGTGAACCAGTTGGGCGCGTCCAGGTGGAACCGCTGGGCCGCGGTCCGGGACGCGTCGCGCAGCGAGGGCATCAACGCGGCGGACACCTTCAGCCGGGCGGCACTGGCGGCGTCCTCCAGCCCCATCTCCCGCAGCGCCCCCGGCACCCCGCTCAGGAACAGCGCCTCGGCCTCGCTCCGCCCCAGCCCCGTCAGTCCCGTCCGATATCCCCCGACCAGCCGGTACCCGCCCCCGCGGCCCCGGTCCGCGTACACCGGCACCCCCGCCTCCGACAGGGCCTGCGCGTCCCGCATCACGGTCCGCTCGGACACCTCCAGCTCGGCGGCCAGTTCACCGGCGGTCATGGCGGACCGGGACTGGAGCATAAGCACCATTCTGATGAGACGGGCGGCACGCATGCCTTCATGATGCCGGGAGCCACCGACGACGAAGGGGTACGGCGGCAGCCGTACCCCTTCGCTGGACCGCGGTGCTTACAGCCCGTACTTCCCTCGCGCTTCCTTCACCGCCGTCGCCTTGACCTCGCCGCGCCTGGCCAGCTGGGCCAGGGCCGCGACGACGACCGACTCCGCGTCGACGCCGAAATGGCGGCGGGCCGCGTCCCGGGTGTCGGAGAGGCCGAAGCCGTCGGCGCCCAGGGAGGAGTAGTCCTGCTCGACCCACTGCGCGATCTGGTCCGGGACCTGGCGCATGTAGTCGGAGACGGCCAGGACCGGGCCCTCGGCACCGTGCAGCGCCTGACGGACGTACGGCACGCGCTCCTCGCCGCGCAGAAGGGCGGCGTCCGCCTCCATGGCGTCACGGCGGAGCTCCGTCCAGGAGGTGGCGGACCAGACGTCGGCCGCCACGCCCCACTCCTCGGCCAGCAACCGCTGCGCCTTCAGCGCCCAGTGGATCGCCGTACCGGAGCCGAGCAGCTGGATGCGCGGGGCGTTCGCCACCACGGACAGCCCGGCCGACTCCGCCGTGTTGAAGCGGTACAGGCCCTTGACGATGCCCTCGTCGATGCCGGGCCCGGCCGGCTTGGCGGGCTGCGGGAGCGGCTCGTTGTAGACGGTCAGGTAGTAGAAGACGTTCGGGTCCTCACCCGGGGCCGACTCGCCGTACATACGGCGCAGACCGTCCTTGACGATCGTCGCGATCTCGTAGGCGAAGGCCGGGTCGTACGACAGCGCGGCCGGGTTGGTCGCGGCGATCACCGGGGAGTGGCCGTCGGCGTGCTGGAGGCCCTCGCCCGTCAGGGTCGTACGGCCGGCGGTCGCACCGACGAGGAAGCCACGGCCGAGCTGGTCGCCGAGCTGCCACATCTGGTCGGCCGTACGCTGCCAGCCGAACATCGAGTAGAAGATGTAGAACGGGATCATCGCCTCGCCGTGCGTCGCGTACGCGGTGGACGCGGCGATGAAGTCGGCCATCGAACCGGCCTCGGTGATCCCCTCGTTGAGGATCTGGCCGTTCTTGGCCTCCTTGTAGTACATCAGCTGGTCGCGGTCGACCGGCTCGTACGTCTGCCCCTTGGGCGAGTAGATGCCCAGCGAGGGGAACAGGCTCTCCATGCCGAAGGTGCGCGCCTCGTCCGGGACGATCGGCACCCAGCGGCCGCCCGTCTCCTTGTCACGGACCAGGTCCTTGACCAGACGCACGAAGGCCATGGTGGTGGCCACGTTCTGCGAACCCGAGCCCTTGTCGAAGGAGGCGAAGGCCTTGTCGGCGGGGGCCGGGAGGGGGGCCAGGGCGTGCGTACGGCGGGCGGGGGCCGGGCCGCCGAGGGCCGCCCGGCGCTCCTGGAGGTAGCGGACCTCGGGGGAGTCGGCGCCCGGGTGGCCGTAGGGCACCGTGCCGTCGGCGAAGTCGCTGTCCTTGATGGGCAGTTCGAGCAGGTCGCGCATCGTCTTGAACTCGTCCACCGTCAGCTTCTTCATCTGGTGGTTGGCGTTCTTCGACGCGAAACCGTCGCCGAGGGTGTGGCCCTTGACGGTCTGGGCGAGGATCACGGTCGGCGCGCCCTTGTGGTCCAGGGCCGCCTTGTAGGCCGCGTAGACCTTGCGGGCCTCATGACCGCCGCGCGAGAGGTGGAAGCACTCGATGATCTTGTCGTCACCGATCAGCTTCGCCATCTCGGCGAGCGCCGGGTCCTTGCCGAAGAAGTCGGCGCGGATGTAGGCGGCGTCGCGGGTCTGGTACGTCTGGACCTGCGCGTCCGGTACCTCACGGAGGCGCCGTACCAGCGCACCGGTCGTGTCGAGCGCGAACAGTTCGTCCCACGCCGTACCCCACAGCGTCTTGACGACGTTCCAGCCGGCGCCGCGGA
Source organism: Streptomyces sp. NPDC005866 (assembly GCF_040629895.1). NCBI lineage: Bacteria > Bacillati > Actinomycetota > Actinomycetes > Kitasatosporales > Streptomycetaceae > Streptomyces > Streptomyces sp. NPDC005866. The sequence continues at coordinate 14,285 of NZ_JBEXWP010000035.1, forward strand.
ACTGGGCCTCCAGCTCCTGCACGATCTTGAAGTTGGCGCGCACCGGGCCGTCGAGGCGCTGCAGGTTGCAGTTGATGACGAAGGTGAGGTTGTCCAGGCCCTCGCGGGAGGCGAGTGCGAGGGCGGCCGTGGACTCCGGCTCGTCCATCTCGCCGTCGCCGAGGAACGCCCAGACATGCGAGGACGAGACGTCCTTGATGCCACGCGCCGTCAGATACCGGTTGAAGCGGGCCTGGTAGATCGCCGACAGGGGGCCGAGGCCCATGCTCACCGTCGGGAACTCCCACAGCCAGGGGAGGCGGCGCGGGTGCGGGTACGACGGCAGGCCGTTGCCGCCGGCCTCCTGGCGGAAGTTGTCGAGGTGCGCCTCGGTGAGGCGGCCGTCGAGGAAGGCGCGGGCGTAGATGCCGGGGGAGGCGTGGCCCTGGATGTACAGCTGGTCGCCGGACCCGGCCGCTGCCCCGGATTCCTTGCCCTTGAAGAAGTGGTTGAAGCCGGTCTCGTAGAGCCAGGCGGCGGAGGCGAAGGTGGCGATGTGGCCGCCGACGCCGTGTTTGCTGCCCCGGGTGACCATCGCGGCCGCGTTCCAGCGGTTCCACGCGGTGATCTTCCGCTCCATCTCCTCGTCGCCGGGGACGGCCGGCTCGGCGCCGGTGGGGATGGTGTTGACGTAGTCGGTCTCAAGAAGCTTCGGCAGCGCGATGCCGCCCGCCTCGGCGCGCTCCAGCGTGCGGCGCATCAGGTATGCGGCGCGGTGCGGCCCGGCTTCCCTGGTCACGGCGTCCACTGAGGCCTGCCATTCGGCGGTCTCCTCCGGATCCCGGTCCGGGAGCTGGTCGAGCGCGCTCGGCTGGATGGCGTTGGGGTCGGTCATGTCGCCGCCTTCCTCAGTCGAAGGGGGTTCCCTCATCGGTAAGGGTTCGGGGGTGCCCTTGGTCTTTGGCAGGACAGGGCGGCGGGCCCGGGTGCGGGCCCGTTGGGGACAATAACTCCCTGATCGATGATCGATCAAAGGGTTGAGGGCTAAAACTTCTCGATTTCGAGAAAGTCGGCACGGGGTGCCTCCGGCAGTGGCACCGGGTGACGCGGCCGGGTCGGTGTTTGCGCAGGTGGGGCGGTGTTTGAGCGAGGGTGTGCTCTTGTGCGGGGGGACGGGCGAGGGGCCTTCTTCACGCTCGCGGCGCGCAGCCCAGTACGTGAGCCTTCACGATCTCCGCGATGCGCGGGTCCCGGCGCTGGAACGCGGCCACCAGTTCCTCGTGCTCCTCGGCGTACGACTGCTGCACCGTCCCCAGCCAGCGGATCGACAGCGCCGTGAAGACCTCGATGCCCAGGCCCTCCCACGTGTGCAGCAGAACCGAGTTGCCGGCCGCCCGGACCAGCTCGCGGTGGAAACCGACCGTGTGCCGGACCTGCGCCGTGCCGTCGGCGTTCCGGTCGGCGTCGTAGAGCGCCGTGACATGCGGTTCGAGGGCCGAGCAGTCACCCGCCAGCCGCTCCGCCGCCAGCTCCGCCGCGATCGCCTCCAGGCCGGCCCGCACCGGGTAGCTCTCCTCCAGGTCGGCCGCCGTCAGGTTCCGCACCCGCACGCCCTTGTTCGGCGCCGACTCGATCAGCCGCAGCGACTCCAGCTCCCGCAACGCCTCCCGCACCGGAGTCTGGCTGACCTCCAGCTCGGTGGCGATGCGTCGCTCCACGATCCGCTCGCCCGGCTTCCATCGCCCGCTGACGATGCCCTCCACGATGTGCTCGCGGATCTGTTCGCGCAGCGAGTGGACGACGGGCGCGGTCATGGAAGCTCCTTAAGGGCGTTGACGCTTAGACAATAAGCCCGGACCGCCTTTCGGGAAGGGCGCACGGGGGCGCTTTCGTGCAGGTGAGACGAGACTTACACGCCTGCCGGGCGGGTCTGATCCGCACAGCCCGTACTGGTCGGCTGGCGCCACGCCCGGTGATACGACGGTGCCCCGCCCGGAGCAGCTCCGGACGGGGCACCGCAGAACCCTTCGGGGGTCAGAGACCGAGCTCGACCTCGAACTCGCCCGCCTCCAGGATCGCCTTGACGGCCGTCAGGTAGCGGGCCGCGTCGGCACCGTCCACCAGGCGGTGGTCGTAGGACAGGGTCAGGTACGTCATGTCGCGGACGCCGATGACCGTGCCCTCCTCCGTCTCGATGACGGCCGGACGCTTGACCGTGGCACCGATGCCGAGGATCGCGACCTGGTTCGGCGGCACGATGATCGTGTCGAACAGCGCGCCGCGCGAGCCGGTGTTGGAGATGGTGAAGGTCGCGCCGGACAGCTCGTCCGGGGTGATCTTGTTCGCCCGGACCTTGCCCGCGAGCTCGGCGGTGGCCTTGGCGATACCGGCGATGTTGAGGTCGCCCGCGTGCTTGATGACAGGGGTCATCAGGCCCTTCTCGGAGTCCACCGCGATACCGACGCTCTCGGTGTCGAAGTAGGTGATCGTGCCCTCGTCCACGTTGATCCGGGCGTTGATGGCCGGGTGGGCCTTCAGCGCCTGGGCCGCGGCCTTGACGAAGAACGGCATCGGGGAGAGCTTGACGCCCTCACGGGCCGCGAACGCGTCCTTGGCCTGGGCGCGCAGGCGCATCAGGCGGGTCACGTCGACCTCGACGACCGAGGACAGCTGGGCCTGCTCGTGCAGCGCCTTGACCATGTTGTCGCCGATGACCTTGCGGATGCGGGGCATCTTGACGGTCTGGCCACGGAGCGGGGAGACCTCCAGCGTGGGGGCCTTCTTCGCACCGGCGGCCGGAGCGGCCGCGGCCGTGGGGGCCGGAGCGGCGGCGGCGGCCTTCGCGGCCTCGGCGGCGGCGAGCACGTCCTGCTTGCGGATACGACCGCCGACACCGGTGCCCTTGACGGCGGCCAGGTCGACACCGTTCTCGGCGGCGAGCTTGCGCACCAGCGGGGTGACGTAGGCACCCTCGTCGACCGGGGCGGCCGGAGCCGGAGCCGCGGCCGGGGCGGCCGGAGCCGCGGCCGGGGTGACCGGGGCCGGAGCCGCCGGCGCGGGAGCCGGGGCGGCCGGAGCCGGAGCGGCGGCGACCGGAGCGGGAGCCGGAGCGGCCGGGGCCGGGGCAGCCGGGGCCGGGGCAGCGGGAGCCGGAGCCGGGGCGGCCGGGGCGGGAGCCGGGGCAGCGGCGGCGGGCGCCGGAGCCGGGGCGGCAGGGGCCGGGGCGGCCGCCGGAGCGGCACCCGGGGCGCCGATGACGGCGAGCTTGGCGCCGACCTCGGCGGTCTCGTCCTCGCCGACCGTGATCTCCAGCAGCACACCGGAGGTGGGCGCAGGGATCTCGGTGTCCACCTTGTCGGTCGACACCTCCAGCAGCGGCTCGTCGGCCTCGACGGAGTCGCCGACCGACTTCAGCCAGCGGGTGACGGTGCCCTCGGTGACGGACTCACCGAGCGCGGGCAGGACCACGTCCGTGCCGGAGGCGCCACCGGCCGGAGCGGCCGGGGCGGCCTCGGGGGCCGGGGCGGGAGCGGCGGGGGCCTCGGCCACCGGGGCCGGAGCCGGGGCAGCGGCGGGAGCCGGCTCGGCGGCCGGAGCCGGGGCGGCCGGGGCGGGCGCGGCCGTGCCGTCGTCGATGATCGCCAGCTCGGCGCCCACCTCGACGGTCTCGTCCTCGGCGACCTTGATCGAGGCCAGGACGCCCGAGGCGGGGGCCGGGATCTCGGTGTCGACCTTGTCGGTCGAGACCTCGAGCAGTGGCTCATCGGCCTCGACGCGCTCACCCTCGGCCTTCAGCCAGCGGGTGACAGTGCCCTCGGTGACGCTCTCGCCGAGCGCCGGAAGGGTTACGGAAACCGCCATGGTTTCGGTTGCTCCTTACGAATTGCGGAAGTCTGAGTCGTCGCGTGCGTCGACCGAGGGTCAGTCGTGCGAGTGGAGGGGCTTGCCGGCCAGAGCCAGGTGCGCCTCGCCCATCGCCTCGTTCTGCGTCGGGTGGGCGTGGATGAGCTGGGCGACCTCGGCGGGCAGCGCCTCCCAGTTGTAGATCAACTGGGCCTCGCCGACCTGCTCGCCCATGCGGTCGCCGACCATGTGGACGCCGACCACGGCACCGTCCTTCACCTGGACGAGCTTGATCTCGCCCGCGGTGTTGAGGATCTTGCTCTTGCCGTTGCCCGCCAGGTTGTACTTCAGAGCGACGACCTTGTCCGCACCGTAGATCTCCTTGGCCTTGGCCTCGGTGATACCCACGGAGGCGACCTCCGGGTGGCAGTACGTGACCCGGGGGACACCGTCGTAGTCGATCGGGACCGTCTTCAGACCGGCCAGACGCTCCGCCACCAGGATGCCCTCGGCGAACCCGACATGCGCGAGCTGGAGCGTCGGGACCAGGTCACCGACGGCGGAGATGGTCGGAACGTTCGTCCGCATGTACTCGTCGACGAGGACGTAACCGCGGTCCATCGCGACGCCCTGCTCCTCGTAGCCGAGACCGGCGGAGACGGGGCCGCGGCCGACGGCGACGAGCAGCACCTCGGCCTCGAACTCCTTGCCGTCGGCGAGGGTGACCTTGACGCCGTCGGCGGTGTACTCGGCCTTCGAGAAGAAGGTGCCCAGGTTGAACTTGATGCCGCGCTTGCGGAAAGCGCGCTCAAGAAGCTTGGAGGAGTTCTCGTCCTCGACCGGGACGAGGTGCTTGAGGCCCTCGATGACGGTGACGTCAGCACCGAAGGACTTCCAGGCGGAGGCGAACTCGACGCCGATGACACCGCCGCCCAGGATGATCGCGGACTTGGGCACGCGGTCCAGGACGAGGGCGTGGTCGGAGGAGATGACGCGGTTGCCGTCGATCTCCAGGCCGGGCAGCGACTTGGGCACGGAGCCGGTCGCGAGGAGCACGTGCCGGCCCTGGATGCGCTGGCCGTTCACATCGACGGAGGTCGGGGAGGAGAGACGCCCCGTACCCTCGATGTACGTCACCTTGCGCGAGGCGATCAGACCCTGCAGGCCCTTGTACAGACCGGCGACGACACCGTCCTTGTACTTGTGGACGGCCGGCACGTCGATGCCCTCGAAGGTGGCCTTGACACCGAACTGCTCGCTCTCGCGGGCCTGGTCGGCGATCTCGCCCGCGTGCAGCAGGGCCTTGGTGGGGATGCAACCCCGGTGCAGGCAGGTACCGCCGACCTTGTCCTTCTCGATCAGGGCGACGTCCAGGCCCAGCTGCGCCCCGCGCAGGGCCGCGGCGTAACCGCCACTACCACCGCCGAGGATCACTAGGTCGAAAACGGTGCTGGCGTCGTTCGCCACGTCACGTCCTCCATGCATGTGCGCCGTACGCCGGTCAACGTCGACCGGGCGGCGGCTGGTGTCCGGCCGCTCTTCTTCGGCCCTGTGGTGGGGGCCCTGTCCTGCCGAGCCCCATCTTCGCACTTGTCGGAGTCGAACGAGACGCCGGGCCGGGGTGTGAGACACCACACCCAGCGCCCCGGCCCACTGGGCGACGGGACCCCGCCCTACCCGCACACGAGGTCCCGTCGACCTCGTCAGCCCAGGTCACCCTCAGCGGTCAGCTCGGCCAGCCGCACCAGCGTCCGCACCGCGGACCCCGTGCCGCCCTTCGGCGTGTATCCGAACGGCCCGCCCTCGTTGAACGCCGGCCCCGCGATGTCCAGGTGCGCCCAGGTGATCCCCTCGCCCACGAACTCGCGCAGGAAGAGCCCGGCGACCAGCCCGCCGCCCATCCGCTCACCCATGTTCGCGATGTCCGCCGTGGGCGAGTCCATCCCCTTGCGCAGGTGCTCCGGCAGCGGCATCGGCCAGGCCGGCTCGCCGACCTCCTCGGCCGCGTCGTGGATCGAGGTACGGAACGCGTCGTCGTTGGCCATGATCCCGAAGGTCCGGCTGCCCAGCGCCAGCATCATCGCTCCGGTCAGCGTCGCCACGTCGACGACGGCGTCCGGCTTCTCCGCCGAGGCCGCCCACAGCGCGTCGGCGAGGACCAGGCGGCCCTCGGCGTCGGTGTTGAGCACCTCGACCGTCTTGCCGCTGTACATGCGCAGCACGTCACCCGGGCGCACGGCGGTGCCGGACGGCATGTTCTCGGCGAGCGCCAGCCACCCGGTCACATTGACCTGGAGACCGAGCCGCGCCGCCGAGACGACGGCCGCGAAGACCGCCGCCGCCCCGCTCATGTCGCACTTCATCGTCTCGTTGTGCCCGGCCGGCTTGAGCGAGATACCGCCCGAGTCGTAGGTGATGCCCTTGCCGACGAAGGCGAGGTGCTTGTCCGCCTTGGGGCTCGTGTACGACAGCTTCACCAGTCGCGGGGTCGCCGCCGATCCGCCGCCGACGCCGAGGATGCCGCCGTAGCCGTCCTTGGCGAGCGCCTTGTCGTCCAGGACCTGGATCTTGAGGCCGTGCTCCTTGGCGGCGCGCTGCGCGATCTCCGCGAACGCGGCGGGGGTGAGGTCGTTCGGCGGGGTGTTGACCAGGTCGCGGGCGCGGTTGAGCTCCTCGGAGACCGCGGTGGCGCGGGCCAGTGCCGCATTGTGGGCGGCGTCCCGCGGCTTGCCGCCGAGCAGCACGGCCTCGGCGAGCGGCGTCTTGCCGTTCTTCGCCTTCCCGTTCTTGCCGTTCTCCTTGTACACATCGAACGAGTAAGCGCCCAGCAGCACGCCCTCGCCGATGGCGCCGACGGCGGCCGCGTCCTCGACGGGCAGCGCGAAGGCCGCCTTCTTCGCCCCGTTCAGTGTGCGGGCCGCGACGCCGGCCGCCCGGCGCAGCGCCTCGGCGTCGTACCCGGCGTCGCCGTCGGGCTCGGAGCCCAGGCCCGCCGCGAGGACCAGTGGGGACTTGAAGCCGGACGGAGCGGGCAGCTTCGTCAGTTCGCCCTCGGCACCCGAGGCACCGAGGGTCTCCAGGACGTCGGCGAGCTTGCCGTCGTAGGCCTTGTCCACGGCCTCGGCGCCCGGGGCGACGACCGGGCCCTTGGCGCCCTTGGCGACACCGATCACGATCGCGTCGGCCCGGAGGCCGGGCGCCGCTGAGGTGCTGAGAGTGAGAGCAGTCACGGTGGTGGAATCTCGCTTCCGATGTTGAGTTGCTGTGGCCGAGTGGGTGGGTCGACCGGGCCCGGGAAGCGACCCTAAGGACTGGCCTGGGGGCGCGTTACCACCGGGGCCTTCACCCTGTCGGCGAACACCCGGGACGAGCCTACGCGTGTGCATGCGTTCGCTCATTCCTGCGGGCGTTCACCTGAGGGTGGCGTGGTGGCCACTTCCCGCCTCTCCCGGTCGGTGACCTGAGCCACACTCGGCGCGTTCCGGTGGGCGAATCCGCCTGCCGCTTCGCATGATTTGCGCTGATCCTGCTTGGAACCTCCACAAGGAGGCGCAAGGGGATTTTCTGGGGGAGGGGACCCGCATTGGCACACATCGCGCGCCGATGGAGAACCACGGCAATCGCCATAACCGCGGCCGGACTGATCACGCTGGGACTTGACGCGCCCGGCGCCTCGGCCGCCACCGCACCGCGCATCGACCTCAAGGTGCTGGTCGTCGACAACGGGGACAGTCCCGTCGCGGCCATCACGGCCCAGCTCAGGAGCGAGGGCATCCCGTACACGAGCGTGAACCTGAACGAATCCGGTCGTCCGGCCATCACCGGCACGTTCCTCAGCGACACGGTGAACGGCACACCGCGTGCGAAGTTCCAGGGCGTGGTGCTGCCCGACGAGGCCCCGTTCGGGGCCGGTTCGGCCGAGCAGACGGCCCTGGAGACGTACGAGAGGACGTACGGCATCCCGCAGGTCGACGCCTACACCTGGGCGCACCCCGAGGTCGGCCTCGACTACAGCTCCTACTCCGGCACGCTCGACGGTGAGACGGCGACCGTCACCACCGCGGGCAGGTCGGCGGCCTTCGGCTACCTCGACGGCGATGTCGCCTTCGAGGACAACTCCCCGTCCGTGCAGGAGAGTTACGGCTTCGTCGGCACCCCCCGCACCGGCTTCACCAGCTATGTGGACATCCCGGTGCCGGGCGGCACGGGCACCGGCAGCCTGCTCGGCGAGTACGCCCACGACGGGCGCCGCGAACTGGTGCTGACCTTCGCCTACAACCAGTACCAGCAGCAGTTCAGGGTGCTGGCCCAGGGCATCGTCGAATGGCTCACCCAGGGTGTGCACCTGGGCCGGGCCCGGAACTACTTCGCGGTGCACATCGACGACGTGTTCGCCCCGGACGCCCGCTGGGACACCGAACGCAACTGCACCCCCGGCGACATCGACTGCGGCGGCACCACCACCGACACCACCGCGCCGATCCGGATGACGACCGCCGACGCCCGGTACGCGGCCGCCTGGGAGCAGGCGCACGGCTTCACCCTGGACATGGTGTTCAACGCGGGCGCGGGGGAGGAGTGGAAGGCGGACAACGGCGGCAAGGACGCGCTGACCGACCAGTTGCTCGCGGACAAGGCCAAGTACCGCTGGGTGAACCACACTTACACCCATCTCTTCCTCGGCTGTGTCCAGGACACCTCGACCGTGCCCTGGTCCTGCGCCAAGAACGCCGACGGCTCCACCCGGTGGGTGAGCCGCTCCGACATCTCGACGGAGATCTCCAAGAACCACGACTGGGCCGTCCAGCACGGACTTCCCGTCGACCGCGGCGAACTGGTCACCGGTGAGCACTCCGGTCTGAAGACCCTGCCGCAGCAGCCGCAGGACAACCCGAACCTCGCGCCCGCCCTGGCCGCCAACGGCGTCAGGTGGACCGGCTCCGACAACTCCCGCGAACCCGGGCAGCGGGCCGTCGGCAGCAGCACCCTGACCGTGCCGCGCCATCCGATGAACGTGTACTACAACACCGGCACCAAGGCGGAGATGGCCGACGAGTACAACTGGATCTACGCGTCAAGGGCCGACGGCGGCAGCGGGATCTGCGAGAACAACCCGACGTCGACGTGCCTGTCCGCACCGCTGGACACGGCCACCGGCTATGACTCCGCCATCGTTCCGCAGGAGGCGCACACCGACCTCGGGCACGTCCTCGGCAACGACCCCCGCCCGCACTACGCCCACCAGTCCAACCTGGCCGAGGACCGCACCCTCTACCCGGTCCTGGACAAGGTCCTGGCCGACTACCGGGCGATCTTCGCCGGCAACACCCCGATCGTGAACCTCCGCGAGAGCGCGATCGGCGCCGAACTCCAGAACCGGGCCAAGTGGCAGACCGCCCTGGACGCCGGCAAGGTCACCGCCTACCGGACCGGCGGCACGGTCACCGTCACGGCCCCCTCCGGGACCCAGATCCCGGTGACCGCGCCGGAGGGGACGAAACAGCAACTCCTGCTCGGCACGCAGACGTTCGGAACGTCCTACGCCGGTGAGCGCTCGGCCTGGACCACGCCGGCGCTACTGCAGTCGGCGCTCACGCTGAAGCTGCCGTAACAGGCGTGCCCCACAAGGGGCGCGGGGCTGTACCGACGTGCGGCTCCGCCGCGCGGGCGCGAGCAACCACGACTGACCCGTGGCCGGCTACGTCCGCGCGGCTCCCCGCAGAGCATCCGCAGCACAGCGAGCGCGCCACTGCCACCTGGTCCACGGCGTCCCGTCCGATGCCGATGTGGAGGCACTGGCCCGGGCGCGGGGGGCCTCGGTGTACTGCGCGGAACCCGGAGTGGGAGATCATCCATGGGGTATCCTGCCGCACACCCTGGAGCCCGCCCGGTGAAACCCCGCACCGCACTTCTGCTCGTCCCGCTGGCCCTGCTTGCGGGCTGCACCCAGGCTCCGGCCGACGCCGGGCGCTGGCAGCCGAAGCCGGGGGTCACCTGGCAGTGGCAACTGAGCGGCCGCGTGGACACGTCCGTGCGCGCGTCGGTGTACGACATCGACGGCTTCGACCAGTCCAAGGCGACGGTCGGCACGCTGCACGGCAAGGGCCGCAAGGTCATCTGCTACGTCTCCACCGGCGCCTTCGAGGACTGGCGCCCCGACGCGAAGAAATTCCCCGAGCCGGTGCTGGGGCGCGGCAACGGCTGGGAGGGGGAGCGCTGGCTCGACATCCGCCGTACCGACGTACTGGAGCCGTTGATGGCGGCCCGCTTCGACATGTGCAGGGACAAGGGCTTCGACGCGGTGGAGCCCGACAACATGGACGGCTACAAGAACCGTACGGGCTTCCCCCTCAAGGCGGCCGACCAGCTCCGCTACAACCGGCTCATCGCCCGGCTGGCCCACGACCGGGGCATGTCGGTGGGCCTGAAGAACGACCTGGACCAGATACCGCGGCTGGTGGGCGACTTCGACTTCGCGGTGAACGAGCAGTGCGCCCAGTACGGCGAGTGCGGCGATCTGAAGCCGTTCATCGAGGCGGACAAGGCCGTCTTCCACGTCGAGTACGAACTGCCGACGAGCGAATTCTGCGCGCGGTCGCGCAAGCTGAAGCTGAGCTCACTGGAGAAGAAGTACGAGCTGGGCGTATGGCGCAGAACTTGTTGAGGATGCTTCAGGACGATCCTTCAGCCCCCCAGCGAGAACACCACCAGCGCTGTGGTGGCCGCCGTCTCGGCGAGGCACCCGAACACATCCCCCGTGACTCCTCCGAACCGCCGCCGGCAGTGCCGTAGCAGCCCGTCCGTCACCGTCTCCGCCGCCACCACCGCGAGCAACGCCCGCAGACAGTCCGCCGACCCCACCAGCGCTCCGGCCCCCGCCGCCACCACCATCACCGCGACCGTGACCACCGACGCCCCCACCTTCGGCACCACCCCGGCCACCGCCGCCCCCAGCCCCTCGGGCCGGGCCGCGGGCACCCCCACCACCGCGGCCAGGCTCATCGCCAGCCGGGCCACCGTCGCCGAGACGACGGCGGCCAGCGCCCCCCGCTCCCACGAGGCGCCGTAGGCCTGTGCCAGCGCGGCCACCTGGACCAGCAGGACGAGGACGAGCGTGATCACCCCGAACGGCCCGATGTCCGACCGCTTCATGATCTGCAGCGCTTCCTCGGCGGGCTTGCCGCTGCCGAGGCCGTCGGCGGTGTCGGCGAGGCCGTCCAGGTGCAGCCCCCGGGTGAGCACGGCCGGTACGGCGACCGCGGCCACGGCGGCCAGCAGCGCACTCGCCCCGGCCACGAGGAGCAGCGCCCCGACCGCGCCCGCGCAGAGCCCGACGGCGAGGCCGGCCAGCGGCGCGAGCATCATGCCGCCGCGGGCGGCCTCGCGGTCCCAGCGGGTGACCTTCAGAGGGAGGACGGTGAGCGTGCCGAAGGCGAAGCGGAGGCCGTCAAGCCAGGGAGTCGCAGAGGTCGAAGCCACCGGCGCAGGCTACCCGGTGGTCCGGAGGGGCCGTCTCACGGTTAGGGATAAAGTGCGCACATGGGACATTGGCTGGAACGGAACATCATCGAGCCGGGCAAACTCCCCCTGTTGCTCGCCCTGGCCGCATTCGTCCTGACCTTTGTGATCACACGGGTCGTCACCCGGCTGATCCGTGCCGGAAAGGGCCCGTTCGGCAATGTGAAGGCGGGCGGGCTGCACATCCACCATGTGGTCCCGGGAGTCGTTCTCATCGTCATCGGCGGTTTCGGCGCGGTCGCCAGCGCCCGTGACGGCTTCGGCGCGGGCCTCGCCGCGATCGTCTTCGGTATCGGTGCGGGGCTCGTCCTCGACGAGTTCGCGCTGATCCTGCACCTCGACGACGTCTACTGGACCGAGCAGGGCCGCAAGAGCGTCGAGGTCGTCGTCATCACCGCCGCGGTGGTCGGGCTGCTGCTCGCCGGGTTCTCGCCGTTCGGCGTCAACGACCTCTCGGCCGGCGAACTCCAGGACCGGACCACCGTCATCGCGAACATCGTGGCGAACTTCTTCTTCTCGCTCGTCGCCCTGAGCAAGGGCAAGGGCCGCACCGCGATCTTCGGCGTGATCGTCCCGCTGGTCGCCCTCGTCGGCGCGGCCCGCCTGGCCCGCCCCGGCTCGGCCTGGGCCCGCCGCTTCTACGGCAACCGCCCGCGCGCCCGGGCCAGGGCCGGGCTGCGCGCCTACCACCACGACCGCCGCTGGGCCCGGCTCAGCAGGACTCTTCAGGACTGGATCGGCGGCAAGCCCGACCGCCCCGAACCGGTACGGCTGCCCGGCCGCCGCTGACGCCACCGGTACCCCAGCCGCCGCCCCGCCGCCACAGCCGCGTACAGCGCCACCGCGCCCGTGAGGCCCGCCAGATGCTCCTTGCCGGCGAGGTTCTCCTTCAGTGCCACCTCCATCACCATCGCCGCCGCCACAGCGCCTGCGGTGACATACGCGCCGTACCGCCAGGCCAGGCAGACCGCGAGCCCGACTACGGCGGCCGAGGGGCCGGTGTCCACCACCCGGGCGTCCGAGGCGGCCAGGCCGAGCGGGCCGTGCGGACCCAGCGCCACACCGATGCGGGCGTACAGCGTGCCGGCGAGGGTCGCGGCATAGGCGACGGTCAGGGTCCGCCACCAGCCCAGGCACACCTCGGCGACGCCGAACACGACCAGGATCTGCGTCAGCGCGCCCCACACCGGCAGGTCCAGCGCCGGCACGAACAACGACAGGGGAGTGCGCAGCAGGGCCAGCCAGAGCGGGTCCTCGGCGCGTACGCCCCCGATGTTCTGCACGAACCGATAGCCCCACGACTGGTTCTGGGTGAACTGAAGCAGCGCCGTCAGACACACCGCCGCGACCGCCGTCGGCACCGCCCGCAGCCGCCGCTTCGCCAGCGGGCCGCGCACGGTGACGTACAGCAGACCCCACTCGGCGCGGGCCCGGCGGGCGAGCGGCTTCATGCGGTGGTCCTCATCCGTGCGAGTCTGTGCCCGTGCCGAGGTGCCGTCGGTGCAGCCACCCGGGCAGCACCGGCGCCGTGGGCCGTGTCGGCGGATTCCCGCCTGCCGACACGGCCCCCAGGAACCCCTCGGCGTGCGCCGAGGCGAGGCCGATGCGCGGCAGGTCCGCGCTCTTCTCGAAGAGCAGGAACCGGGGTTCCCAGATGGGCCGGTATTTGGCGTTGGCCCGGTACAGGGACTCGATCTGCCACCACCGGGAGAAGAAGCTCAGCAACGACCTCCACAGCCGCAGCACCGGCCCCGCGCCGAGGCGTGCGCCACGTTCGAAGACCGCCCGGAACATGGCGAAGTTGAGCGAAACCTGAGTGATCCGGATCTCTCCGGCGCGCCGCAGCAGCTCGATGACCATGAACTCCATCAGCCCGTTGTCGGAGTCCCGGTCCCGCCGCATCAGGTCGAGGGAGAGCCCGCCCGGCCCCCACGGCACGAAGGAGAGCAGCGCCCGCAGCCGCCCCTCACCGTCCGTGCACTCCAGCATCACGCACCGCCCGTCCCGGCCGTCCCCGAGCCGCCCCAGCGCCATGCTGAACCCGCGCTCGGTGGCGCCGTCCCGCCAGTCGTCGGCACGCCGGACGAGGTACGACATCTCGTCCGCCGGGATGTCCTCGTGCCGGCGGATCCGCACCGAGTACCCCGCCCGCATGACCCGGTTGTAGGCCTGCCGGACGGTCCGCATGGCCCGCCCCTCCAGCGTGAACTCGGCGACCTCGACGATCGCCTCGTCCCCCAGCTCCAGCGCGTCCAGACCATGCCGCGCGTAGACGGTCCCGGCCTCCTCGCTCGCCCCCATCACCGCCGGAATCCACCCGTGCGCCCGCGCCTCGCTCAGCCACGGCACGATCGCCCCCGGCCAGGCCTCCGGATCCCCGACCGGATCCCCGGAGGCGAGGCTCACCCCGCCCACCACCCGGTAGGCCACGGCCGCCTTCCCGGTCGGCGACCACACCACGCTCTTCTCCCGGCGCAGCGCGAAGTACCCGAGCGAGTCCCGCTCGCCGTGCCGCTCCAGCAGCGCCCGCAGCCGCTTCTCGTCGTCCTCGGTGATCGGGTCGACGGCGCGGCGGGAGCGGAAGGCGGCGTACAGGACGGTCAGGACCAGGAGCGTGCTCAGGACGTTGATGGAGACGTTCACCCAGTTGGGCGGCGCGATGTACGGGAACCGGGTGGGGTCGGCGGCGACCGAGACCAGGCGCAGGGTGCCGTAGTGCCAGCGCTCCAGGAATGTGGAACGGGCGGCGTGCGGGGCCTGGTTGGTGACGGTCACGAGGAGGGCGGCGAGCAGCGAGGCGAGGAGCCCGCCGCCGACGGCCACGGTCGCGGCGAGCCGCGGATTCGACCGGTCGCCCTTGGCGTAGAACTCCCGGCGGCCGACGAGCAGCGCGCCCACGAAGGCGGCGGTCAACACGAGCGAGATCCAGTTCTGCGCGTACCGCCGGATCTCCGGAAACGCCATGGCGAACGCGAACAGCGCGAGGAACAGCCCGCTCAGTACGAGGTTGAGGATCCAGGCGGCCCGCTTGCGCCGCCGCATGGTGATGGCGAGGAACGCGGTGAACACACCCGAGGCGAAGCCGGCGGTCAGCAGGTACGGCGTGAAGAAGTCCTCCTGGTTGTGCCGCCGCACGTCCTGCCCCAACGACACCCACACCGCGCTGAGGAAGTTGACGAAGGCGACCGCCCGCAAATACCACACAGCAAAGGCGGCGGCCCGCTGGGAAACGCTGACGGACCGCCGCCCCGCCGCACGTCCAGCACCCCACTCAAGGGCAATTCGGGCATCTCCCATGGAGATGGATCATATGGGTGCTGTCGTGATGAACCACGTCACACGCACGGACCTCGCCGCCGGTCACACCTCTACGCCTCCGGCTCCTCCGGCTTCTCCGGCTTCTCCGGCTTCTCCGGGAGTTCCGCCGCCAGGGCCGCCGCGGACTGGACCAGCGGCAGTGCGAGCAACGCTCCCGCCCCCTCGCCCACCGTCACGCCCTGTTCCAGCAGTGGCTCCAGCGCCATCCGGTCCAGCGCCTTAGCCTGACCCGGCTCCCCGCTGTCGTGGCCGGCCAGCCACCAGTCCGGCGCCCGGAACGCGACCCGCTGGGCGACCAGCGCACACGCGGCCGCCACGACCCCGTCCAGCACCACCGGCAGCTTCCGCACCGCCGCCTGCAGCAGGAACCCGGTCATCGCCGCGAGGTCGGCCCCGCCCACGGTGGCCAGCAACTGCAACTGGTCTCCGAGCACCGGCCGTGCCCGCCGCAACGCGTCCCGGATCGCCGCGCACTTCCGCATCCACGCGAGGTCGTCGATGGCGACCCCGCCCCGCCCGGTCACCACGGACGCGTCGGTACCGCACAGCGCCGCGACGAGGACGGAGGCCGCCGTGGTCCCCCCGACGCTGACATCGCCGAGCGCCACCAGATCGGTGCCGGAGTCGGCCTCCCCGTCGGCCAGCGCCACCCCCGTCCGGAAGGCCGCCTCGGCCTCCTCCAGGGTCAGCGCGTCCTCGGAGTCGATACGACCGCTGCCCCGCCGCACCCGGTGCCGTACGACCTCCGCGGGCAGCGTGTCCGGGTCGCAGTCCAGCGCCATGTCGACGATCCGCAGGGGCACCCCGAGCCGCCGGGCCAGCACCGCCACCGGGCTCGCCCCCTCCAGGATCGCCCGCACCAGCAGCCCGGCGCTGCCCGCGGGCCGCGCGGACACGCCGAGTTCGGCGACGCCGTGGTCACCGGCGAAGAGCAGGACCCGCGGCCGCTCGACCGGCCGTACCGGTACGGAACCCTGTGCGGCGGCCAGCCACTCACCCAGGTCGTCGAGGCGGCCCAGCGACCCGGGCGGCACGATCAGCCGCTCCCGGCGCGCCTCTGCGTCACGGCGCACACCGCCGTCGGGGCGCTCGATCAGATCGGTGAAGTCGTCGAGATTAAGCGAGCTCATTCGCCGAACAGTACCGGCACGGAAAGAACGGTTCGGTGGCAGATCGCCACCACACCCGCACGGCGTCTTGGCGCGCAAGATCGGTATCCCATACGTTCCGGTTTGCAGTGGACTGCGTACAGGAGCACAGGGAGCCGCCCATGCCGCCCAGACCCGAACTCCTCCCGGGCACCGACGGGTTCCACGAGCCGCGCCGTGAGGACTGCCCCTGGTGCGGCTCCAGACGTCTGCGCACCCGACTGCGCACGCCCGACCTCCTCCATCACCGGCCCGGCGTGTTCGCCGTCGACGAGTGCCGCGACTGCGCCCACGCCTTCCAGAACCCCCGGCTGACCGCAGTGGGAGTCACCCTCTACGACCGGGACTACTACGAGGGCCGCCTGGAGGACTACTACGACCGCCTCCGCGCGACCCGCGGCGGCGGCCGCCGGCACCGCGCCGCCGCCCGCGCGATGCTGGCGCTGCCGGAGCCGGAGAGCTGGCTGGACGTCGGCACGGGCCAGGCCCACTTCCCGCGCGCGGCGAGGGAACTCTTCCCGTACACATCCTTCGACGGCCTGGACTCGACCCTCCGGGTGGCGTGGGCCCAGGCCGAGGGGCACATCGAGGAGGCCCACTGCGGCCACCTGACCGCACCGGAGGTCCTCGCCCGGCTGCGCGCCCGCTACGACGTCGTCAGCATGTTCCGTCACCTGGAACACGCCCCCGACCCGCGCGCCGAACTCCGCGCCGCGCTCGCGGCGCTGCGCCCCGGCGGCCACCTCCTGATCGACGTCGCGAACCCACGCAGCGCCTTCGGCGCCCTGCTGGGCAAGTGGTGGGTCCCGTACGGCCAGCCCCGCCATCTGCATCTGGTGCCGCCGGCCAACCTGCGGGCGGAACTGGAGTCCCAGGGCTGCGAGATCCTGACAGCCGACCGGAAAGCGCCCCACGTCCCGTACGACATCTCGGCGGCGCTCACCTTGGCGCTGGGCCGGGTGTTCCCGAAGCGGTGGCTACCGGCGACGGCCCCGCTGGTGGCCGTGGCGGAGGCCGTCGACCACGCACTGGCTCCCTTGCTGCGCCGCACACCCTTCTCCAACGGGTACCGGATCATCGCGAGAAAGGGGCGCTGACAGGTCGTTGCGCGACCGCGGGCGGGTGGGGACTGGTCGCGCCCACGCGGCAAAGCCGCATATTGTCTCGCCCCGCGCCCCTTCAGGGCGCCACCCCCGCCCCCACTACCTCAGCACCACCACCTGCCCGGCCACCACCAGCACCACGTGCTCGCACTCACCCGCGAACGCCGCGTTCAACCGCCCCAGTTCATCCCGGTACCGCCTCCCCGACGCCGTGGCCGGCACGATCCCCGACCCCACCTCGTTGGACACCGCGACCAGCGTCCGCCGGGTCGACCGCACCGCCTCCGTCAGCTCCCGCACCCGCTCCCGCAGCGCCTTCTCCCCGCCCGACGCCCATTCCGTGTCGTCCCAGGCCCCGACGGAGTCCATAGCGTCCGTCAGCCACAGCGACAGACAGTCGACCAGCAACGGAGGCCCGTCCTGCGTCAGCAACGGCACCAGGTCACAGGTCTCCGTCGTACGCCACGACCCCGGCCGCCGCTCCCGGTGCGCGGCCACCCGCGCCGCCCACTCGGTGTCCCCGCCGCGCGTCCCGCCCGTGGCGACGTACAGCACGTCGGGGAAGGCCTCCAGCCGCCGCTCGGCCTCCACGGACTTGCCGGACCGCGCCCCGCCCAGCACCAGCGTCCGGCGCGGAACGTCGGGCACCTCCTCGTACACCCCCACCGTCAGCGTCGTACCGTCCGGCACGGCGCGCGCCCCGGCCGCCGCCAGCCGCCGCCGAAGCTCCGCGCCGGGCGGCACGTCGTGGTCGACATGGACGGCGATGACGTCCGTCGTCGGCCCCACCGAACCGACCGCCCGCAGCCGCGCCAGCGCGTCCGGCCGCCCCACGAGGTCCAGGAGCGCCATGTCGTACGACTCCGTGCTCCCGTTCTCCAGCCCGGCCGGTGCGCTGCCCGGCGGCAGATACAGCAGCCGCTGCCCGTCGGGTCCGGTCACCGCGTACCCGGTGCCGCCCGCGTCCATCGCCACCGCCCGCACCCGGTGCCCGGTCAGGAGCGCCAGCTCCCGCCCGTCCGGCACCCGCCCCGGCTGGGGCAGCCCGGCCGGCACCTCGACGGCGGGCCCGTCGTGCGGATGCGACAGGAGCACCTGCCGTACGCCCCCGAGCGACCGCCCGGCCCGTGCCGCGGCGAACGCCGCGCCCGGCGTCAGATCGAGCAGCAGTGTTCCGTCGACGAGCACCGCCGTGGCGGCCCGGGCGTCCTCCCCGACGGCGCAGGCACAGGCCGCGCAGGGACAGTCCGGGCGGGGCAGGCCCGCGGGAGCACCGGTACCGAGCAAAGTCACTTCCACGCCCTGATTTTCACCCGACGCGACGAGTCCTGCGCTCAGTGGTAGTCCCGAAGGGGTCCTGCACCTGGCACTGACCCCATACGATGCACCAGTTGGATCAAAGGAGGCCTGCATGACGGCATGGATGTGGCGGTTCGAGAAGGCCGACGGGACGGAGGTCCAGCCCGCGGTGGAGCCCGAGGAGTTCACCACCCAGGGCGACGCCGAGTCCTGGCTCGGCGAGCAGTGGAAGGCCCTGCTGGCCGGCGGCGCCGACCAGGTGCGGCTCTACGAGGACGCCGCCGAGATCTACGGTCCGATGAGCCTGCACGCGGACGAGTCCTGAGCGGTGCCGGTCCGGGGCGGCCCCCTGTGGGCCGCCCGGCCGTCACTGCTCGCCCAGCGTCACCTCCACCGTCCGCGCGATGCCGTTCCGGTGGTACGTCACCGTCGTCTTCTGCCCCGGCCGGGCCGTGGCGAGCGACTCGGCCAGTGAGGTGATGGTGGTGATGTCGTCGTCACCCACCTTGGTGATGATGTCCCCGGGCCGGATGCCCGCCTTGTCGGCCGCGCCGCCCCGCTTCACGGTCACCACGGCCACACCGGCGGGCTGGTAGTTCACGTCGACGACCGTGCGCGCGGTGATGCCGAGCGCGGCCCGGCCTGAGTCGACGACCTTGCCCTGCTTGATGATCTGGTCGGCGACCGTCTTCACCATCGACGCCGGGATGGCGAACCCGATCCCTGGCGCCGCGCTGCCGCCGAGCTGGGGGTCGCTCGCGGCGAGCGTCGGGATGCCGATGACCTGGCCGTCCAGGTTGACCAGGGCGCCGCCGCTGTTGCCGGGGTTGATGGCGGCCGAGGTCTGCACCATGTTGGCAATGGTGGCGCCGGTGCCGCCGTCCTCGGGGTTCTCGCTGACGGTCCGTCCGGTCGCCGAGACGATGCCCTCGGTCACGCTGGACGACAGCCCGAGCGGCGAGCCCATGGCGAGCGTGATCTGCCCGACATCGACCTTCTCGGTGTCCCCGAAGGCTGCCGCCTTCAGCCCGCCGGGGATCTTGTCGAGCCTGATGACCGCCAGGTCCTGCTCGGGGTAGGAGTAGACGAGCGTCGCGGTGAGCGGTTGCTCGTTGTTGGCGGTCGTCACCCTGAACTTCTTCTCGTTCCCGACGACGTGCGCGTTGGTGACGATGTGCCCGTTGCCGTCGTAGACCACGCCCGAGCCCAGGTCGCTGGTGGCCTGGATCTGCACGACCGACGGCAGGACGTCCTTGATCACCTTCTGGTACTGGTCCTGCAGATCGGCAGCCACCCTGGGAACGGCCGCCACCTGGGCGGCCTGGGTGGTCGAGCCGTCCTCGGCCGTGTCGCTGTCGAAGGCGGAGCAGCCGGAGACGAGGGCGAGGCAGCAGGAGCCGAGCGCGGCGGCCGTACGGAAGATCCGGCGGGTACGGGAAACGTCCATGCCCCCGAGTCTCGTCGCGGGGTGCCGGTCCGGCTCGCGCTGCTCACCCGAACGAGCAGGACGCGGTGGGTCAGCCGCGGACTCCGCACAGGTGCAGCAGCGCCGCCACCGCCCGGTACGGATCCGTCCGCCCGGCCCGCTCCTCCACCGCCAGCAGCGTCTCCACGTCGGCGGCTGGTTCGGCGCCGTCCGCGGCCGTGTCCGTGAACACCCGTACGCCGTACCAGGAATGCAGCGGCGCACCGATGCCGGCGAGTGCGGCGGTGAGGGTGCTCAGCCGGTCGGCCCGCACCTCCATGCCCAGCCGGTTGCGGTACGAGACGGTGTCAAAGGCAGCCAGCGCCCCCGCCCAGTCCCCGCTCAGCCCCGGCCGCATGGCCAGCGCGTCGGCGTTGCGCACCAGCAGCGAGAGCAGTCCGCCCGGGGCCAGCATCCGGGCCAGTCCGGCCAGCAGCGCGTCCGGCTCCTCGACGTACATCAGCACACCGTGGCAGAGCACCACGTCGAAGCTGCCCGGCAGGAAGTGGACGCCCGTGTCCCGCCCGTCCCCCTGGACGATCCGTACCCGGTCGCGGATCCCCTGCGGCTCACCGGCCAGGGCCTCCCGCGCGGCCGCGGTCATCGTCGGGTCCCGCTCGATGCCGGTCACCTGGTGCCCGGCCCGGGCCAGCCGCAGCGCCTGCGTGCCCTGGCCCATCCCGACGTCGAGCACCCGCAGCCGCTGACCGACCCGGAACCGCCCGGCTATCTGCTCGTCGAGCTGCCGGGCCACCAGCTCCTGCCGTACGACATCACGCAGTCCGCCCAGCTTGGTCAGCCAGGCCTTCGCCGCACCCCCGGAGAAAGGCTCTGCGCTCAGGGCCGCTCTCCGCGCTTGACCTGCGGCTTGGGCAGCCGGAGCCGGCGCATCTGCAGGGAGCGCATCAGACCGTAGGCGACGGCGCCCTTCTTGTTCTGGTCCGGGAAACGCTCGTTCAGCCGCTTGCGCAGCCGGAAACCGCTCACCGCCGCGTCGAGCACGATCAGCACGATCACGACCAGCCACAGCAGCAGCGCGATGTTCTTGATCGCCGCGTTGTTGACCACGCTCATGACCAGGATGATCACGGCCAGCGGCAGGAAGAACTCCGCCACGTTGAAGCGCGAGTCGACCCAGTCGCGGGCGAACCTGCGGACCGGGCCCTTGTCACGGGCCGGCAGGTACCGCTCGTCGCCACTGGCCAGCGCCTGGCGCTGCCGCTCCATGGCGGCGCGCCGGTCCTCGCGTTGACGCTTGGCGGCGTCCTTGCGGTTCGTCGGCGTGTTGGCCACGCTGCGGCGCTGGGTCTGGGCCGCACTGCGCTTGGGCGTGGGCCTGCCCTTGGGCGCCTGCGGGTTACGGGTCTGCTTGGAGTCGGTCACCACGGCCTTGTCGGCGGGGGCCTTCTCATCCTTGGCACGGCTACGGAACACAAAACCCAAGGGTACGGGGTGGTGGGGTGTGGGCCCTAGTCCGGCGGGGAACGATCCCGCAACGTCAGTCGTCTCCAATAGGGGACAGAGGGGACGTTGCAGACGGTTCGCTCGGGTCGTACGACGTCGACACGGCGTTGTACGGGGGATGTACGACGGTTGCGCGCGGGTTCACCGGGGGGCCACCCCCGGCACACCCCGGGGGCCACCTACTACCTGTGCCGGAGTGGAGGCGACCGCAGTCGTCCTTGGGGATGAGCGCATCGGTCCCCGAACAGTGCGGTAATGGAGGCAGGGCCCGTACTGTGGGTTCTGTCGCAGGATCTGTGAGCTGGAGTCCGTCAGAAGGGGGCGCGCGAAGCCCATGAGCGGTGTCATGAAGCGTATGGGGATGATCTTCCGCGCGAAGGCGAACAAGGCCCTGGACAGGGCCGAGGACCCGCGCGAGACCCTCGATTACTCGTACCAGAAGCAGCTGGAGCTGCTGCAGAAGGTGCGCCGCGGGGTGGCCGACGTGGCCACCTCCCGCAAGCGACTCGAACTCCAGCTGAACCAGCTCCAGCAGCAGTCCACCAAGCTGGAGGACCAGGGCCGCAAGGCGCTCGCGCTCGGCCGCGAGGACCTCGCCCGCGAGGCGCTGTCCCGTCGCGCCGCCCTCCAGCAGCAGGTGACCGACCTGGAGACCCAGCACGCCACCCTCCAGGGCGAGGAGGAGAAGCTCACCCTCGCGGCCCAGCGCCTCCAGGCCAAGGTGGACGCCTTCCGTACGAAGAAGGAGACGATCAAGGCCACCTACACCGCCGCCCAGGCCCAGACCCGCATCGGCGAGGCCTTCTCCGGCATCTCCGAGGAGATGGGCGACGTCGGCCTCGCCATCCAGCGCGCCGAGGACAAGACGCAGCAGCTCCAGGCCCGCGCCGGCGCCATCGACGAACTGCTCGCCTCCGGCGCCCTCGACGACCCGTCCGGTATGGCCAAGGACGACATCGCCGCCGAGCTGGACCGCCTCTCCGGTGGTACGGATGTAGAGCTGGAGCTGCAGCGGATGAAGGCCGAGCTGGCCGGCGGCCAGCCGCAGCAGGCGATCGAGGGCGGCACCGGCCAGGGCCAGCAGTCGCAGCAGCCGCAGGACACCCCGCGCTTCGACAAGCAGTAGCCGACGCCTGGAGGGCGACATGGCCGACATGGTCGTAAGGATCATGGGGGAGGGCCAGGTGAGGCTGGCCGACAGTCACCTCACCGAACTGAACAAGCTGGACGACGAGCTCATGGCGCAGACGGAGTCCGGTGACGAGGCCGCCTTCCGCCGCACCCTGGGCGCCCTCCTGGACAAG
This sequence comes from Streptomyces sp. NPDC005866, assembly GCF_040629895.1. Classification (NCBI taxonomy): domain Bacteria; kingdom Bacillati; phylum Actinomycetota; class Actinomycetes; order Kitasatosporales; family Streptomycetaceae; genus Streptomyces; species Streptomyces sp. NPDC005866. The sequence goes on from NZ_JBEXWP010000035.1 coordinate 36,726, forward strand.
GTCCGGGAACTGGGCGAGCCACTCCCGGACGACGCCCTGGAGCCCTCGGACCTGATCCTGCCGTCCCCGGACGCGAGCCTGGAGGAGGTCCGGGCACTCCTGAGGGACGACGGTCTGATTCCGGGCTGACGCTCACACCGTCGGCCCCTCCGACGGTTCCCCCAGCGGGCGGTGGCCGCCTCGGTTCCGGCCCGCACGAAGCACCCGTACTGTTCAGACCGTGAGCCCCTTCGAGAGAGCCCGCTGCCGAGTCGGCGCCCATCCACTCGCCGTGGACGCGGTCATCGCCGCAGGCGCTCTCGTGTGCATGGTCGTCAGCTCTTTCGCCGTCCCGCACGGAGAGCACGGCGTCGCCTGGGGCATCCGCACCCCGGACACCCTCAGCCTGGTCCTGATGACGCTCGCCGCCGCGGCCCTGGTCTTCCGCCGGCACGCCCCGAAGACCGTCCTGGCCGTCACCGGCGCGGCCTCCGTCGTCGAGTGCGTCACCGGCGACCCCCGCGCCCCCGTCGCGATGGCGGCCGTCGTCTCCCTCTTCACCGTCGCCGCCGCCACCGACCGCCGTACCACCCTGCGGGCCGGCCTGCTCACCATGACCGTGCTGACGACCGCCGCGATGGCCGCGGGCCCCCTCCCGTGGTACGCCCAGGAGAACCTCGCGATCTTCGCCTGGACCGGCATCGGCGCCACCGCCGGGGACGCGGTCCGCAGCCGACGGGCCGTCGTCCAGGCCATCCGCGAACGCGCCGAGCGGGCCGAGCGCACGCGTGAGGAGGAGGCCCGCCGCCGGGTCGCCGAGGAGCGGCTGCGCATCGCCCGTGACCTGCACGACGTCGTCGCCCACCACATCGCCCTGGTCAATGTGCAGGCGGGAGTGGCCGCGCACGTCATGGACAAGCGGCCCGACCAGGCCAAGGAGGCCCTCGCCCACGTCCGCGAGGCCAGCCGCTCCGCGCTCAACGAACTGCGCGCCACCGTCGGCCTGCTCCGCCAGTCCGGCGACCCCGAGGCCCCCACCGAACCGGCCCCCGGTCTGCACCTTCTCGAAGAGCTCGCCGACACCTTCCGCAACGCCGGTCTCCAGGTCGAGGTGGCCCGCGCCGACCAGGGCACCACCCTGCCGGCCGCCGTGGACCTCGCCGCTTACCGGATCATCCAGGAGGCCCTGACCAACGTGCAGAAGCACGCGGGCCCCGAGGCCAAGGCCGAGGTCAGCGTCATACGCGTGGGACCGCACATCGAGGTCACCGTCCTCGACAACGGCTCCGGCGAGGACACCGCCCCCGAGGTCGGCGGCGGCCACGGCCTGCTCGGCATGCGCGAGCGGGTCACCGCCCTGCGCGGCACCCTCACCACCGGTCCCCGCTACGGCGGCGGCTTCCGCGTCCATGCGATCCTGCCGGTCAAGACCGACGCCGACGGCCGTACGAACGCCCGGACGGCCGCCCTGGGGGATTCCGTATGACGATCCGTGTCCTGCTCGCCGACGACCAGGCCCTGCTGCGCAGCGCGTTCCGCGTGCTCGTCGACTCCGAGCCCGACATGGAGGTGGTCGGCGAGGCCTCCGACGGCGCCGAGGCGGTGCGGCTGACCAGGGAGACCGGGGCCGAGGTGGTCCTGATGGACATCCGGATGCCGGGCACGGACGGCCTGGCCGCCACCCGCCTCATCAGCGAGGACCCGTCCCTCGCCCGGGTCCGGGTCGTCATCCTCACCACCTTCGAGGTCGACGACTACGTGGTGCAGGCGCTGCGCGCGGGCGCCTCCGGCTTCCTCGGCAAGGGCAGCGAACCCGAGGAACTCCTGAGCGCCATCCGGATCGCCGCCGGCGGTGAGGCCCTGCTCTCCCCGACCGCCACCAAGGGCCTGATCGCCCGCTTCCTCGCCCAGGGCGACGCGGCCGGCGACGGCCGTGACCCTGCCCGCTCCGAGCGGCTCGACGCCCTCACCTCACGTGAGCGTGAGGTTCTCGTCCAGGTCGCCGGCGGACACTCCAACGACGAGATCGCCGAGCGCCTGGAGGTCAGCCCGCTGACCGTGAAGACGCACGTCAACCGGGCCATGGCCAAGCTGGGCGCACGGGACCGCGCACAGCTCGTGGTGATCGCGTACGAGTCGGGGCTGGTCCGTCCGCGGACGGACTGATCTCCACCCGGGCGTACTGCGCCGGGAGTAGGAGCCGGATAAAGGAACGGGGCCAGTGAGCGACGGCCGGTTCCCGGAAACACCGGGAACCGGCCGTCGGCGCGTTGTCGGCTGCGTAGGCCGTGGACTCGCCCGTCTCGGGGAGACACCGGGCGGCTAGGGCAGCGCCAGCATCCGCTCCAGCGCCAGCTTGGCGAACGCCTCCGTCTCCTTGTCGACCTCGATCCGGTTGACCAGGTTGCCCTCGGCCAGCGACTCCAGGGTCCAGACCAGGTGGGGCAGGTCGATGCGGTTCATGGTGGAGCAGAAGCAGACGGTCTTGTCGAGGAAGACGATCTCCTTGCCCTCGGGAGCGAAACGGTTCGCCAGCCGGCGGACCAGGTTCAGCTCCGTGCCGATCGCCCACTTGGAGCCTGCCGGGGCGGCTTCGAGGGCCTTGATGATGTACTCGGTCGAACCGACGTGGTCCGCCGACGCCACGACCTCGTGCCTGCACTCCGGGTGGACGAGGACGTTCACACCGGGGATGCGCTCGCGCACGTCGTTGACCGAGTCCAGACCGAAGCGGCCGTGCACCGAGCAGTGGCCGCGCCACAGGATCATCTTCGCGGCCCGCAGCTCGTCGGCCGTGAGCCCGCCGTTCGGCTTGTGCGGGTTGTAGACCACGCACTCGTCCAGGGACATGCCCAGATCGCGGACGGCGGTGTTGCGGCCCAGGTGCTGGTCGGGGAGGAACAGCACCTTCTCGCCCTGCTCGAAGGCCCACTCCAGGGCCCGCTGCGCGTTCGACGAGGTGCAGATGGTGCCGCCGTGCTTGCCGGTGAACGCCTTGATGTCCGCGGACGAGTTCATGTACGAGACGGGGACGACCTGCTCGGCCGTCCCGGCCTCCGTCAGCACGTCCCAGCACTCGGCGACCTGCTCGGCCGTCGCCATGTCGGCCATGGAGCAGCCGGCCGCCAGGTCGGGAAGGACCACCTTCTGGTCGTCCGAGGTCAGGATGTCGGCGGACTCGGCCATGAAGTGCACACCGCAGAAGACGATGTACTCGGCCTCCGGGCGGGCGGCCGCGTCCCGGGCCAGCTTGAAGGAGTCGCCCGTGACATCGGCGAACTGGATGACCTCGTCGCGCTGGTAGTGGTGGCCGAGCACGAAGACCCTGTCGCCGAGCTTCTCCTTGGCCGCGCGGGCGCGCGCGACCAGGTCCGGGTCGGACGGCGAGGGCAGGTCGCCGGGACACTCGACGCCCCGCTCGCTCCTCGGGTCGGCCTCACGGCCGAGCAGCAGCAGGGCGAGCGGAGTCGGCTGTACGTCGAGCTCCGTGGTCTGGGCGGTGGTCACGGCACACACCCTTTCTACTTTTCGTCGTTCTGACGTTATCTATCATAACCGCTTCACGTCACTTTGACGAAGCCCATTGTGTCGATGTGACGTGAATCCCGGTGCCATACGGGAGAGTTGCGGGGAGGTGGCCGCCGGATGGTCCCCTTGTGGGAATGTCACGGAGTACGGTCGTCACCCTCGTCCACAGGCCGCTGTGCGTGACTTCGGGCATGTGCGAGCATGAAGACAGAGAAAAACGCGAGGACGCGTATGCCGGCCCGGAATGAAACAGCGGCCCCGCCGGTTGCACTCGTCGGCAAGCAGTCTCCGTACAACCCGGGAGAGATGTAGATGTCCGTATCGGACGAGACCAGCACCGCCACCGACGGCATCATCCTGAGTGACGCCGCCGCGGCCAAGGTCAAGGCCCTGCTCGACCAGGAAGGCCGCGACGACCTCGCCCTGCGTGTCGCCGTCCAGCCCGGTGGCTGCTCCGGCCTGCGCTACCAGCTCTTCTTCGACGAGCGTTCCCTCGACGGTGACGTCGTCAAGGACTTCGGCGGTGTCAAGGTCGTCACCGACCGCATGAGCGCTCCCTACCTGGGCGGCGCCTCGATCGACTTCGTCGACACCATCGAGAAGCAGGGCTTCACGATCGACAACCCGAACGCGACCGGCTCCTGCGCCTGCGGCGACTCCTTCAGCTGAGCCGACCGGCCGGCCGGCACGGCAGAGCAGAACGAAGGCGGCGGTCCCTCTCCGAGGGGCCGCCGCCTTCGTGTGTCCTCAGCCCACCTGCGGGTCGAGCGTGGTCGCCTTCTCCTTCGGGACCGCCATGCCGTCCGTGCCGACCACCTTCCGGCCGTCCAGCGGCGCGTCGAGACGCACCGTCTGGTGGTACTGCTTGGCGATCATGATGCAGATCTTGTCCGGCCAGGGCGTCTCGGTCACCTTGACCACCACCTGCTCCGAACCCTCGTCCGCGGAGACCTTGTAGTCGGCGCACACCCCGCCGGTGAAGGCGACGGTCAGATTCCTGCCGTCGGCCGTGTAGCCGTCCACCTTCACGTCCTTCGGCGTCCCCGGGGAGGAACTCGGCGCCGGCGAGGAGGCGGAGGCCAGGTACTTCGGCTCCACCGCCGGATAGGTGACGGTGTACGAGTCCGCCGCGCCGCGCACCTGGAACAGCCAGGACGGCACCAGCGCCTGCCGGGCGGCGACGGACTGCGCGGCCAGCCCGAACACCGCGTGCTGGATCACGGCCGAGGAGGCCGGGGAAGCGGACGGCGTCGACCCGGCGCACGGCTGCTCCAGCCGGTCCTTCAGCGGTACCGAACTGGCGCAGCCGCCGATGCCCATCCGGTGGTCGGAGCCGGGCGCCGCGTTCATCAGGTCCAGCGTCTTCGCGGCGCTCAGCGCCGGATACGTGTCGCCCTTGGCCGGCGTCGCCAGCATCCCGTTGCCGCCGACGACCTCGCCCCGCTGGCTCACGGTCAGGCCGGTCGTCCAGCCGTACGTCGGCAGTCCGCCCACGACCGGATCGGCGTTCACCGCCCGCCGGGCGCCCGTGACCTGGCTCGCGTCGAGCTTCGCGTCGTCCTGGCCGAGCGCCTTCAGAACCGGCGCCGCCGCCTTCTCCGCGGCGGAGACGCTCACGGGATCACCGGCCGGCGCCGCCGGATCCTGCGTACACACGAGCGTGCCCTCGCAGTTGTCGGTGCCGGGGGCGTAGCGGCTGTACGTCCAGATGCCCGGGGCTGCCCTGTTCACCTGCAGACTTCCGCCGGAGCCGTCCTTGTCGGTGCCGACCTTCCACATCTGGCCCTCGGCGACCGGCGTCCCCTCCACCCCGAGCGCCTTCGCCAGCTCGGCCACCCGGTCCTGGGAGACCTCACCGGACGGCTGGTACACCGTGGCCGAGCGGGGGCCGTCGGGGAGTGTTCCGCCCGCCGTGTAGGTCACGCCGTAGGGGTTGGGCTCGCCGGGGGCTATGCCGTTGCCTCCGGAGGAGTAACCGTCAAGGGCGAGCGGCGGAGGAGTGGAGCCACCGGAGTCCCCGGTCCCGGCCCCCGTACCACCGCCGGAGCCGGTGCTCGCGGCGAGATAGGCGCCTCCGCCACCTACCAGGAGTACGGCGGCGGCCACGGAGGCGATGACGACGGCGGGGGAGCGGCGGCGGGCGGGGCGGTCGGCCCCGGGCGCCTCGGGCACTTCGGGAGCACCGGAAGGAGAGGCCACTTCCGGCTCGGGGGCCGTATCCGGCTGGGGAGCCTCGGCCGTGGTGGGGGCCGTGTCCGGCTGGGGGCTTCCGGCGGGCCCGGGTATCGCCCCTGCGGCGGGGGGCGCTGTCGGCTCGGGGGCCGTTTTCGGATCGGCCGGGGTTCGCTCCCGCTCCGGGGGCTCGGGTGCGGTGCTCTCGGCGGGCCCCGCGGTGGACCGGGCGTCGGTCTCGGGAGCCTTCGGCGACTCCGTCGGCTCCTGGGCCTCGGGGGCCTCCCCGGCGGTGCCCGCGGCCGTGTCGTCGTCGTTCTCGGGTCGCTCGCTCTTCACCGCATCGCTCCTTGCCGCCTGTCGTATCCCGTCTCCCCTTCACGGGGGACGGCGATGGGACGCGGGAGGGGAGCGCGCGGTTCCCTGGAAACGCGCCGGGCGGCATGGGGGTAGTGACCCTGCGGGTCAATACAGCTAGTCGCCGTACTCGGACATCGCGTCCAGCAGCTTGGCCGACTTCTTCGGCACGGTCACCCCGTGGATGAGTGACGGCGGCACCGGCCGGGCATCGCTGTGATCAGGAACCGCCCAGTGCGGGGCCATCCGCGCGCAGTCACCGCGCAGCGACGCCAGGTCGCCGTCGAGGTCGGCCGGAGCGGGGGCGTGGACCTTGAGGTTCGTCATGACCGAACGGTATGCACGCCGAGCGCCGCGAAGAAAGATCTACTATCGGGTAGTTTTGCCACCTTCAGGGCGCCCCCGCCGACCCGGTAGCGTTAACTGTCAATAACGCCTCCCCCTCAGGAGAGTTCCAGCCGTGCGCATCGCAGTCACCGGCTCCATCGCCACCGACCACCTCATGACCTTCCCCGGCCGCTTCGCCGACCAGTTCGTCGCCGACCAGTTGCACACGGTCTCGCTGTCCTTCCTGGTCGACAACCTGGACGTGCGCCGGGGCGGCGTCGGCGCGAACATTGCTTTCGGCATGGGACAGCTCGGCACCCGGCCGATCCTCGTGGGCGCGGCGGGCTTCGACTTCGACGAGTACCGGGCCTGGCTCGGCCGGCACGGCGTCGACACGGACTCCGTCCGCATCTCCGAGACCCTGCACACCGCGCGTTTCGTGTGCACGACCGACTCCGACCACAATCAGATCGGCTCCTTCTACACGGGCGCGATGAGTGAGGCCCGCCTGATCGAGCTGAAGACCGTCGCCGACCGGGTGGGCGGCCTCGACCTGGTCCTGATCGGCGCGGACGACCCCGAGGGCATGCTCCGCCACACGGAGGAGTGCCGCGCCCGTTCCATCCCCTTCGCCGCCGACTTCTCCCAGCAGATCGCCCGGATGAACGGCGACGAGATCCGGATACTGCTGGACGGCGCGACGTACCTCTTCTCCAACGAGTACGAGAAGGGGCTGATCGAGACCAAGACCGGCTGGAGCGACGAGGAGATCCTCGCGAAGGTCGGTCACCGGGTCACCACGCTCGGTGCGCGCGGGGTGCGGATCGAGAAGGCCGGCGAGGACGCCATCGAGGTCGGCTGCCCCGACGAGGAGCGCAAGGCCGACCCGACGGGCGTCGGCGACGCGTTCCGGGCCGGGTTCCTGTCAGGGCTCGCCTGGGGTGTCTCGCTGGAGCGGGCGGCCCAGGTGGGTTGCATGCTGGCGACTCTCGTCATCGAGACCGTGGGCACCCAGGAGTACCAGCTGCGCCGCGGGCACTTCATGGAGCGGTTCACGAAGGCGTACGGGGACGAGGCGGCCGACGAGGTTCGGGGGCATCTGGTCTGACGCCGCCGGGCGCGGGTGCCCGGCCGGCGGCAAGCGCTCGGCCGAACCGACACCGCCCGCGCCCCTCAGCGAGTCAGCTGACCCGGCGGACCAGGTACGCCGTTCCCCTCTCCGCGGGCTCCTCACCGACGTACTCCTGGCCCCGCATCTCGCACCACGCAGGGATGTCCAGCCGTGCCGCCTCGTCATCCGACAGGACGCGGACCGTGCCGCCCAGCGGCACGGCCCCGATGACCTTGGCCAGTTCGATGACGGGGATCGGGCACCGCTTGCCCAGCGAGTCGACGACCGTCTCCTCGGAGCGGACCGCCGTCGCCGGCATCGGGGCGCCCAACTTCTCCCGCACCCCCGCCACCACTCCCGGCAGCACCTCCAGGAACCGTTCCACATCCGTCTGCGCGGCCCCCGCCGGCAGCGACACCCGCACGTTCCCCTCGCTCAGCACGCCCATCGCCTTCAGCACATGGCTGGGCGTGAGCGTGCTGCTCGTGCAGGAGGATCCGGACGACACGGAGAAGCCCTCGCGGTCGAGTTCGTGGAGCAGGGTCTCTCCGTCGACATAGAGACAGGAGAAGGTGACGATGCCCGGCAGACGCCGGTCCGCGTCCCCCACCACCTCCACGTCCGGGACCAACTCCGGGACCCGCGCCCGGATCCGCGCCGTCAGCTCCCGCAGCCGTACGGCCTCCTGCTCGGCCTCCGCCCGTACGGCCCGCAGCGAGGCGGCCGCCGCGACGATCGCCGGGAGGTTCTCGAACCCCGGCGCCCGCCCCGACTCCCGCTCGTCCGAGGCGCCTTGGACGGCGAACCGCACCCCTTTGCGCACGACCAGCAGCCCGACCCCGCTCGGCCCGCCCCATTTGTGCGCGCTCGCCGTCAGCAGCGACCAGTCGCCCTCGACCCGCCCCCAGCCCAGCGACTGGGCCGCGTCCACCAGCAACGGCACCCCGGCCGCCCGGCACACCTCGGCCACCGCTGCCACCGGCTGCACGGTCCCCACCTCGTGGTTGGCGGACTGAAGGCAGGCGAGCGCGGTGTCCGGCCGCAGAGCCGCCTCGTACGACTCGGCGTCCACCGCGCCCGTCCGTGCCACCGGCACGCGGGTCACCTCTCCACCGTCGGCCTCGAAGACCTCGGCCGAGTGAAGCACCGAGGAGTGTTCGACGGCTGACACGATCAGGTGACGTCCAGCCCGGCGCCGCCCTGCCAACGCCCCGGCGATGCCGGTGTGAACGGACCGCGTGCCGGACGGGGTGAACGTCAGCTCGTCGGCCCGGCAGCCGACGGCTTCGGCAGCCGCCTCCCGGGCCGCGTCCAGCAGCATGCGGGCCTTGCGTCCCTCGCGGTACAGGCGCGCCGGGTCGGCCCAGCCGTCGTCGAGTGCGGCCAACAGCGCCTGACGGGCCACGGGATGGAGAGGGGCGGAGGAGGCGGCATCGAAATAGGACATACGGCAACGCTAGACGCCCCGAGGGGGCGAGGGGCTGTGAGATGGGCGGCTTCGTCGCGGGGCGCGATCAGGCACGACGCACCCGCCGCCGCGTACGCCCCGGGCAAATCGAGCTGGTGGGCGGCCCGAACCCCCGTCAGAAAACAGACCCCGTGGGTCATCCCACCCCCTTGGGGGTGACCCACGGCGCGTTAGGGACCCTCCCCGCGCGACCCCAAATGGCGTCCAGTAGGGTTTGGTCCGCATAAACATCCAAACCCCTGCCCGACGCAGGGCGGCGACCGACCAGCGAGAAGGCCGCAGCCGAACCGCGCGGGCGAGACTCTCGGGAAGGCGCTACGTGAGTCCCAACGGCTCCGACCGCTCGCCGCGGCGCCCGATGCGGCGGAAGCTGCTGCAGGCAATGACCGCGGGCCTGGTCCTGGCGACCGCTACCGGTTGCACATACAAGGACTTCCCCCGCCTTGGTATGCCCACCCCGACCACGGAAGAGGCTCCGCGGATCCTCTCCCTGTGGCAGGGGTCCTGGGCCGCCGCGCTCGCCGTCGGCGTGCTGGTGTGGGGTCTGATCATCTGGAGCGCCATCTTCCACCGGCGCAGCCGCACCAAGATCGAGGTTCCGGCCCAGACCCGGTACAACATGCCGATCGAGGCCCTGTACACGGTGGTGCCGATCATCATCATCTCGGTGCTGTTCTACTTCACGGCCCGGGACGAGACGAAGCTCCTCAGCCTCACCGACAAGAAGCCCGACGTCACGGTGAACGTGGTCGGCTTCCAGTGGAGCTGGGGCTTCAACTACGTCGCGCCCGTCGACGGTGTCACGGGCGACGCGAAGACCGACGCGAACCTGGACGCCATTCCGGACCGGTTCAAGAAGGACTTCCCGGCCAACGCCGGTGGCGTCTACGACGTCGGTACGCCGGGTACCAGGAACCCGCAGACCGGCAACCCCGGTCCGACGCTCTGGCTCCCCAAGGGGGAGACCGTCCGCTTCGTCCTCACCTCGCGTGACGTCATCCACTCCTTCTGGGTGCTGCCGTTCCTGATGAAGATGGACGTCATCCCGGGTCGCACCAACGCGTTCCAGGTGACCCCCAACCAGGAGGGCACCTTCCGCGGCAAGTGTGCGGAGCTCTGCGGCGTCGACCACTCCCGGATGCTGTTCAACGTGAAGGTCGTCTCGCCCGAGCGCTACCAGCAGCACCTCAAGGACCTCGCCAAGAAGGGGCAGACCGGTTACGTTCCCGCCGGCATCGCGCAGACGAGCCACGAGAAGAACCGGGAGACGAACGTACTGTGAGCATCCTCAACGAACCCCAGGGTGCCGCGGCCGCTGAAGGCTCGTACGCTGACGAGCTGCCGGTCAGGCGCAAGCAGCCCGGCAATGTCGTGGTGAAGTGGCTGACGACCACCGACCACAAGACCATCGGCACGCTGTATCTGGTCACGTCGTTCGCGTTCTTCCTGATCGGCGGCGTGATGGCGCTGCTCATGCGCGCCGAGCTCGCTCGCCCCGGTCTGCAGATCATGTCGAACGAGCAGTTCAACCAGGCGTTCACGATGCACGGCACGATCATGCTGCTGATGTTCGCGACGCCGCTGTTCGCCGGCTTCACGAACTGGATCATGCCGCTCCAGATCGGCGCGCCGGACGTCGCCTTCCCGCGGCTGAACATGTTCGCCTACTGGCTGTACCTGTTCGGCTCGACGATCGCGGTCGGTGGCTTCCTCACCCCGCAGGGCGCGGCCGACTTCGGCTGGTTCGCCTACTCCCCGCTGTCGGACGCGGTCCGCTCGCCGGGCATCGGCGCCGACATGTGGATCATGGGTCTGGCCTTCTCCGGCTTCGGCACGATCCTCGGCGCGGTCAACTTCATCACCACGATCATCTGCATGCGGGCCCCCGGCATGACCATGTTCCGCATGCCGATCTTCGTGTGGAACGTGCTGCTGACCGCCGTCCTGGTCCTGCTCGCCTTCCCCGTCCTCGCCGCCGCGCTGTTCGCGCTGGAGGCGGATCGGAAATTCGGGGCACATGTCTTCGACGCGGCAAACGGCGGAGCCCTGCTCTGGCAGCACCTCTTCTGGTTCTTCGGCCATCCAGAGGTGTACATCATCGCGCTGCCGTTCTTCGGCATCATCTCCGAGGTCATCCCGGTCTTCTCCCGTAAGCCGATGTTCGGCTACATGGGTCTGATCGCGGCCACCATCGCGATCGCCGGTCTGTCCGTGACGGTGTGGGCGCACCACATGTACGTCACCGGCGGTGTGCTGCTGCCGTTCTTCTCCTTCATGACGTTCCTCATCGCCGTACCGACCGGCGTGAAGTTCTTCAACTGGATCGGAACGATGTGGAAGGGGTCATTGAGTTTCGAGACCCCGATGCTCTGGGCCACCGGCTTCCTGATCACCTTCACCTTCGGTGGTCTCACCGGTGTCATCCTGGCCTCGCCCCCGATGGACTTCCACGTCTCCGACTCGTACTTCGTGGTGGCGCACTTCCACTACGTGGTCTTCGGTACGGTCGTCTTCGCGATGTTCTCCGGCTTCCACTTCTGGTGGCCGAAGATGACGGGCAAGATGCTCGACGAGCGCCTCGGCAAGATCACCTTCTGGACGCTGTTCATCGGCTTCCACGGCACCTTCCTGGTCCAGCACTGGCTGGGCGCCGAGGGCATGCCGCGTCGTTACGCCGACTACCTGGCGGCCGACGGCTTCACCACGCTGAACACGATCTCGTCGATCAGCTCCTTCCTGCTCGGCCTGTCGGTCCTGCCGTTCCTCTACAACGTGTGGAAGACGGCCAAGTACGGCAAGCCGGTCGGCGTCGACGACCCGTGGGGCTACGGTCGTTCGCTGGAGTGGGCGACCTCCTGCCCGCCGCCGCGGCACAACTTCCTCACCCTGCCGCGGATCCGCAGCGAATCCCCGGCGTTCGACCTGCACCACCCCGAGATCGCCGCCCTGGAGCAGCTGGAGCACGGCGGCCACGCCGCCGCTGTCACGGGCAGCAAGGAGGCCGGCAAGTGAAGATCCAGGGCCGCATGTTCGTGTGGCTGAGCGTCTTCGTCCTCGCCATGGCGATCGTCTATGGCGTCTGGTCGAAGGAGCCGGCCGGTACCACGGCGCTCTTCCTGGCCTTCGGCCTGTGCATCATGATCGGCTTCTACCTGGGCTTCACGGCCTCGCGGGTGGACGCCGGTGCCCAGGACAACAAGGAGGCCGACGTCGCGGACGAAGCCGGCGAGCTGGGCTTCTTCAGCCCGCACAGCTGGCAGCCGCTCGCCCTCGGTGTCGGTGGCGCGCTGGCCTTCCTCGGTGTGGCCGTCGGCTGGTGGCTGCTGTACTTCTCGGCGCCCATCATCCTGATCGGCCTCTTCGGCTGGGTGTTCGAGTACTACCACGGTGAGAGCCGCACGCAGTAAGCACACACCGAGCGCATCAGGAGCCCGGACCCTCTCCCAGGAGGGTCCGGGCTCCTGCTTTCCGGGGCGTCCCACCTTCGGCGCAGTGCCGGGTCACCCGTACGGATTACCTGGCGTGCCAGTATGGAAAACGTCTCATAGCGTGACCGTATGAGTCACTCTCCGTGCGCCCGTACCGTCGTCAGCTGCACCCTGCTGGTGACCGCCCTCGGCGCGGGCGTCACCGCCTGCGGATCGGACGGCAACCCGCTGTCGGGCAAGCCGTACGACGCGGCGGACCAGGTCTCCTTCAACACCCCTACCGGCGCGGGAAAGCGGGCCGATCCGGACAAGCCGCTGGAGGTCGTCGCCAAGAGCGACGAGGACCGGATCACGGACGTCACGGCCGAGGACGCCACCGGTCGCCATGTGGCGGGCGAACTCGACGCCGACGGCCGTCGCTGGCACAGCACCTCCCCGCTGGCCGCCAACGCCCACTACACGGTCCATGTCAGTACCGAGGACGAGGACGGCGCGCCCGGCCGCAAGGTCCTCACCTTCGACACCAGCATGCCCACCACCCAGCAGCGGCTGAAGGTCACCTTCGGCCCCAAGGCGGGTGAGTACGGCGTGGGCCAGCCCGTCACCGCCCAACTCGATCACGAGGTCAAGGACAAGGCCCAGCGGGCCGTCGTGGAGCGTGCCCTCAGGGTCGACTCCATCCCCGCCGTGGAGGGGTCCTGGTACTGGGTGAGCAACAAGGAACTCCACTACCGGCCCAAGGACTACTGGCCCGCCCACGCCACCATCCAGGCGCACAGCAACCTGGAAGGCGTCAAGATCAGCGACCGTCTGTGGGGCGGCGCGGCCAAGCCCCTGAAAATCACCACCGGCGACAAGCTCCTGGCCGTCACGGACGCCGCCGCCCACCAGTTGACGGTGTACAAGAACGACAAGGAGATCAACCAGATCCCCGTCACCACCGGCAAGTCCGGCTTCGAGACCCGCAACGGCGTCAAGGTCGTACTGGAGAAGCAGTACTTCGTACGCATGCGCGGCACCACGGTCGGCATCGCCGAGGGCACCTCGGACTCGTACGACCTCCCGGTCTACTACGCCACCCGGGTCACCTGGTCGGGCGAGTACGTCCACGCCGCCCCCTGGTCGGTGGGCTCCCAGGGCTACGAGAACGTCAGCCACGGCTGCACCGGCATGAACACCTCGAACGCCGAGTGGTTCTTCAACACCGTCCACCCGGGCGACCTGGTGAAGGTCGTCAACTCCAAGGGCGAGGAGATGGAGCACTTCGGCAACGGCTTCGGCGACTGGAACCTCGCCTGGAAGGACTGGCGCAACGGCAGCGCCCTCGTCAACGGCACCCCGGACGGCCCGAAGCCGGGGGACGCGGTGAGAGTGCAGCCGGCTGCCCTGTGAAACGCCCTGAGGGGCAAGCGCCCGATAGGGGGCGCGGGACTGTATTCGTTATGCGGCTACCGCCGCGTGGGCGCGAACGGCCGCCACCGGCCCGCACGCGCGCACACGACCCGCGCCCCGCCCTCCTAGGCGCTCTGCAACCGCCGCTGCCGCAACAACGCGGCCAGCGCCGAGGCGAACTCCACCGGATCCACCGGAAGCGTCACAGCCGCGTCCGCACGGCTCCACGTGGCGAGCCACGCGTCCTGCGGCCGCCCGATCAGCAGCAGCACCGGCGGGCAGTTGAAGACCTCGTCCTTGATCTGCCGGCACACCCCCATGCCCCCCAGCGGCACGGCCTCGCCGTCCAGCACGCACACGTCGATCCCGCCCTTGTCCAGTTCGGTGACGACGGCCTGGGGCGTCGCGCACTCCACGAACTCGACGAACGGCACATCGGGAGCCGGCCGCCGGCCTGCGGCCAGCCGTACCTGCTCGCGGGTGTTGGAGTCGTCGCTGTAGACCAGCACCGTGGCGGTCGGCTGCATTGTTCCTCCGATGCGCGGGGACGGGAGTCGTCGTACGGACAGGACCGATGCGCCGGATGCTACTCCCCCGAACATCGCGTCAACACCTGTTGGAACACCGCTTCGATGGGCCATCCGGGCAGTACACACGGTGCTAACACTCCGAACGGCACCCCCCGGAGTGAGCCCGAGATAAGCGACCGACATAATGTCGGTCGTGGCGACAGCAACGACAGTAGAAACCGGGCACGCGCACCCGTCGGTCAATCGGCCGAACCTCACCAGCGTAGGAACCATCATCTGGCTGAGTTCCGAGCTGATGTTCTTCGCGGCCCTCTTCGCGATGTACTTCACCCTGCGATCGGTGACAGGTCCGGATCACTGGAAGGAGATGGCGAGCCATCTCAACATTCCGTTCTCCGCGACCAACACCACGATCCTGGTGCTCTCCTCCCTCACCTGCCAGCTCGGCGTGTTCGCTGCCGAGCGCGGGGACGTGAAGAAGCTCCGGGGCTGGTTCATCGTCACCTTCGTGATGGGCGCGATCTTCATCGGCGGTCAGATCTACGAGTACACCAGCCTGGTGAAGGACGACGGGATCTCGCTCTCCTCCGACCCGTACGGCTCGGTGTTCTATCTGACCACCGGCTTCCACGGGATGCACGTGACGGGCGGCCTCATCGCCTTCCTGTTCGTCCTCGGCCGCACCTACGCGGCGAAGCGGTTCACGCACGAGCAGGCGACCGCGGCCATCGTCGTGTCCTACTACTGGCACTTCGTCGATGTCGTCTGGATCGGCCTCTTCGCCACGATCTACCTGATCAAGTAGCCGGGCCGGCTCCACGCGCTGCAGAAGCGCACAACCCAGAAGCATCGACGCAGAAGATCCTGACACCGGGGTAATCCGTGAAAAAGCTCTCCGCACGACGACGCCATCCGCTGGCGGCGGTCGTCGTCCTACTCCTCGCGCTGGCGGCCACTGGGGGGCTGTACGCTGCGTTCGCACCCGCGGGCAAGGCGCAGGCCGATGAGACCTCCCAGTCCCTGACCATTGAGGAGGGCAAGAAGCTCTACTCGGTCGGCTGTGCCAGCTGCCACGGCACCGGCGGTCAGGGCTCGTCCGACGGCCCCAGTCTGGTCGGCGTGGGCGCCGCGGCCGTCGACTTCCAGGTGAGCACCGGCCGTATGCCGGCCGCCACCTCGCAGGGCCCCCAGGTCCTCAAGAAGAAGAACATCTACACCCAGGCCCAGATCGACCAGCTCGCGGCGTACATCGCCTCGCTGGGCCCCGGTCCCGAGGTGCCGACCAAGGAGCAGTACAGCCCGGCCGGTGCCGACATCGCCGCGGGCGGCGAGCTCTTCCGCACCAACTGCGCGCAGTGCCACAACTTCGTCGGTAAGGGAGGCGCGCTGACCGAGGGCAAGTTCGCGCCTGACCTGTCGGGCGTCGATCCGAAGCACATGTACGAGGCCATGCAGACGGGCCCGCAGAACATGCCGTCCTTCCCCGACACGACGATGCCGGAGAAGAACAAGAAGGACATCATCGCGTACCTGAACGCGGTCAACAGCAGCAAGACGACGAACCCCGGCGGTCTTGACCTGGGCGGCATCGGGCCGGTCAGCGAGGGTCTGTTCTCGTGGGTCTTCGGTCTCGGTGCCCTGATCGCGGTCGCCGTCTGGGTCGCCGCTCGGACCGCAAAGGCCAAGAAGTCATGAGTAGCCAAGACATTCCAGAAGAGAACCTGCCCGCTGAGCAGGACCACGCGCACGTAGCGGTGGGCGTCGCGGACGAGAGGTACCCGTTCGCGGACCCGGGTCTGCCGCCCCACGAGCACCGGATCCAGGACATCGACGAACGGGCCGCCAAGCGGTCCGAGCGCGTCGTGGCCCTGTTGTTCACGGTGTCGATGCTGGCCACCGTCGGCTTCATCGCCTCGTATGTCACGATCCCGCGCGACAAGTCGATCTTCGTCTTCCCGCTCGGTCACATCAGCGCGCTGAACTTCGCGCTGGGCCTGACCCTCGGGGTGGCGCTGTTCTGCATCGGCGCGGGTGCGGTCCACTGGGCCCGCACCCTGATGTCCGATGTGGAGGTCGCCGACGAGCGGCACCCGATCGAGGCCCCTCCCGAGGTCCGTGCCAAGGTCCACGCGGACTTCAAGGAGGGCGCCAAGGAGTCGGGGATCGGCCGCCGCAAGCTGATCCGCAACACGATGTTCGGTGCGCTGACCCTGGTCCCGCTCTCCGGCGTCGTGCTGCTGCGCGACCTCGGCCCGCTGCCCGGCACCTCGCTCCGCCACACGGAGTGGTCGAAGGGCAAGCTCCTCGTCAACATGAACACCAACGAGCCGCTGCGTCCCTCCGACGTCACCGTCGGCTCGCTGACCTTCGCCAAGCCCGAGGGCCTGGAGGAGACCGACGAGGAATTCCAGAACAAGATCGCCAAGGCGGCCCTGATGATCGTCCGGCTGCAGCCGGACAACATCAAGGACAAGCGCGAGCTCGAGTGGGCGCACGAGGGCATCGTGGCCTACTCGAAGATCTGCACCCATGTCGGTTGCCCGATCTCGCTGTACGAGCAGCAGACCCACCACGTGCTCTGCCCGTGCCACCAGTCCACCTTCGACCTCTCCGACGGAGCCCGAGTGATCTTCGGCCCGGCCGGTCACGCCCTGCCGCAGCTGCGCATCGGCGTGAGCGAGGAGGGCTACCTCCAGGCGCTCGGCGACTTCGAGGAGCCCGTCGGTCCTGCTTTCTGGGAGCGCGGATGAGCACTACACCCAACGAAACGAATGCATCTGCCGCTGGCGCGGCGGGCCGTTCCTCTCGCGGGAAGGCACCGGCCGGCGAGCGCGTCGCCGACTGGGCCGACGGCCGGCTCGGGATCTACTCCCTGGCCAAGTCCAACATGCGCAAGATCTTCCCCGACCACTGGTCGTTCATGTTGGGCGAGGTCTGCCTGTACAGCTTCATCATCATCATCCTGACGGGTGTCTATCTGACGCTGTTCTTCCATCCGTCGATGACCGAGGTGGAGTACCACGGCAGCTATGTCCCGCTCCAGGGACAGCTGATGTCCGAGGCGTTCAGCTCGACCCTGCACATCTCCTTCGACGTGCGCGGTGGTCTGCTCATCCGGCAGATCCACCACTGGGCCGCGCTGATCTTCCTCGCCGGCATGTTCGTGCACATGATGCGTGTGTTCTTCACCGGCGCGTTCCGTAAGCCGCGTGAGATCAACTGGCTGTTCGGCTTCCTGCTGTTCGTCCTGGGCATGTTCACCGGCTTCACCGGTTACTCGCTCCCGGACGACCTGCTCTCCGGCACCGGTGTCCGCTTCACCGAGGGCGCGATCCTGTCGATGCCGATCGTCGGCACGTACCTCACGATGTTCATCTTCGGCGGCGAGTTCCCCGGCCACGACTTCGTGTCCCGGTTCTACTCGATCCACATCCTGCTGCTGCCGGGCATCATGCTCGGCCTGGTGGTCGGCCACCTGATCCTGGTCTTCTACCACAAGCACACGCAGTTCGCGGGACCTGGAAAGACCGAGAAGAACGTCGTCGGCATGCCGCTGCTGCCGGTCTACATGGCCAAGGCCGGAGGCTTCTTCTTCCTGGTCTTCGGTGTCATCGCGGTCATCGCGGCGACCACCCAGATCAACCCGATCTGGGCCATGGGCCCCTACCGTGCGGACCAGGTGTCCACCGGCGCCCAGCCCGACTGGTACATGGGCTTCGCCGAGGGTCTGATCCGCTACTTCCCGGGCTGGGAGATCAACTTCTGGGGTCACACGCTCGTCCTGGGCGTGTTCATCCCGCTGATGCTCTTCGGCCTGGTCCTGGCCGCGATCGCGGTCTACCCGTTCATCGAGTCCTGGGTCACCGGCGACAAGCGCGAGCACCACATCCTGGACCGCCCGCGCAACGCCCCGACCCGTACCGGCTTCGGTGTCGCCTGGGTGACCGTGTACATGATCGGCCTGGTCGGTGGTGGCAACGACCTCATCGCCACCCACTTCCACCTGTCGATCAACGCCGTCACCTGGTTCGTCCGGATCTTCTTCTTCGTCGGCCCGGTGATCGCGTTCATCATCACCAAGCGGATCTGCCTCGGCCTGCAGCGCCGGGACCGCGAGAAGGTGCTGCACGGTCGCGAGACCGGCATCATCAAGCGGCTGCCGCACGGTGAGTACATCGAGGTGCACGAGCCGCTCAGCCAGGAGCAACTGCACACCCTCACGGCCCACTACCAGTACGAGCCGGCCCAGGTCGGCCCGGCGGTCGACGAGAACGGTGTCGAGCGCAAGATCAAGGGGGTCGAGAAGCTCCGCGCCAAGCTGAGCAGCGCCTACTACGGCGACGACAACCAGATCCCGAAGCCCTCCGTCGAGGAGTACAAGGAGATCACGAGCGGCCACGGCCACCACTGATCGAGCGCGTCGCCACGCCACGGTCGAAGGGCCCCCGTCCGTACACCGGACGGGGGCCCTTCGCCGTGTCCGGGGCTGGATAGGGTAGCCCTGACACTGCTTTGCGCCCGGTACGACGATCAGGAGCGGCCTTATGAGCGCTGTGACCCCCGCTGGAGGCGACACCGCGGCGGGCCGTTCCTGGCCCGAGGTGATGAACGCGCTGCTGTACGGGCAGGACCAGAGCGCGGACGCGACGGCCTGGGCGATGGACCAGATCATGCGCGGCCAGGCGACCGACGCCCAGATCGCCGGCTTCGTCGTCGCCCTGCGGGCGAAGGGCGAGACGGTCCAGGAGATCAACGGTCTCGTCCGCACGATGTACGAGCACGCCAACGTCATCGAGGTACCGGGCCGCACGGTCGACATCGTCGGCACCGGCGGTGACGGCGCCAAGACGGTGAACATCTCCACGATGTCGGCGCTGGTGGTGGCCGGCACCGGGGCGAAGGTCGTCAAGCACGGCAACCGGGCCGCGTCCTCCGCGTCCGGTGCCTCTGACGTGCTGGAGAAGCTCGGCGTCAACCTCGACCTGACCCCGCAGCGGGTCGCCGAGGTCGCCGAGGAGGCCGGCATCACCTTCTGCTTCGCCGTCAAGTTCCACCCGGCGCTGCGTCATGCGGGCGCGGCGCGCGGACAGCTGGGCATCCGCACGGTGTTCAACATCCTCGGCCCGCTGACCAACCCCGCGCAGGTCCGGGCCCAGGCGGTCGGTGTCGCGGACCCGCGCATGGCACCGGTGGTCGCGGGCGTGTTCGCGGAACGCGGCAACTCCTCCCTGGTCTTCCGCGGCGACGACGGCCTCGACGAACTGACCACCACCTCCACGTCCCACGTCTGGGTCGTCCGCGACGGCAAGGTCACGGAGGAGACGTTCGACCCGAGAAACGTCGGCATCGAACTGGTCCCGGTGGAGGCGCTGCGCGGCGGTGACCCGTCGTACAACGCGGAGGTCGCGCGCCGGCTCCTGGACGGTGAGAAGGGCCCGGTCCGCGACGCGGTCCTGCTGAACTCGGCGGCGGCGCTGGTGGCTTTGGACCCGGGCCCGGGAACGCTGGCCGAGCAGATCCGCGCCGGCATGGACCAGGCGGCGGAGTCGATCGACTCGGGCGCGGCCAAGCGGGTGCTGGAGCGCTGGGCGGCGGCGACGAACAAGTAGGGGCAGAGCGAAAAGAGAACGTGGCGCCGGCGCCGGCATTCGTCCCGTCATCCGGACTGAAGTTGCGCGTCGGCGATCACTTCATCTACGTTTCTTGCCAGGTCATGAGTGACAGTCATGAGGCCCCGGCCGACTGTCCGGCAACCCTCCGTCCGTGGCGGGGTGCCCCGGGTGAAGACCAGGCCGTAGGCAGCGAGGTCCACGGCAAGCGCGGATCCCTCGGACACCAGGGATCCTGGTCATCGAGGGAGTCTCCCGTGAGCAAGCGAATGCGCTAGGGCGTCGAGCCCCGCCTCCGCACACCCACTTTCACTTTCTTCTTTCCTCTCACGGGAGTTCCGCCATGTCCGTCTCCACCGCTGCCCCCGTCCAGTCGGTTTGTGCCCCGCTGCCCGTTCTGGGCCGGGATGTCACCGTCCCGCTCGTCACCGGCGGCGAGGTCACCTACGCCGCCCTCGACTACGCGGCCAGCGCCCCCGCGCTGCAGCGGGTCTGGGACGACGTGGCGGCGTACGCGCCCTACTACGGCAGCGTCCACCGCGGCGCCGGCTACCTCTCCCAGCTCTCCACGGACCTCTTCGAGAACGCCCGCGGGACGGTCGCCGAGTTCCTCGACTGCCGCCCCGACGACCAGCTGGTCTTCACCCGCTCGACCACGGACTCCCTGAACCTGCTGGCCCGGGCGCTGCCCGCCGACTGCCAGGTCTTCGTCTTCGAGACCGAGCACCACGCCTCCCTGCTGCCCTGGCAGGACACGAGGGTCACCTACCTCAACGCCCCGCGCAGCCCGCGGCAGGCCGTCGAGACCCTGGAGCGCGCCCTCGCCGAGCGCGACCCGTACGGCCCGGCCCTGGTCTGCGTCACCGGCGCCTCGAACGTCACCGGCGAGCTGTGGCCGGTGCGGGAGCTGGCCGCGGCGGCCCACGCGCACGGCGCCCGGATGGTCCTGGACGCGGCCCAGTTGGCCCCGCACCACCCGGTGAGCGTCCGCGACCTGGACGTCGACTGGATCGCCTTCTCCGGCCACAAGCTGTACGCCCCCTTCGGCTCCGGCGTCCTCGCCGGCCGCGCCGACTGGCTCCTGGCGGCCGAGCCGTACCTCGCGGGCGGCGGCGCCAGCCGCAAGGTCACCCGGCGCGAGGACGGGGGAGTGGCCGTGGAGTGGCACGAGAGCGCCGCGCGCCACGAGGCCGGGTCGCCCAACGTGATCGGCGCCTACTCGATCGCCTCCGCCTGCAAGGCGCTGACCGAGGCGGGCTTCGACACCCTGGTCGCCCGCGAGCAGTACCTGATCGAGAAGGTGCGGTCGGCTCTGGCCGAGGTCCCTCAGGTGCGGATCCTCTCCCTCTTCGGCGACGACGCCCCGCGGGTCGGCGTGATCTCGTTCGTCGTCGAGGGCTGGAACAGCTCACACTTCGCCGCGGCCCTCTCCGCCGAGTACGGCATCGGCGTCCGTGACGGCCTCTTCTGTGCCCACCCCCTGGTCAGGACCCTGCTCGGCTCGGATCCGCAGACCCAGGGCGAGTGCGGGGCACCCGAGGCGGCGCCGGGCGAGAAGTCCCTGAACGCGATCCGGGTGAGCTTCGGAGCCGGGACCCCGGAGGAGCACGTGGAGCGGTTCGTCAACGCGGTGAAGGAACTGGTCGCCGACGGCGCCAGGTGGACGTACCGCACCGAGGAAGGCCGCTGCGTCCCGGCGGTGTGATTCGGACCGACCTCAGGGGCAACGTCCTGGGGGCGCGGGGCTGTATCAATTTGCGGCTACCGCCGCGTCGGCCCCCACCGGCCCGCAGCCGGGCACGAAGCGTCGTGGTCCACCGCGGGTCCGTCCTGGCTGGTCGCGCCCACGCGGCGGAGCCGCACATCGAATACAGCCCCGCGCCCCCGGCAGGGCGCTCCACCACAGGGCGCTTCGAGAAGAGGTCCCTAGCTGTCCAGGCCGATCGCGAACGCCGCCTCCAGGTCGTGCTGCGAGTAGGTGCGGAACGCGACGTGCGTGTCCGTGGCCTCCACGCCCGGGATCTTGCTGATGGAACCGGGGATGACCTCCGCCAGGTCGTCGTGCTGCTTCACCCGGACCATGGCGATCAGGTCGTACGTACCGGTGACGGAGAAGACCTCGCTGACGCTGTCCAGCGCGGCGATCCGTTCCGCGATCTCGGGGATCCGGTCCACGCTGGTCTTGATGAGGACGATCGCGGTGATCACGGCTGGTTCTCTCCCTCGGGTGCCGGAGCTGGGGCGGACTTCACTTTAGTCCTACGGCCGTACCGCACCCACGCGTAGCCGAGGCCGAGGCCGAAGCCGACCAGGTGGGCGAGATAGGCCACGCCGGGGCCGGAGGGGGCCTGGTCCAGGGCCAGCCACTGCAGGGCCGCCCAGAAGGGGAGGACCACCCAGGCCGGGAAGCGGAGGGGAAGGAAGAAGAGGAAGGGGAGAAGACTGGTCACGCGGGCGCTGGGGAACAGGTACAGGAACGCTCCGAGGACCGCCGAGATCGCCCCGGACGCCCCCACCAGCGACTGCTGGGACGTGGCGTTGGCGGCCGCGTAGCCGAGCAGTGCGAGATAGCCGCAGCCGACGTAGAAGAGTGTGAACTCGACGCGGCCCATCCGCTCCTCGGTCATCGCCCCGAAGACGAAGAGGAAGAGCATGTTGCCGAGCAGGTGCACCCAGCTGCCGTGGATGAACAGCGCCGTGGCCGGGGTGAGCGCCTCCCGCGCCGGGCCGTCGAACACGTCGGCGGGGACCACCCCCCAGCGCCGGAAGTACGCGCGCTGCGCGGCCACCAGGGCGTCCCCCGTGCCGTAGGACGGGGTGAGGCCGGACGCCGGGCCGAGTACGAAGATCAGGCAGCACACGGCGATCAGGGTGTACGTCATGGGCGCCGAGGTGCCCCTCAGGCTCCGCGGGGTCCGGGTGGCCGTCGTCTTCCGGTTGCCGATCATGGACATAGAGCATGGCGTAACCGGATGCACCGGTACAGATCGCCTCGCCGCCGTGAACGGGGCGGCGTCGAGTACTCGCCAGGCCTTAGGGTAACGAGCCACACGCGTCGGGACGG
This sequence comes from Streptomyces sp. NPDC005866, assembly GCF_040629895.1. Classification (NCBI taxonomy): domain Bacteria; kingdom Bacillati; phylum Actinomycetota; class Actinomycetes; order Kitasatosporales; family Streptomycetaceae; genus Streptomyces; species Streptomyces sp. NPDC005866. The sequence continues at coordinate 59,691 of NZ_JBEXWP010000035.1, forward strand.
CGCGTCACGGACACTAGAAGGAAGCGAACAGTCACGATGACGGTTCCCCTGCCGACCGCCACGACGCGGTGGCGCTGCACCCTCTGCGGCAACCTCACGCGCTTCGACGTGACCCGCTCGTCGAAGGTCGTGGAGTACGTGCACCTCGACCTGGCCGGTGAGCCCAAGGTCGAGGAGCGCGAGGTGGTCAGTGAGACCATCGAGTCGGTGCGCTGCCGCTGGTGCAACGCGGTGGACCAGGTGGAACTCGTGGACAGGCCGGGCGCCGACTCCTGAGACCGGGAGGCGGCCCCGCACAGGTGATGGGGTGTGACGGATGGTGGAGACCACAGGCGGGGGGCCGGGCGACGGCACCGCTGAGGTGCTTGACCGTCCGCTGCCCGACGGTGTGCGACGGCGGGTCGTACAGATCGTGTCGGACGGCTTCGGCGGGCTGACGGTCGCCGAACTGCCCGCCCAACTGCGACAGTACGCCCGGTTCGCCCCGAATCGTCGGGCCAAGTTCGCCGGGAACGCCATGGCGGCCGCGCTGGAGACGGACACCCTTTTCCGGCAGCGGATCGGGGAGAAACTGAGAGAGGCTCAGCCGGAACTCGCCGGCGCCCTCGACTCCGGTTCCCCGCCGCCGGCCGCGGACCCGCTCGATGTGGCGGCCGCTGCCTATGTGCTGCGCCCCGCGGGCTGGGTGAAGCTCGTGACGGCGGCCGGCGAGGAGGCCCAGCGGGCCGACGCCGAGCGCGCCGACGAGGAGAGCCGGGCTGAGCTGGAGCGGCTGCGCGAGGAGCTCGACCGGGCCCGGGAGCAGACCCGCTCCGAGGCGGAGCGGCTGCGCGCCGATCTGGACACGGCGAAGAGGGAGGCGGAATCGCTTCACCGCAAGCTGCGCGCCGCCCTCAGTGACGTCAAGCGCGGTGAGGCCGCCCTGCGCAGGATGCAGGGCGAGCTGGAGGCCGTGCGCTCCGAGGGGCAGGCCCAGGTGTCCGCCGCCGAGAGCGAGGGCCGGCGGCTCAAGGCCCGGCTCGGCGAGGTCGAGGCCGCCCTGGAGGCCAGCCGCCGGGCCGCCCGCGAGGGGCGCAGCGTCGAGGACATGAGGGTACGGCTGCTGCTCGACACCGTTCTCGACGCGACCCAGGGCCTGCGCCGCGAACTGGCGCTGCCGCCGGTGTCGGTGCGGCCCGCCGAGACCGTGGATGCGGTCGAACCGGGACGAATGACCCCGAAGGACATCGCGGCCCGAGCGCTCTCCGAGAACGATCCGGCCATTCTCAATCAGCTACTCGCCCTGCCCCAGGCACACTTGGTCGTCGACGGCTACAACGTGACCAAGACCGGTTATCCGCAGATGCCGCTGGAGAAGCAGCGGCTGCGGCTGCTCGGCCAGCTCTCCCAGCTCGCCGCGCAGACCGGGGCCGAGGTCACCTGTGTCTTCGACGGCGCCGAACTGGCCGCGCCGGTACTGCTGGCGCCGCCGCGCGGGGTCAGGGTCCTCTTCTCCAAGCCCGGTGTCACCGCGGACGAACTGATCCGCCAGCTGGTGCGCGCCGAGCCGCCGGGCCGCCCGGTGATCGTCGCCTCGACCGACCGCGAGGTCGCCGACGGGGTCGCGAAGGCGGGTGCCCGTCCGGTGGCTTCTGCGATGCTTCTGAAGCGACTGTCCTGAACGTTCAACGCACATACGTAATGCCCGAATTGACCGAACCGTCACGCAACGTAGCGTCAGTCGAGCGTCACGGCACGTGAGTTATGTGCAAAGAGTGCGTTGCGTGACCAGATTTTTGGCTGTTGGGATTTGAACTGATCACAGTAGGGTCACTAGGGTCTGGCCTCGAACCTCCACACGGGTGATCACTCAAAAGAAGGAGCCCGTCTCCGTGGCGTCCCATCGTCGACCCAAGCAGCCGAGCCGTGCGCGCGTGACCGTACTGACCACCGCGGCCGCCGCTGCCGTAGTCCTCAGCGCCAATGCCGCCAATGCGGCGCCCAGTGGGAAGCTGAGCAAGGATGAGGTCAAGGCCAAGGTCGACAAGCTCTACCAGGAGGCGGAGCAGGCCACCGAGAGGCTGGACGGGGCCAAGGAGAAGCAGCAGAAGCTGCAGAAGGAAATCTCCACGATCCAGGACAATGTGGCCCGCGGTCAGGAGGATCTCAACAAGCTGCGGGACAGCCTCGGTTCGCTGGCCACCGCGCAGTACCGCTCCGGCGGCATAGACCCGTCGGTCCAGCTCTTCCTCTCGTCCAACCCGGACGACTACCTCGACAAGGCCTCCACGCTCGACCAGCTGAGCAGCCAGCAGGTCGAGGCCCTGAAGAAGATTCAGGACAAACAGCGCGAACTCGCCCAGGAGCGGGCGCAGGCGACGGCCAAGCTCAAGGACCTCTCCGCCACCCGCACCGAGCTGGCCAGGCAGAAGAGCGCCGTCCAGTCCAAGCTCGCCGACGCGCAGAAGCTCCTCAACACCCTGACGGCCAAGGAGAAGGCCGCCCTGGACGCCGAGCAGGCCCAGGCCGCCAGCCGTGCCTCCTCCCGCGTGAACCTCGGCAACACCGGCTCCGCCTCCGGCCGGGCCGCCGCCGCCTTCTCCGCCGCCCAGTCCGTGATGGGCTCGCCGTACGTCTACGGCGCCTCCGGCCCGTCCTCCTTCGACTGCTCGGGCCTGACCTCCTGGGCCTACGCCCAGGCCGGCGTCACCATCCCGCGCACCTCCGAGGCGCAGGCCAACGCCGGCACCCGCATCTACAGCCAGAGCGGCCTCAAGGTCGGCGACCTGGTCATCTTCTACGGCGACTATCACCACGTCGGCCTCTACGCGGGCAACGGCCAGGTGCTGCACGCCCCGCACACCGGTGCCGTGGTGCGCTATGAGTCGATCGGCAACATGACGTTCGAGTTCGGCGTCCGGATCTGACCCCACCGGGTTACGGCGACACTCGTGCGGCCCAAGATCAACCGGACGGGGCGCCCGAACGGGCGAATCACGACAACCGAAGATGACTCCACGCCCCGCCGGTGACCTGCGTCAGCGGCGGGGCGTCACGTTATGTGCCCGGCGAGGTCTTTGGCCGGGGTGTGCTCGCACGGCTACTGTCTGGCGCGTTTCCTCCGGCGCCCGGGCATCCCCGTCCCCGGCGCCGGAGGAAGCGGTACCTGTCCGCCAGCAGAAGGACCGCCGTGGGGTTTCATCGCCGTCTCGCACCGTCCGGGTTCAACCGGGGCGCCGGTGCCGCCCTCTGTGTGCTGTCGGCCGCGGCAGCCGCGGCCGGTGCCGTACCCGCGAGCGCGGCCCCGCAGGGGGACACCCGCGCCGAGGTGGACCGGCTGTACCAGCAGGCCGAGGAGGCGACCGAGGCCTACAACAAGGCCGACGAGCGGGCCGGCGCGCTGCGCCGCGAGGTGAGCGACTCCCAGGACCGCATCGCCCGGCAGCAGCAGCGCATCAACACCATGCAGGAGGCACTCGGTTCGCTCGCCGGTGCCCAGTACCGCTCCGGCGGCATGGACCCCACCGTCGCCCTGCTGTTCTCCGAGGACCCCGAGGACTATCTCGACCGGGCGTCCCTCCTCGACCGCATCGACGTCCGCCAGGCCCGGCAGCTCAAGGGACTCAAGGCGGCGATGCGCGAACTCGCCCAGGAACGCGCCGAGGCCGCCGGCCGGCTCGCCGAGCTGGACCGCAGCCGCGAGGCGGTCGCCTCCCACAAGGCCACCGTGGAGAACAAGCTCGCCACGGCCCGGCGACTGATCAACGCGATGCCCGCCGCCGACCGCGCCGCCTTCGAGCACGCCTCCCGGGGCGACGCCCGCGCCGACCTGCCCGACCTCTACGGTGTCACCGCCCCGAACGGCCGCGCCGCCGCCGCGGTGGCCGCCGCCCGCGCCGCCCTCGGCAAGCCGTACGTGTGGGGCGCCAGCGGCCCCTCCGGCTTCGACTGCTCGGGCCTGATGCAGTGGTCGTACGCACACGCCGGCGTCCACCTCCCACGCACCTCGCAGGAGCAGCGCTACGCCGGCCACCAGGTCCCGCTCTCCCAGGCACAACCCGGTGACCTGGTCGTCTACCGCTCAGACGCCAGCCATGTGGCGATGTACGTCGGCCACGGCCAGGTCATCCACGCCCCCTACCCGGGCGCCCCGGTCCGCTACGACCCGGTCGGGATGATGCCCGTCTCCTCGGTCACCCGGCCCTGACTATCGGGTTTCGACCCGTACGATCGGAAAGTGGCTGGTGGCAGGCGGGCGTGGCGCTCAGGGGCGGTGGGGTTGTGTCTGCTGCTCCTGCCGCTGACGGGATGCGGCGGTGGACAGGCCGCGACCGGGTCGGCGATGGCGGAGGTGCAGCAGGTCCTGGACCGGCGCGCGACCGCCGTCCTCGGCCATGACGAGGGGGCGTACGCCGAGACCGGTACCCGGAACTCGTACGCGAACCTGCGGGCCGTACCCCTCGCGGCCTGGAGCTACCGGCTGACCGCACTGCACCCGGACGGCGCCGAGGCCACCGCCGACGCCCAGCTCCGCTACCGCATCCAGGGGTACGACAGGGCCCCGGTCACCACCGACCGCACCCTGACCCTCAGCCGCACCGCCGACGGCCACTGGTACGTCGCCGCCGACAAGCCTGCCGAGAAGGCCGGGCAGCAGCTCTGGGACCAGGGCGCGGTGACGGCCGTCAGGGGCGCGCACAGCCTGGTTCTCGGCGTCGGCCAGCCCACGGCCACACTGCGGGACTACGCCGACCTCGCGGACACCGCCGTCCCCGAGGTCTCGAAGGCCTGGGGCCCGGACTGGACCCGACGAGTGGTCCTGCTCGTACCCGGCTCGCTGAACGGCATGGCCGGCCTGCTGGGCGCCCCCGCCTCCAACTACCGGGGCATCGCCGCCGTCACCACCGGTGAGGTGGGCGGCGCCGGCCAGGCCCCGGCGGACCGGGTCATCCTCAACCCGGAGGCCTACACCGACCTCGGCTCGGTCGGCAAGCAGGTCGTCCTCACCCACGAGACGACCCACGTGGCCACCCGCACCCACACGACGGCGGCCACCCCTCTGTGGCTGTCGGAGGGGTACGCCGACTGGATCGGCTATCTCGACACCGGCCGTACGCCCCCCGAGGCCGCGCCGGAACTGGCCCGCGCCGTGCAGGCCGGGGACACCCCCGAAAACCTTCCGGTGGACAAGGACTTCGGCTTCACCGACGACCCCACCAAGCTGGCCGAGGCCTACGAGGGCGGCTGGCTGGCCTGCCGGATGATCGCCGGCCACTGGGGCGAGGAGAGGCTCGGCGCCTTCTACCGGGCCGTCGGCGCCCATCAGGGCCGTACGGGCGCGGTCGAGGACGCGCTGCGCAAGGAACTCGGCACGAACCTGACGGACTTCACCGCACGCTGGCGGGACTATCTGACGGCTCAACTCGGCGACTGACCCAGCCGCTCGATCGCTTCCTTGAGCCGGGCTGCTGCTGGCCGGCCTCAGGAGGGGACCGAGGTCTCCTTCGCCCGGGCGGCGTGAAGGGGCAGGGGGGCGGCCGGGGCCTTGGCCGCCGTGGAGCGCCACAGCTGCCTTGCCGCCGTGACCGTCGCGGCGACCAGCAGGCCGTTGCGCAGGACCAGCAGGGTGATGCCGTACCAGTCGCTCACCACGACGTGCGAGAAGCCGATCGGGAACTCCAGGACCGTCATGAAGGTCGCCAGCAGGACCAGGACCACCGGCAGGGTCATCCGGCCGGCCCGGAAGCAGAGGCAGACGGCGGCCAGGCCCACCAGCCACACCATGTACTGCGGGCTGATCACCCGGCTGGTGACCGTGAACATCAGGACGGCGGTGAAGGCGGCGTCCGCGAGTGTGTGGGGCCGGAAGCGGGCCGCGCGTACGCGCCACAGCAGCAGCCAGCCGAAGGCGCACACCGTCAGCACCAGGGCCGCCGCGCTCACCGACTTCACCTGCGGGCCCAGGAACTCGATCGAGCCGTAGTTGAGCAGCACCTCGCCGTGCCATCCGTAGTGCCGGGCGATGTGCAGGACCAGCGCGCCCAGGGACTCCACCTCGGTGCCCCGGTCCCGCTGGAAGGTCAGGAAGGAGAACGCGCCGGGCATGGCCAGCGCGAACATCGCCCCGACCACGCCCACCGTGACCGCCGCCGACGCCCAGGCGCGCCGCCGTACGGCACCCACCAGCAGCAGCGCCGGCCACACCTTGACCATCGCGCCCAAGCCGGCCAGCGCGCCCATCAGCCGGGGGTGCCGGGCCCCGGCGAGCAGCGCGGCGACGGCGACCGCGGTGACCATCAGGTCGTAGCGGGAGTAGACGGTCGGCCCGAGGAGCGGCACACCGAGCACCCAGACCCAGGCGCCGCGCAGGCTGCGGCCGGGGCGCAGGCCCGTGTGGAGGAGGAGGGACAGGACCGCAAGGTCGGTCAGGAAGACCAGCACGAAGAAGGCGGTCGGGTAGTCCAGGAAGGGCAGCAGCCCGGGGGAGAGGATCGCCAGGGCGGCCGCGGGCGGGTACTGCCAGGTGACGTCGTCCAGGGGAAACGTTCCGTGCCGGAGGACCTCGTACCACCCCTGGTAGATCACCGACACGTCGGTCGTGACGTCCGCGCCCGGGAACACGAACACCCTCAGCACGAACAGCAGCAGTATCAGCCGCGTGGCACCCCAGATGACCAGCGGCAACGCCAGGGCGCGCCTCTCGCCCGTCCTGTCCACCTGAGCCCCTGTCCGTCGGCCTGCCTGGGAGTGCGCCACATGATCTCCCGTCGTCCTGTGCGGCGGCCATGAAGCGCGGCCGAACACACCGTGCGGGTAGGGTCGGCCGCGATGCACAAGACCCTCATCGTGACCAATGACTTCCCGCCCCGGCCGGGCGGCATCCAGGCCTTCCTGCACAACATGGCCCTGCGGCTGGACCCCGACCGGCTCGTCGTCTACGCGTCCACGTGGAAGCGGAGCCGGGAGGGCGTCGAGGCCACCGCCGCGTTCGACGCGGAGCAGCCCTTCACCGTCATACGCGATCGTACGACGATGCTGCTGCCCACGCCCGGGGCGACCCGGACGGCGGTCGGGCTGCTCCGGGAGCACGGGTGCACGTCCGTGTGGTTCGGGGCGGCGGCTCCGCTCGGGCTGATGGCGCCGGCGCTGCGGAACGCCGGGGCGCAGCGGCTGGTCGCCACCACCCACGGGCACGAGGCCGGCTGGGCCCAGCTGCCCGCCGCCCGGCAGCTGCTCGGGCGGATCGGGGAGGCGACCGACACGATCACCTACCTCGGCGAGTACACGCGCTCGCGGATCGCCACCGCGCTCAGCCCGGCCGCGGCCGGGCGGATGGTGCAGCTGCCGCCGGGGGTGGACGAGAAGACGTTCCATCCAGGCTCCGGGGGTGACGAGGTGCGGGCCCGGCTGGGGCTGAGTGACCGGCCGGTGGTCGTGTGCGTGTCGCGGCTGGTGCCGCGCAAGGGGCAGGACACCCTGATCCTCGCGATGCCGCTGATCCTGGCCGCCGAGCCGGACGCGGTGCTGCTGATCGTGGGCGGCGGGCCCTACGAGAGGGAGTTGCGGCGGCTGGCCCGGGAGACGGGGGTCGAGGCGTCGGTGCGGTTCACGGGAACCGTGCCCTGGTCCGAACTGCCCGCGCACTACGGCGCGGGTGATGTGTTCGCGATGCCCTGCCGGACGCGACGGGGCGGGCTGGACGTGGAGGGGCTGGGGATCGTCTACCTGGAGGCCTCGGCTACGGGGCTGCCTGTGGTGGCGGGGGACTCCGGCGGAGCGCCCGACGCCGTGCTCGACGGGGAGACCGGGTGGGTGGTGCGGGGCGGGTCGGTGGAGGAGGTCGCCGAGCGGATCGTCGTGCTGCTGGGGGACGCGGAGTTGAGGCGACGGATGGGGGAGCGGGGCCGGTTGTGGGTTGAGGAGCGGTGGCGGTGGGATCTGCTTGCGGAGCGGCTCAAGACGTTGCTGTGAGTCAGACGCAACGGTCGAGGATGTTGTGCAGCTGCTCGGCGGAGAGGGCTGGATTTGCCGCCGCGCCCTCCGCCAGGTCCGGGTCGTCCAGGTGCGGTGGAACCAGTGGGTTGGCCGCCGCCGCCCTGCGGACCCTCGGGTCGGGGTCGGTCAGCAGGGCGGTCGGCGGCTGGTCCGACGTCGGGTCGGATGCCGCCAAGGCCCGTACCTCCGGGTCCTCGTGGGTCAGCAGGTGGGCCAGGCCCGTGCGGGGGAGGTGGGGGAGTGTGAGCAGGTACGGGCGTTGGCGTGGGGCGGCGATGAAAGCTTCCAGGACCGTCGCCGGGGGAGCCAGGGGGTGGTTGAGGGCCAGGAGGTGACGGGTCTCGGTGTCGGGGTCGGCGGCCAGGCGGTGCACCAGGTCCTCGGGGAGTCCGGGGTGGGTCGCGGCCAGGCGGCGCAGCAGTGGCTCGTCCGAGGTGGCGCACTCCGTGTACCAGCCGGGGTCGGGCTCGGTGAGCATCTCGGGGAGCCGGCCGATCTCCTCGGCGGTGCGGCCGATGACCCGGTCGATGGCGGCGCGCTCTCCCCAGGTGCGGGGGAGCGGCTGGAGCAGAGCCCGGGCGCGCACCCGGGACACCGGATCCTCGGACAGCTCCGCCAGCAGGGCGGGGGTGAGGTCGGCCCTCGCGGCCACCAGTTCCCGGACCTTGGGGTCGGGGTCGCGGGCGAGGCGAGCCACGGCGTCGGCGGGGGTGTGCGGGTTGAGGGCCAGGCACTGGAGGTCCTGGCCCTCGGCGAGGCACTTCTCGGCCACGGCGTGGGAGACGGCGTAATTGACGAGCATGAGGCCGCGCCGCCAGCCGTGCTGTTCGGGCAGTGCGGCCTCCATGGCCGCCGGGTCCAGCTCCCGGCTGCTCTCGCGGGCGGCTTCGCGCACGGTGGGGTCGGGATCGGCGAGGAGGGCCTCGCGCTGCGCGGGGCTGAGCCAGAGCCAGTGGTGCGCGCCGTAGGCACGCACCACCGGGTTCTCGTGGCGGACGGCCCGGTGCCGGAAGGACGACGGGAGCTGCCCGGAGGCCACGAGTTCCTGGGCGATCTCCGCCGTCGAGGCGAGCTGACCCGGCTCGAAGTCCTCGTCCCGCGCGGTCAGCAGGGTCGCGATGACGTCGTCCGGAAGCCCCTGGCGCCGGTGCTGTCGCAGGCGGGGACCTCCGGCCACGTTGACGCGGACCTTGGCGTGGGGGTCGGTGGCCAGTCGGCCGCGGTCGGCGGGGTTCGCGTACGGGTTGCGGGCGAACATCCAGCGGACTTTCGGGTCGGGGTGTGCGATCACCGCGTCCACGATCTCCGCGGGCAGCCCGCGCTGCTCGCACAGCACTTCCCATGCCGCCTCCGCCGCCGGGTCCAGCAGGCGGAGCAGCACGTCGGACGGGGCGGTCGGGTTCGCGGCGACACCCCGCAGCCAGGCTTCCTTCATCTCGCGGTGCTCGCCCTCCGCCATCGGTTCCGGTGTCCCTTCCGTCATCGCTCCGTCACCCGTTCCGTCACTCGGGAGAAGTCTGTTTGAAAGGGCCGGGCCCAACTCTGCCGCAGCTCTAGGCGGAACCGGAAAATCCGCACATGCTGCGCGCATGACAGTAAAACTGATGCACCGTCAGCTGACAGGGTCACATCGTGGGCGTGATCGCCCTCCAGACCGCCGCCGCGGCCGGTCTCACCCGCGTCGGGCTCCAGTCGGCGCAGGCCGCCGAGGAGGCGGCCGCCGTCGACAACGCGCCCGCGACCGTGGTCGGTTCGGGCTATGGCGGCGCCGTGGCCGCGCTCCGGCTCGGGCAGGCCGGTGTGCGGACCCTCATGATCGGGATGGGGGTGCGGTCTCGGTCGCCATGGCCAAGAAGCTGTTCGACCGGACCAACTCGGCCAACGCGACGATCTACCGGTACGACCTGTTCGGGTCGGGCGGCGAGGTGTTCGCGGACGACTTCTGCTACCACCCGCTGGGCGGCTGTGTCCTGGGCAGGGCGACCGACGACTACGGCCGGGTGAAGGGGTATCCGAAGCTGTACGTCAGGACGGCTCACTCGTGCCCGGGAACATCGGCGCGAACCCGTTCGTGACCATCACCGCGCTCGCCGAGCGGACGATGGAACGGGTCCTCGCCGAGGACATGTGACCGAGTGCCGCTCTAATTCTGGTAGATGGCCTCGATCTCGTCCGCGTAGTCCTTCGCCACCACATTGCGCTTGAGCTTCAGGGACGGCGTCAGGTGGCCCGAATCCTCCGAGAACTGGGAGGGCAGAATGCGGAACTTCCGCACCGATTCCGCCTTCGACACCGCGGCGTTGCCGTCGTCGACAGCGTCCTGGATCGCCGCGACCAGATCCAGGTCGTCACGCAGCGACGCCGCGGTGGCACCCGCCGGCTTGCCGTGGTCGGCCGCCCAGCGGCCCAGGAACTCCTCGTCGATGGTGACCAGCGCGCCCACGAACGGCCGCCCGTCGCCCACCACCATGCACTCCGCGACCAGCGCGTGCGCGCGGATCCGGTCCTCGATCACGGCCGGGGCGACGTTCTTGCCGCCCGCGGTGACGATGATCTCCTTCTTGCGGCCGGTGATCCTGAGGTAGCCGTCCTCGTCCAGGGTGCCGATGTCGCCGGTGTGGAACCAGCCGTCGGCCAGCGCCTCGGCGGTCGCGGCCTCGTTGTTCCAGTAGCCCTTGAACAGGTGCTCGCCGTGCAGCAGCACCTCACCGTCGTCCGCGATGCGGATCACCGAGCCGGGCAGCGGCTGGCCGACCGTGCCGATCTTCTGCCGGTCCCAGGGGTTGAACGCGGTCGCGGCACAGGACTCGGTCAGGCCGTAGCCCTCCAGGACCGTGAAGCCGATACCGCGGAAGAAGTGACCCAGGCGCTCGCCAAGCGGGGCGCCGCCGGAGATGGCGTACTCGCCCCTGCCGCCGAGCACCGCGCGCAGCTTGCTGTAGACGAGCTTGTCGAAGGTCTTGTGTTTGATCCTCAGGCCGAGTGACGCACCCGACGGCGTGTCCAGCGCCTTGCTGTACGCGATCGCGGTGTCCGCCGCCTTGTCGAAGATCTTGCCCTTGCCGTCCGCCTGCGCCTTGGCCCGCGCCGAGTTGTAGACCTTCTCGAAGACCCGCGGGACGCCGAGGACCAACGTCGGCCGGAACGCGGCCAGTTCGTCGGTGAGGTTCTTGATGTCCGGGACGCAGCCCAGCTTGATCGGCGCCATCATCGGGGCGACCTGGACGAGCCGGCCGAAGACGTGCGCGAGCGGAAGGAAGAGGAGGACACTGCACTCGCCCGTGCGGAACAGCGGGCGCAGGCGCTCCACGATGTTGCCGCACTCGGCGAAGAAGTTGCGGTGGGTGAGGACGCACCCCTTGGGGCGGCCCGTCGTGCCCGAGGTGTAGACGATGGTCGCCGGGTCGTCCGCCTTCGCCTGCGAGCTGCGCTCCTCGACGGTCGCGTCCGTGACACCCTGGCCGAGCCGGCCCAGCTCCTCCAGGCCGCCGGCCTCGATCTGCCAGATGTGCTTGAGGGCCGGCAGCGTCTCGCGCACCGACTCGACGGCGGCCACGTGGTTGTCGAGTTCGACGACGCAGGCGGTCGCGCCGGAGTCGCTGAGGATCCACTGCACCTGCTCCGGCGAGCTGGTCTCGTACACCGGCACGGTGACCGCGCCGGCGCACCAGATCGCGAAGTCGAGGAGCGTCCACTCGTAGCGGGTACGCGACATCAGGCCGACCCGGTCGCCGGGCTGGATGCCGGAGGCGATGAGGCCCTTGGCGGCCGCGTGCACCTCGGCCAGGAAGGTGGTGGCGGTCACGTCCTGCCAGACCCCGCCGACCTTGCGGGCCATGATGGCGACGTTCGGATGCTGCGCGGCGTTTCTGCGGACGATGTCGGTCAGATTGCCGTCCGCGGGGACCTCGTACAAAGCCGGAAGGCTGAACTCGCGCAAGACTGCTGCTCCTCATAGGGCGCCGGCGCCACGACGTTGTGCGATGCGACGGTGTGGTCCAAGGCTCGGGCAGGTACTCAGGGCTTCGCCACGGGCCACGTGATCCGTTGGTTGAAATCCTGAGCACGACTGGACTGCCCGGACGTTACCCGCCGGTATGGCTTCTTCGACAGGGGGTCCCGGCGAGATGTTCGGTGCGTCACACAGGTTGGTGTTCTTTCGCGTACGGTAGTCCACGCCTTTAGTGACTGACCAGTAACCGCAGGCCCGGCCATCGCCTGTTCACGTTTGCCGCACAGGCCTACGCTTGATCACCATGGCAGCCACACCCCCCGGCACCCGAAGGACCCGCGTCCACGTGGTCAGCGATGTGCACGGCAACGCCCGCGACCTGGCCAGAGCCGGCGATGGCGCCGACGCCCTGATCTGCCTCGGCGACCTGGTCCTCTTCCTCGACTACGCCGACCACTCGCGCGGCATCTTCCCCGACCTGTTCGGCGTCGAGAACGCCGACCGCCTCGTCGAACTCCGTACCGCCCGCCGTTTCGAGGAGGCGCGGGAGCTGGGGGCCCGGCTGTGGGGCGGGATCGGCATGGACCGGGGGACCGCGATCGAGAAGGCGGTGCGCAAGCAGTACGCCGAGATGTTCGCCGCGTTCCCGGCACCGACGTACGCGACCTACGGCAATGTCGACATCCCGTCGCTCTGGCCGGAGTACGCGGGACCGGGCACCACGATCCTCGACGGGGAGCGGGCGGAGATCGGGGGCCGGGTCTTCGGATTCGTGGGCGGCGGGCTGCGGACTCCGATGCGCACGCCCTACGAGATCTCCGACGAGGAGTACGCGGCGAAGATCGAGGCGCTCGGCGAGGTCGACGTGCTGTGCACGCACATTCCGCCGGAGGTGCCGGAGCTGGTGTACGACACGGTGGCGCGCCGTTTCGAACGGGGCAGCCGGGCGCTGCTGCATGCCATCCGGCGCACCAGGCCGCGTTATTCGCTCTTCGGACATGTCCACCAGCCGCTGGTGAAGCGGATGCGGATCGGAGCCACCGAGTGCGTGAACGTCGGGCACTTCGCCGGTACCGGGCGGCCCTGGGCGCTGGAATGGTGACGACGGCCCCCGGACGGGGGTGAAGTCGGCTGGTCGGAGCGCGGTAGCCTTCACGCTGCACACGCGTGCGCACGCTCGCGCACGGCGACCCCTTGTACCGGTCTCACCGGCTTGTACCGGTCTCACCGGCCCGCATCTGGAGGAGCCACGGCGATGGCGGAACACACCAGCTCGAGCATCACGATCGAGGCGGCCCCGGGCGACGTCATGGCGGTGATCGCCGACTTTGCCCGGTACCCGGACTGGACCGGTGAGGTGAAGGAGGCGGACGTGCTGAAGACCGACGAGCGGGGCCGGGCCGAGCAGGTCCGTCTCGTCATGGACGCCGGTGCGATCAAGGACGACCAGACGCTCGGGTACACCTGGACCGGGGACAACGAGGTCTCCTGGACGCTGGTGAAGTCGCAGATGCTGCGGTCGCTGGACGGGTCCTACCTGCTGAAGCCGGTGGGGGCCGGGGCGACCGAGGTCACGTACTCGCTGACGGTGGACGTGAAGATCCCGATGCTCGGGATGATCAAGCGCAAGGCCGAGAAGGTCATCATCGACCGGGCACTGGCGGGGCTGAAGAAGCGGGTGGAGTCGGACCACTAGTCTGCCCACCCACTCACCCTGCGCCGGCTCACCCCGCGCCGGAAAGCGGCCCCCGCCCCAGCCGCGGCTCCGGGTGCCTGAAAACGGGGCGAAGTCGGTTACGGTTCACCCCCATGCGCACCATCCTGATCACCGGCCCCGGCGGCAGCGGCCGTACGACCGTCGCCGCGGCGACCGCCCTGCGCGCCGCGGGCGAGGGCACCCCGACCCTCGTGCTCAGCGCCGACCGCACGGACACCCTCGGCGCGGCCCTGGGAACGGCGACAGGACCGGAGCCCATGCACGTCACCCCCGCCCTCACCGCCTGGCGCCCCGACGCGGCCGCCCGGTTCCGTGAGGACCTCACCGCCTTCCAGACCCGCGCCGCGAACGTCCTCGACCTCCTGGGCGCCTCCCGCCTGGACGCCGAGGAGGTCACCCCCCTCCCCGGCGCCGAGGAGCTGTCCTTCCTGCGCGCCCTGCGCGACGCCGCCCTCTCCGAGCGGTACGAGCTGCTCGTCGTGGACCTCCCGGCCGCCCCGCACGCCCTCGACCTGCTCGCCCTCCCCGAGGAACTGCGCCGCTATCTGCGCCGCCTCCTCCCGCCCGAGCGGCAGGCGGCCCGCGCCCTGCGCCCCGTCCTCGGCCGGCTCGCCGGCGTCCCCATGCCCGCCGACTGGCTCTACGAGACGGCCGCCCGCTGGGACGTCGAACTCGCCGCCGTGGAGGCCGTCCTCGCCGACCGCCACACCGTCGTACGCCTGGTCGCCGAACCCGGCCCGGCCGGCGCCGACGCCGTCCGTACCGCCCGCCTCGGCCTCGCCCTGCGCGGCCTGCGCACCGAGGCCCTGGTCGCCAACCGCGTGCTGCCCGAGGCCACCCCCCTGCACGGCCTCGTCGCCCAGCAGCGCAAGGCCCTCGCCGACTGGGCAGAGACGCTCGACGTCACCGCCGTGGCCCACCTCGGGCACGACCCGCGCGGCACCGAGGATCTCGCCGCGCTCGCCGTGCCCGGCGTCAACACGGCGCCCACACCGGTCGAGTGGCCCGTCGTCGACCGCGTCGAGGAGGACGGCGTCCTCGTCTGGCACATCCCGCTGCCCGGCGCGATACGGGACGGCCTGGACCTCGTCCGGCGCGGCGACGAGGTCGTGATCACCGTCGGTGGCTTCCGCCGGATCGTCGCGCTGCCGTCGGCCCTGCGCCGCTGCACCGTCGCCGGGGCCGCGCTGCGCGACGGCGAGCTGCGGCTGCGCTTCGCGCCGGACCCGGATCTGTGGCCGCGCTGACGGTGAATCCGGCACGCCCGTTCGGGTAACGTCGTAAGGGCGAACCGTAGTCAGGAGTCGGTCATGAGCGAAGAGCGCCCCACAGCTGACGCCTCCGAGGCACCGGACGAGGTACGGGCGACGGACGCCGACGCCTGGGCCACGGCCTGTGCCGAGGACCTGGAGGCGGAGAAGGCCCGCCGCCACGCCCAGTACGGCCCGCCCCCGGGGTCGGCCGCCGAGGAACTGCGCAAACTCGTCGACGCCGTCGCCGACAAGCTCTCCGGCCTCCAGAACCCGCTTCTCGGGGCGGTCGCCGGGCCCGCCGCCCAGCAGGTGGTCCGGCAGGTCGTGCAGCAGGCGAAGAACGCCGTCGAGCCCGTCATAGAGCGCAACCCGGACGTCTTCGACCATCTGGCCGCCGCCGGCAGCGAACTCCTCGCCGCCTACCGCTCCGCGGTCCAGACCCAGGAGACCCGCTGGACCTCCGGTCGGCCCGACGGGGACGAGTCCGGTGGCCCCGGCGAACGCATCGACCTCGACTGACAGCCCCCTCGGGTACGGTTGGCCGTAGCGGGGCTCGACCGAAACTGAGGGATTCATGGGACTCACCATCGGCGTCGACATCGGCGGCACGAAGATCGCGGCCGGCGTGGTCGATGAGGAAGGCAACATCCTTTCGACCCACAAGGTGCCGACCCCGGGCACGCCCGAGGGCATCGTGGACGCCATTGCCTCCGCCGTAGAGGGTGCGCGCGTCGGACACCAGATCGTCGGCGTGGGCATCGGCGCCGCCGGCTATGTGAACCGGCAGCGCTCCACGGTCTACTTCGCGCCCAACATCGACTGGCGCCAGGAGCCGCTGAAGGAGAAGGTCCAGACCCGGGTCGGCCTCCCCGTGGTGGTGGAGAACGACGCCAACGCCGCCGCCTGGGGTGAGTACAGGTTCGGCGCCGGCAAGGGCCACCGCAACGTCATCTGCATCACGCTCGGCACCGGCCTCGGCGGCGGCATCATCATCGGCAACAAGCTGCGCCGCGGGCACTTCGGTGTGGCGGCGGAGTTCGGTCACATCCGCATGGTTCCGGACGGGCTGCTGTGCGGCTGCGGCTCGCAGGGCTGCTGGGAGCAGTACGCCTCCGGCCGCGCCCTCGTCCGCTACGCCAAGCAGCGCGCCAACGCCACCCCCGAGAACGCCGAACTCCTGCTCGGCCTCGGTGACGGCACCCCCGAGGGCATCGAGGGCAAGCACATCTCCATGGCCGCCCGCCAGGGCGACCCGGTCGCCGTCGACTCCTACCGCGAGCTCGCCCGCTGGGCCGGCGCCGGCCTCGCCGACCTGGCCTCCCTCTTCGACCCCTCCGCCTTCATCGTCGGCGGCGGCCTCTCCGACGAGGGCGAACTGGTCCTCGACCCGATCCGCAAGTCCTACAAGCGCTGGCTGGTAGGCGGCAACTGGCGCCCGGTGGCGGATGTCATCGCGGCCCAACTGGGCAACGAGGCGGGCCTGGTGGGCGCGGCGGACCTGGCCCGAGAGCCCGACCCGATCATGTAACGCCGTTCGCTCCTCAGGGAGCGGCAACCGGACTTCCCAGGGGCGCGGGGCGGTGGAAACACACGGCTCCGCCGCGTGGGCGCGACCAGCCGCAACGCACCGGCAGTCGCCCACCACCTCGCGCCCCCGGCCAGTGGGCGTAGATTGATCCACATGGCGCCGCTCCCCAAGTCCCACACAGAGCCCGACGGTTCCGCCGTCATCCGCGTCCTCAGCTACAACATCCGCTCCATGCGTGACGACACCAAGGCCCTGGCCCGTGTCATCAGGGCCTGCGCCCCCGACCTGGTCCTCATCCAGGAGGCGCCCCGGTTCTTCCGCTGGCGCAAGAAGCTCGCCCGCCTGGCCGCCGCCTCCGACCTGGTGATCCTCACCGGCGGAGCGACCGCGGCCGGCCCGGCCGTCCTGTGCGACCTCCGCGCCACCGTGGAGCGCACCGAGGACGTCCTCCTGCCCCTCACTCCCGGCCTCCACCGCCGCGGCTTCGCGACCGCCGTCGTCCGGTTCGGCGGCGCCCGCCTCGGCGTCACCAGCTTCCACCTCAGCCTCCAGCAGGACGAGCGCTACGAGCAGGGCGGCATGCTCCTCGACCGGGTCGCCGGCATGGGCGTGGAGCACGCCGTCGCCGGCGGCGACCTCAACGACCGCCCCGACGGCCGCACCTTCCGCCGCCTGGCCGACGCCCTCCAGGACTGCCGGACCACCGCACCCTGGGGCGGCGAGTTCACCTCCTGGTCCACCAACCCCCATCAGCGCATCGACGCGATCTTCGCGACCAAGGGCATCGAGGTGCTCGGCTGCGGCGTGCCGGAGGACCAGCCCGGCGTCGCCGGCGCAGATCTGAGGGCGGCCACGGACCACCTTCCGGTCCTGGCCGCCCTCAGAATCCCGGCGTCATAGCGGAGCGCCTCAGACCACGGCGCCGCGTCCCGGGTCGCCGTCCTCGTCGTCGTCCGTCTTCATCCGCGTCACCAGCGTGACGAAACCGCCGAGGAAACCGCCGATCCCCAGCGTCGCCAGCCACCAGGTCATGTCCCAGCCGAGCAGCACCGCGACCAGCAGCAGGATCGGCCCGCCCACCACGCCCAGCCAGGCGAACCTGGCGGTCGTGTCGGTGGCCGGCAGCGGCGGCGGCTCGGGCGGCACGAAGTGCCCCTCGTCGTCCTCGTCGAAGTCGTCCTCGGACGGCTCCGGCGCCGTGTAGTCACGCGGGCCGACCCCGGGCGCGAAGGAGATGGAGCTGCCCAGGGGTTGCACGGGCCGCCGTTCCTCGGGCCCCCCCCGCGTCGGCGGCGTCCTCTTCCATGGCCGGCAGCGCCAGGTCCTCCACCGGCTTGTAGGGCTTCGCGCCCGGCGGGTCCGGCGGCTCGGCGCCGTACCCCTCGACGATCGCCGCCCAGGCGGCTGCCTCGTCGAAGGGCACACCCTTCTCGTCCGGCTCGCGGTCCTCGCGGTCGGAGTCGTGCTCAGCCAACTGCGGCCGTCCCTTCCTTGCCGACACTGGGTGCGAGCCGGCCGATGAAGGCAAGGCTCTCCTCGAAGATCCGGTCCGCATCGTGGTCCAACGTCGCCACGTGGTAACTCTGTTCCAGCACTACCTCCGTTACGTCCGTGGACGACACCCGGCTCAGGATCCGGGCCGAATCGACCGCCGGAACCACATGGTCGCGGTTACTGCGCAGAAGCAGCAGCGGCTGGGTCACCCGCGGAAGTTCACCGTCCACCCGGCGGAAGAAGTTCCGCAGCGAGTGCGCGGCATGCAGCGGCACCCGGTCGTACGCCACCTCCGCGGCGCCCGGCTTGGCGATGTCGCTGGCGATGCCCCTGGTCGTGCGCACCAGATGCCGGGCCACCGGAAGGGCGTACGCCGACAGGCCGTGCACCTTGTTCGCAGGGTTGACGATCACCACGCCGTCCACACCCGTCCCGTTCTTCGCGGCCAGCCGCAGCGCCAGGGCGCCGCCCATGGACAGGCCCGCCACGAACACCTGGGCGCAGCGTTCGCGCAGCAGGCGCAGCTCGCGGTCCACCTCCGCGTACCAGTCCTGCCAGCCGGTGACCTGCATGTCCTCCCAGCGGGTGCCGTGCCCGGGCAGCAGGGGCAGGGACACGGTCAGGCCGTGTGCCGCGTGGTGCTCCGCCCAGCGGCGCAGCGACTGGGGCGAGCCGGTGAAACCGTGGCAGAGCAGGACACCGGCCTCCCCGCCGTCATGGCGGTACGGCTCGGCTCCAGGGAGAACCGGCACTTCGGCCTCCAATTCATGAGAGGGGGCAGGAACCGAGAGAGGCACGAACGACGACTTCGGATGTGCTTCACCGTACGCGACGGCACTGACACCGACCAGGGTCGCCGGACCCATTCCCGGCGCTCCGGGTTAAGGTCTGACCCACGGAAACAGGAGGCACTCGGTTGTTGTACGGCGCGATGAAGGTCGCTATCGGGGGACCGCTGAAGGTCGCCTTCAGGCCCTGGGTGGAGGGCCTGCAGCACGTCCCGGCCGTGGGCCCGGCGATCCTGGCGAGTAACCACCTCTCTTTCTCGGACTCTTTCTTCCTGCCCGCGGTGCTGGACCGCAAGGTCACCTTCATCGCGAAGGCCGAGTACTTCACCACGCCCGGCGTGAAGGGCCGCCTCACGGCTGCCTTCTTCAAGGGCGTCGGCCAGCTCCCGGTGGACCGCTCCGGTGGGCGCGGCGCCGGTGAGGCGGCCGTCAGGAGCGGCATAGAGGTGCTGGAGCGCGGCGAGTTGTTCGGCATCTACCCGGAGGGCACCCGCTCGCCCGACGGCCGCCTCTACCGGGGCAAGCCCGGTGGCCTCGCGCGCGTGGCGCTCGCGACCGGCGCCCCGGTCATCCCGGTCGCCATGATCGACACGGAGAAGATCCAGCCGCCGGGGCAGGTGATGCCCAAGCTGATGCGCCCGGGCATCCGGATCGGCAAGCCGCTGGACTTCAGCCGTTACCAGGGCATGGAGCACGACCGGTTCGTGCTGCGGGCGGTGACCGACGAGGTCATGTACCAGATCATGAAGCTCTCCGGCCAGGAGTACGTCGACATCTACGCGACCGCCGCCAAGCGGCAGATCGCGGAGGCCGCCAAGGCGGAGAAGGAGGCGGCGAAGGCCGAGAAGAAGGCCGTCGAGTCCTAGACCGGCGGCAACGGGGACTGGGGGGACATGACCAAGCGGGAACGCGTCGTACGGATGTCGGTCGAGCTGCCCCTGTGGCGTGCGCTGAGCGGCTACCGCGTACTGACCCTGCTGTACGCGATCGGCCTGTTCGCCTCCGCCTACGACGACTACGACCGCTCGGGCGTCGCCATCGCCTACTACGCCGTCCTGACCGTCTGGACCCTGGCGACGCTGCCCCGCGTCCACAACGCGGCGGCCTGTACCAAGCGTTTCCTCGCCGTCGACCTCGCGATCGCGCTCACCGGCATCGTGCTGACCCCCTGGGTGGTCACCCAGGGCCACATCGACCGCGGCGGCCCGACCCTGCCGTCGATATGGACCGCCGGCTCGGTCCTCGCCTACGCCCTCAAGGGCGGCTGGCGCTGGGCCGCGTTCGCCTCCACGCCGGTCGCCGCCGCCAACCTGATCGAGCGCGGCCACCCGGCCCGCGACACCGTCCACAACGTGATCCTGGTCTGGGTCGCCTCCATCGCCATCGGGTACGTCGTCGAGGTGGCCCGCGCCTCCGAGCGCACCCTCGCCCGCGCCCTGGAGATCGAGGCGGCGACCAGGGAACGGGAGCGGCTCGCCCGGGACATCCACGACAGCGTGCTTCAGGTGCTGGCGATGGTGCAGCGACGCGGCGCGGTCCTCGGCGGCGAGGCGGCCGAACTGGGGCGCATGGCGGGGGAGCAGGAGGTGGCCCTGCGCACCCTGGTCTCCGGCGGCCTGGTGCCGCCCTCCCGGGCCTCCGAGGACGCGGCCGAGGGCGCGGTCGTACGCCTCGTCGAGGAGCCGGACGACACCGGTCCCGTCGACCTGCGCACGCTGCTCGCGCCGTACGCCGGAGCGCGGGTGAGCCTGGCCGAGCCCGGTGCGCCGGTGGAGCTGCCTCCGGTTGCCGCTCGCGAGCTGGCCGCCGCCGTCGGTGCCGCCCTGGACAATGTGCGCAGTCACGCCGGGGCCGGTGCGCGGGCCTGGATCCTGGTCGAGGACGAGCCCGACGCGATCGTGGTGACCGTACGGGACGACGGCCCCGGCATCCCGGAGGGCCGGCTCGCCCAGGCCGAGGGCGAGGGGCGGCTCGGGGTGGCCCAGTCGATCCGGGGGCGGCTGCGCGACCTCGGCGGCAGCGCCGAGTTGTTCTCGACTGCCGGGCAGGGCACGGAAGTAGAGCTGAAGGTACCGAAGGTCTCCCTGGGGAAGGCGGAGCGGCGATGAGCATCAGGGTCATGGTGGTCGACGACCACCCCATGTGGCGCGACGCGGTCGCCCGGGACCTGACCGAGTCCGGTTTCGAGGTGGTCGCCACCGCCGGGGACGGCGAGCAGGCGGTGCGCCGCGCCAAGGCCGCCGCGCCCGACGTCCTCGTCCTGGACCTCAACCTGCCCGCCAAGCCCGGCGTCCAGGTCTGCAAGGAACTCGTCGGCCACAACCCGGCGTTGCGTGTCCTGGTCCTCTCGGCGAGCGGGGAGCACGCCGACGTCCTGGAGGCGGTGAAGTCCGGCGCGACCGGTTACCTGCTGAAGTCGGCCTCCACCGAGGAGCTGCTGGACGCGGTCCGCCGTACCGCCGTCGGCGATCCGGTGTTCACGCCCGGCCTCGCCGGTCTGGTGCTCGGCGAGTACCGCCGGCTGGCCTCCGAGCCGGCGCCGGCCGCGGACGCCGGCGGGCCCGACGCGCCCCGGCTCACCGACCGCGAGACCGAGGTGCTGCGGCTGGTCGCCAAGGGCCTGAGCTACAAGCAGATCGCCGAGCGCCTGGTCATCTCCCACCGCACGGTCCAGAACCACGTCC
This sequence comes from Streptomyces sp. NPDC005866, assembly GCF_040629895.1. NCBI lineage: Bacteria > Bacillati > Actinomycetota > Actinomycetes > Kitasatosporales > Streptomycetaceae > Streptomyces > Streptomyces sp. NPDC005866. The sequence goes on from NZ_JBEXWP010000035.1 coordinate 81,081, forward strand.
AGAACACCCTCGGCAAGCTCCAGCTGCACAACAGGGTGGAGCTGGTCCGATACGCGATAGAGCGCGGTCTCGACGACGGCCCGGAGGGCGACTGATCTGATCTTCGCGCCCGGAACGTAAACCAACGGCTCGACAATTCACCGGAATTGCCCTTCCGCGCCCATCCCTGTGTGACCTGGATCACCACTAGCGTGAGCCCCACCAGGCAACCGCGGCGAAGGGACATTTCCATGCGGGTCGGAGTACTGACCGGAGGCGGCGACTGCCCCGGGCTCAACGCCGTCATCCGGGGCATCGTCCGCAAGGGCGTGCAGGAGTACGGCTATGACTTCGTCGGCTTCCGGGACGGCTGGCGCGGACCCCTCGAAGGCGACACCGTCCGCCTCGGCATCCCCGCCGTGCGCGGCATCTTGCCCCGCGGCGGCACCATCCTCGGCTCCTCGCGGACGAACCCGCTGAAGCAGGAGGACGGCGTCCGCCGGATCAAGGACAACCTCGCCAAGCAGGAGGTCGAGGCGCTCATCGCGATCGGCGGCGAGGACACCCTGGGCGTGGCCGCGCGCCTCACCGACGAGTACGGCGTGCCCGTCGTCGGCGTACCGAAGACCATCGACAACGACCTGTCCGCCACCGACTACACCTTCGGCTTCGACACCGCCGTGGGCATCGCCACCGAGGCGATCGACCGGCTGCACACCACCGCCGAGTCCCATATGCGGGTCCTGGTCTGCGAGGTGATGGGCCGGCACGCCGGCTGGATCGCCCTCCACTCCGGCCTCGCCGGCGGCGCCAACGTCATCCTCATCCCGGAACAGCGCTTCGACGTCGACCAGGTGTGCGCCTGGGTCACCTCCCGCTTCAAGGCGTCGTACGCCCCGATCGTGGTCGTCGCCGAGGGCGCCATGCCGAAGGACGGCGAGATGGTCCTCAAGGACGGGTCGCTGGACTCCTTCGGGCACGTGCGGCTGTCCGGGGTCGGTGAGTGGCTCGCCAAGGAGATCGAGAAGCGCACCGGCAAGGAGGCCCGGACCACCGTGCTCGGGCACATCCAGCGCGGCGGCACACCCAGCGCATTCGACCGCTGGCTGGCCACCCGCTTCGGCCTGCACGCCATCGACGCCGTCCGCGACGGGGACTTCGGCAAGATGGTCGCGCTGCGCGGCACCGACATCGTCCGGGTGCCGATCGCGGAGGCCACGGCCAAGCTCAAGACCGTCGACCCGAAGCTGTACGAGGAGGTCGGCGTGTTCTTCGGCTGACCGCCGGATCCCGTTCCCCGCAGACCCGTTGTGCGGCCGTCCGCGCGCCCGCCCCCGGGACCCGTACGCGCGCCGGCCCCGGCGGCCCG
>NZ_JBEXWP010000036.1:0-75313 GCF_040629895.1 Streptomyces sp. NPDC005866
GTGCGGGGCGGGGCAACCCGGCCTGCCCCGTGGTCCGCTGACCGGTCGCCGTGCTTCCCCTAGCGTTGCCGCGTGAGCCTGTGGACCTCCCTCGATGCCAGCCGGGCGCCGCAACCGCGGCCCCGCGTTGAGGCTCCGCATCAGATGATGGATCCGCATAGCTGGAGCCCCGCTGTGTAGCTCGCGGGCGTCTTGTCGTAGCGCGTGGCCAGACCCCGCCATGCGCCGGCGGCACCGGTGATGCGGGAGGGCTGCTGGTCGGTGCCGTACACGGTGTTCACGGCGCGCATCCGCTGGATGGCGTGCAGCGCCCGCATCTGCGTGAACATGCGCTGGCGAGTGCGACTTCGACGTCGATGCTCAGACCGGGACGGATACCGACGGACAGCGCCTCGTCGACGGCGGGGATCGCGGTCTCCAGGCCGATCTGGGCGTCGGAGGTGGGGGCGAGCGCCACGGTGGTGCCGGTCTCCCCCATGGCCTTCCACGCCTCGGAGGTGAGTGCGGTGGAGTGGATGAGGGTGACGTAGGGGCTGAGGATGCCGTCCTTGGCCCAGCGCAGCACGGCCTCGGATCCGGGCGCGCCGAACACCGCGTCCACGCTCACTCCGACGCCCACGTGGCTTCGCGGCGCGGGCGAGTTGGAGGCCGTAGGCGAGTGCGGGTCCGGCGTTCTCGTCGGTGGCCAGGGCCGCCAGGCGCAGGGTCAGCAGCTGGTCGTCGCTGCTGAAGTACTGGTCCTTGATTCAGGTCGGATCACCGGGCCACTGCCGCCCAGTCGCCGAAGTGCGGGCCCATGGAGGCGTGTACGCCCGGGATACCCGTGTCGATCAGCGCCTCGATCGCGGCGTCGGAGTGCTCGCGGCCCCGGCCGCCCCCTCGCTTTTGCCTCTGAGGCAACCCATCGTGCCGGATCCCGCACTCAGCGTGAGGATCACGTAACTCCGCTTTATTCCGGATGACTCGGTTCGGAAACGGTCGGTGGATGGAGTGGGTCACGCAAGCAGCGGCGAGGTGTCCCGACCTCGGCGCCTCGTATGGAGGATGTCATGCCCGAGATCTGCTTCAGCGTACGCCTGCCCGACGGCCCGGCTGTCGGAGTGACGCTCGACAACCCGCAGGGCTCGACCGGGAGCGCCCGATGACCCCGGCACCGCGGCCGGCCGGGGAACACCTCCCCGTGGCGGTGGTCGGCGGTGGTCAGGCCGGTCTGTCGGTCAGTTACTGCCTGAACGAGCGCGGTGTCGAGCACGTCGTGTTCGAGGCGAACCGGGTCGGGCACGAGTGGCGATCGCGCCGCTGGGACTCCTTCTGCCTGGTGACGCCCAACTGGCAGTGCCGACTGCCCGGTTACCCCTACCGAGGGGGCGACCCGGACGGGTTCATGGTGCGCGAGGAGATCGTGCGCTACCTGGAGGACTACGTCGCCTTCTTCCAGCCGCCGCTGGTGGAGGGCGTGTCCGTCACCCGGATCCGCCGGGCGCCCAGCGGGGTCTTCGAACTCACCACGACGGACGGCGACTTCACCGCCGACCAGGTGGTCGTGGCGACCGGCCCCTACCACCGGCCGAGGATCCCACGGGCCGCCGAGCGCCTGCCCTCCGGTGTCCGGCAGCTGCACTCCTCCGCCTACCGCAGCCCGGACCGGCTGCCCGCAGGGGCGGTGCTGGTGGTGGGCACGGGACAGTCCGGCTGCCAGATCGCCGAGGACCTCCACCTCGCGGGCCGGCAGGTGCACCTGGCGGTGGGCAGTGCGCCGAGGGTGGCGCGCTTCTACCGGGGCCGGGACTGTGTGGCCTGGCTGCACGAGATGGGCCACTACGCCAGGGCCGTCGACGAGTTCGACGACGTCGGCGCGGTGCGCATGCGGGTCAACCACTATGTCACCGGCCGCGACGGCGGCCGTGACATCGACCTGCGGGCCTTCGCCCGGGACGGGATGCGGCTGTACGGCCGCCTCACCGCGGTGAACGGTCCGGCCCTGGAGTTCGGCGACGACCTCAAGGCCAACCTCGACCACGCGGACGCGGTCGCCGAGTCCATCAAGGACGCCATCGACGCCCATATCAGCGCCCACGGGATCGACGCCCCGCACGAGCCCCGCTACACCCCGGTCTGGGAACCGGACGGGGGGACGGGCGACCTGGACCTCACCGCGGCCGGAATCACCTGTGTCGTCTGGGCGACCGGCTTCGCCCGCGACCACCGGTGGATCGAGATCCCCGCGTTCGACGGGCGCGGCTACCCGATGCACTGGCGCGGTGTCACCAGCGTCCCGGGCCTGTACTTCCTGGGCCTGCCCTGGCAGCACACCTGGGGGTCCGGCCGCTTCGAGGCGGTGGGCCGGGACGCCGAGTTCATAGCCGGCCACATCGACGCGGGGCGCCGGCTCGCCGATGTCTGCGGCACCCTCACCGGCGCCCCCACCCGGGTCGCGGCCGCCGTCCCCGTGGGCTGAGAAGGAGGCACACACCGCCATGGTCCACGACGCCCACCGCCACATCGGGGTGCTGCCCGCCTATCCCTTCTACGGCGGCCCGCCCGTCAACCCCGACACCACCGCCCGCGCCACCATCGCACAGCTCATCGCCGATCTGGACGCCGAGGGCACCGAACGCGCCCTGGTCATTCCCAACTACGGCGTCCCGGACCCCGCCGTCGCCTTCTCGTTCAACGAACTGACCGTCGAGGCCGCCCAGTCCGACGACCGGATCCGGGCCGGACTGTGGGTCTCCCCACGCCCCGAGGACGAGCAACGCACGCTCGAAGCACTCAAACTGGCCGGCGAACCGGGCGTGAAGGCGCTCAAGCTCAGCTTCCTGCTGGGCGGCCGGGCCACGGACCCGGCCTGCCGCCCGCTGCTCGACCGTATCTTCGCCGAGGCCGCCCGGCACGGCCTGGTCGTCCATGTCCACACCTCTCCCGGGGCGGCCTCCGACATCGACGAGGTCGGCCATCTCGTCGACCGGTACGCCGACCAAGTGGCCCTGCATCTCGTGCACTTCGGCGGCGGGATGAGCGGCCACATCAAGCTCGCCGGCTCCCGGTTCTTCGACTGGATCACCGCCGGCAAGCGCGTCTACACCGACCTCTCCTGGGCGATCGGCTTCCTGCCGTACTGGCTGGCCCGGGAGATCGAGCACCGCGGTATCGGCCACGACCGTGTGCTCTTCGCCAGCGACCAGCCCTGGGGCGACTTCACCGGCGAGTACGCCCGGATGACCGCCGCGACCGGCGGCGGCGAACTGGCCGGCCTCGTCTTCCGCGACACCTTCGCCGCCCTCTACGACTGACCCCCTCCCCCAACCTCCGCCTCGCACAAGGAGAACACCATGACCGAGACCGCCGCCCAGCTCAGCGACGTCGAGCAGAAGTCCCTCGACGAGATCCCGCACCCCTCTCTGCCCGAGGGCTCCAGCATCTACGGCTCCACCAAGGTCTTCCCCGACTACCAGGCCGAGAACGGCGAGACCTACTTCACCCTCGTGCACGGCATCGCCCACGAGTCGTCGGTCTCCTTCGTCGCCGTCCTGCAGGCCACCCGCGCCCTGCGCAAGGGCTTCGAGACCGCGATCTACTTCTACGGCCCCGGCTCCCTCAACTGCCTGGCCACCCGCGGCTTCCCGACGACCGGCAACTCCGCCTTCCCCGGCGAGCACAACATCAACAACCAGCTGAAGACGCTCATCGCCGAGGGCGGCAAGGTCTACTGCTGCCGCTTCGGCCTGTCGCTGCACGGCGCCCGCGAGGAGGACCTCATCGACGGCGTCATCCCGACCCATCCGCTGGACGTCCAGGACGCGCTGATCCACTACGCGCGCAAGGGCGCCATCATCAACTCGACCTACCAGCTGTAGGGGGCGCCATGAGCACCGGCACCGGTACGACGGTGGATGTGCGGATCATGACCCGCGCCGAACTCGCCCTGCACGGGGTGGCGTTGGACGCCCCCGTGCGACGGCCGGACGGCGCGGGACCCAGCGACGACGGACACCTCCTCGTCGACGGTGCCGGTGCCGCACTCCCCCGCAACCCCGACAGTCCCTACCGGGTGCGCGACGGCCGGGTCTGGCTCGGCGACGAGGACACCGGCCTCACCCTCACCGCCGTACACCGCCCCCGGTTCTACGACCTGACCACCGCCGACGGCATCCCGTACGAGCACATCGCCCGGCTGCACGGCGCGGACGTGCTCGCCACCACGGTCGTGCAGACGTGTATCCGCTACGCCGAGGCGGATCGCTGCCGCTTCTGCACCATCGAGGAGTCCCTGCGCTCCGGGGCCACGGTGGCCGCCAAGACCCCGGCGCAGCTCGCCGAGGTCGCGGAGGCGGCCGTACGGCTCGACGGGGTGCGGCAGATGGTGATGACGACCGGCACGACCACCGGACCGGACCGCGGTGCCCGCAACCTCGTACGGTCCGTCCGCGCGGTGCTGCGGGCGGTGCCGGACCTGCCGGTCCAGGTGCAGTGCGAGCCGCCCGCCGACCTCGCCTGGATCCGTGCCCTGTACGACGCGGGGGCGACGGCGATCGGCATCCATGTCGAGTCCCTGGACGACGCGGTGCGCCGCCGCTGGATGCCGGGCAAGTCGGCGGTCCCGCTGGCCGAGTACCGGGCCGCGTGGGACGAGGCGGTGCGGGTCTTCGGGCCGAACCGAGTCTCCACGTACCTGCTCGTCGGCCTCGGCGAGGACCCCGACGAACTGGTCGCGGGAGCAGAGGAGTTGATCGCCCGCGGGGTGTATCCGTTCGTCGTCCCCTTCCGGCCCATGCGCGGCACCCTCGCCGCCGGGGACGGCGTCGGCGCGCCGAGCGCGGAGGTGCTGCGGTATGTCACCGAGGGTGTCGCCGCCGCTCTGCGCGCGGCCGGGATGAGCGGTGCCGACCAGCGGGCCGGCTGCGCGGCCTGCGGGGCGTGCAGTGTGCTCAAGGCGGCGGGCGGGTGACCGGCGTGTATCTCGACGACGTGGCGGCACCGGCGACGGGCGAGCGGCAGACGGACATCCTGGCGCTGCTCGGCGACCGCAGCACTCTCGCGCGCCGCGCCGGCTTCCTGATCGAGGAGGCTCAGGGCGCGGCGGAGGTGGCCGCCTACCGGCGGCTGCGCCGGGACGTGTTCGTCCATGAGCAGGGGCTGTTCACCGGCGATGACCTGGACGAGCGGGATGCCGACCCCCGTACGGTGGTCCTGGTCGCCAGAGGGCAGGGCGGTGAGGTGGTCGGCGGTGTGCGGCTGGGGCCGGTCGCCGACGGGGCCGACATCGGCTGGTGGGCCGGCGGCCGGCTGGTCGTCGCGCCGCGTGCCCGCGGCGCGCACGGTGTCGGCGCGGCGCTGGTGCGCGCTGCCTGCGCCCGCGCGGAGGCGGCGGGCGCGCTGCGGTTCGACGCGACCGTGCAGCGCCGCAACGAGGTGCTCTTCCGGCGGCTGGGCTGGCGGTCCGTGCGCCCGGTCACGGTGGCCGGTGCCCCGCATGTGCTGATGCGATGGCCGACCGGCCGTATCGCGGCCCACGCGGCCGCGACCAAGGCCGCCCTCGGTCCGCTCCTCGCCGGCCTGCGCGGCCGGCCGGCCGGTACGGCACTGCCCGCCCTCGGCGGCGCCGGATTCGTCGGCGACGACGGGGCGCCGGTGCCCGGCACCGACGTGATCGCCGCATGCGACGCGATCGTGCCGTCCATGGTCGAGCGCGACCCCGACTGGGCGGGCTGGTGCGCGGTCCTCGTCAACATCAACGACCTCACGGCCATGGGCGCCGCACCGCTCGGGCTGCTGGACGCGGTGGGCGCGGCCGACGCCGGGCACGCCGCGCGGGTGCTGGCCGGACTGGCGCGGGCGGCCGCGGCGTACGGCGTGCCGGTGCTCGGCGGCCACACCCAGCTGGGTGTCCCGGCCGCCCTGTCGGTGACCGCCCTCGGCCGCGCGGAACACCCCGTACCGGGCGGCGGCGGGCGCCCCGGGCACGCCGTACGGCTGACGGCGGACCTCGGTGGCGGCTGGCGGCCCGGCTACGGGGGCCGTCAGTGGGACTCGACGAGCCACCGCCGTACGGACGAACTGCGCGCCATGGCGGGGGCGGTGGCCGCGGCGCGGCCCGCCGCCGCCAAGGACGTGTCGATGGCCGGGATCGCCGGCACCCTCGGCATGCTCGCCGAGGCGAGCGGCTGCCGGGCCGTGCTCGACGTGGCCGCCGTACCGCGCCCGCCCGCCGCCACCGCCGGGGACTGGCTGACCTGCTTCCCCGGCTACGCGATGCTCACCGCGGCCCCGCCCGGCGCCCCCGCGCCGCCCGCGGGCCCGGCGGCGAACGCCGTGTGCGGTGAGCTGACCGAGGGCCGGGGCGTCGGGCTGCGCTGGCCCGACGGAGACATCACCGAAGCGGTCACCGCCACCGTGACCGGGATGGGAGCAGCATGAGCACGCTGCGCATGGCGGCCGTGGCCGCCGAGTTCGGCCGCGACCTCGAAGAGGACTTCGCGATCGCCGAACGGCTGATCAAGGAGGCGCGGGAGCAGGGCGTAAGGCTGCTCGCGCTGCCGGAGGCGTGCCTGGGCGGGTATCTGCTCGGCCTGGACGACCCCACCGCGCTCGACCAGGGCCCGCCCGCCCTCGCCCTCGACGGCCCCGAGATCCGCCGACTGGCCGCGTTGGCAGGGGAGATGACGGTGGTCGCCGGGTACTGCGAGGCCGCCGGGGACACCCGCTACAACAGCGTGGTGTGCGTCACCGGCGACGGGGTCCTCGGCAACCACCGCAAGGTCCACCAGCCGCTGAGCGAGGACGCCAGCTACTCCTCCGGCGACCGCTTCCACGCCTTCGACACCCCGGTCGGCCGGATCGGGATGATGATCTGCTACGACAAGGCGTTCCCGGAGTCCGCCCGCGCGCTGGCGCTGGACGGGGCCCAGATCGGGGTGTGTGTGTCGGCGTGGCCGGGAGCGCGCACCAGCCCGTCCGCCGATCTCGAACAGGACCGCTGGAAGCGCCGCTTCGACCTGTTCGACCGGGCGCGTGCCCTGGAGAACCAGATCGTGTGGCTGTCGGCCAACCAGTCGGGCACCTTCGGGTCGCTACGCTTCGTCGGCAGTGCCAAGGTCGTGGACCCCGGCGGCGATATCCTCGCCGGCACGGGTGTGCCGGCCGGCATCGCCGTCGCCGAACTCGACGTCGTCCGGGCCCTGGAGACCGCCCGCCGGTCGATGGGGCATCTGCGAGACCGGCGGCCCGAGACCTACGACCTGTCACCGGGAGCAGTCACCGTATGACCATCATCAGGATCGCGGCCGCGGCCGCCCACTTCGGCCGCGACCTGGAGTTCGACCTGGCCCGTATCGGCAAGCTGATCGACGACGCGCGGGCCGCCGGAGCCGGGCTGCTGGTGCTGCCGGACGCCGCGCTCGGCGGCTATCTCGCCGATCTGCGCCACCCCGATCCGGAGGCGCTGCCCCCGGCCCTCAAGCCCGACGACCCGCTGATCCTCCAGGTCGGGCGGCTGGCCGCCGAGATGGTGGTGTGCGTCGGCTACTGCGAGGACGGCGGGACAGAGCGCCACAACGCGGCCGTCTGTGTGAGCGGCGACGGGATCCTCGGCCACCACCGCAAGGTCCACCTGCCGGCCGGCGAGACCGCCGCCTACACCCCCGGCGACCGCTTCGACGCCTTCGACACCCCAGTCGGCCGGATCGGCATGCTCATCGACTACGACAAGACGTTCCCGGAGTCGGCGCGTTCGCTGGCCCTGGACGGCGCCGAGGTCCTCGCCTGTCTCTCCGCCTGGCCGACCAGCATCACCAACCGCGCCCCGCGGATGACCCAGGACCGCCAGGCCAAGCTGTTCGACCTGTACGACCAGGCGCGCGCCGCCGAGAACCAGGTGGTCCTGGCCTCCTCCAACCAGACCGGCGCCCTGGGCGGTATGCGCTTCCTCGGCCAGGCCAAGGTCGTCAGTCCCGGCGGTGACATTCTCGCCCGTACCTGGTCCAAGGCGGGGCTGGCGGTGGCCGAACTCGACGTGGCCGCCGAGATCGAGCGGGCCCGCCGGGTCCTGCGCCACCTCGGCGAACGCCGTCCCGCCGCCTATCGGGAGATCCCCTCGTGAAGATCGCCCTGCTGACCTACTCCACCAAGCCGCGCGGCGGGGTGGTGCACACCCTCGCCCTCGCCGAGGCCCTGGCGGCGCTGGGCGAGGACGTCACGGTGTGGACGCTGGGCCGGGGCGGCGACCCGGGCTTCTTCCGGCCCGTGTCCCCGGCGGTGCGGGTGCGGCTGGTGCCGTTCGCCGACGGGCCCGCCGGTGAGACGGTCGGGGAGCGGGTCCTGCGGTCCATCGCCACGCTCCGCGAGGCCTTCGACCCGGCCCCCTACGACATCGTCCACGCGCAGGACTGCATCAGCGCCAACGCGGCCGGCCGGTGCGTCCGTACGGTCCACCACATCGACCGCTTCACCACGCCGGAGCTGGCCGCCTGCCACGAGCGGGCCGTCGTCGAGCCGTACGCGCACATCTGTGTGTCGGCGGCCGTCGCCGGCGAACTCGCCGACGGGTGGGGCATCGGGGCCACCGTCGTCCCGAACGGTGTGGCGTACGACCGGTTCGCCACCACCGACCCCGCGGCGAGGGCGGCTTGGCGTGCCCGGCTGGGCCGCTATGTGCTCACCGTCGGCGGCATCGAGCCCCGCAAGGGTTCGCTGGACCTGCTGGAGGCGTACGCCCTTCTGCGCGCCGATCACCCCGACGTACGGCTGGTGATCGCGGGCGGCGAGACGCTCTTCGACTACCGTGACTACCGCGCCCGCTGGGAGGAACGCGCCGACGAACTGGGCCTCGACCCGGTCGTGCTCGGAGCCGTGCCCGACGACGAACTCCCGTCCCTGGTGGCCGCCGCCGCGGCCTTCGCCTTCCCGTCCCGCAAGGAGGGCTTCGGACTGGCCGCGATGGAGGCCCTGGCCGCCGGGGTGCCGTTGGTGGTCCGCGAGCTGCCCGTCCTGCGTGAGGTGTTCGGGCCGGCCGCCCGCTTCGCCGGCACGCCCCGGGAGCTGGCCGGCGAACTCGGCCACGCCCTGACGGCCGACGACCCGGGCCGCCGGGCCGCCGGGCACGCGCTCGCCGCCCGCCACACCTGGCGCACCGCGGCCCGCCGGCACCTCGACGTCTACCGCTCCCTCAAGACGGCACGGGCCGCCTCGGCCTGAATCCTTCGCCGGCCGCGGAGGCCGACAGTGAACCGACAGCGCTGTTTTACCGGGGGCTCATGTTCGAGGTGGTGACTATGGGGAGGCCGTCTGAACAGGTGGTGCCCGAAGACCGTACCCCTGGACGGATCAACGAGAAGCTCCGCGGAAGGGACCCCTCACATGACCAGCGCACCGCTCAACCCCTCAGCCGGACCGGCCCGTCGTACGATCATGGCGGCGGCCGGAGCGGCGGGGCTCACCGCAGCGCTGACCGCCTGCGGGTCGTCGAACGACTCGTCGAGCTCGACGACCACGAACAACGCGGGCGGCGGCACCGCGCTCGCCAAGACCTCGGACATCCCCGAGGGCGGCGGCACGATCTTCAAGGACCAGGCCGTGGTCGTCACCCAGCCGACGTCCGGTACCTACAAGGCGTTCGCGACCAAGTGCCCGCACGCCGGCTGCCCGGTGACCAGTGTGGCCAACGGGGCGATCGTCTGCCCCTGCCACGGCAGCCAGTTCTCCATAGCGGACGGCAGTGTGAAGCACGGCCCGGCGACGACGGGTCTGACGGCCGCGAACATCACGGTCTCCGGCGACCAGATCACCCTGGCCTGACCATCGGCTCAGGCCCGCCGTCGCGGGTTGTCGAGGCAGCCGAGCACCTCGTCCGTGGTCGCGACCGTGGCGACCGATGCGAGGGTGTTGCGGACCACCGCGGGGGTGTACTCGGCGGGCGCTCCCGCGATGGCGTCGGCCGGGACGACGGCCGTGTAGCCCCGGTTGACCTCGTCGGACACCGCATTGGGGACGGCCACGTTGGCCGAGACCCCGGTGACGACCAGGGTGAGGCAGCCGAGGTTGCGCAGCAGCGCGTCGACGTCGGTCCCCTGGATCGGCGACAGGCCGTGCAGTCGCCGTACGACCAGGTCCTCCTCCGAGACCTGGACGGGGGGCGCGACGCGGACCGCCGAGGTGCCGGAGAGCTGCTGCACGGGCTGCCGCTCGGCGGCGCGGAACAGACGCGCGTTGCGGTTGGCGCCCCGTCCGTCGGGGCGGTGTTCGGCGATCGCGTGGATCACCTGGACGCCGGTGTCGTGCGCGGCGGCGACGAGGCGGGCGATGCCGCCGAGGGCGCCCGCCACCCGGGCCTCGTGGGCGAGTTCGGGCAGCGCGCTGTGCGGCCCCACCACGCCCTGCTGGCACTCGACGGTGAGCAGGACGGTATTCACGGGGTCGGTGAGCTCCGCGAGCCGTTCGTACCACGGCATGTGACGCACCCTTCCGCCTTGGGGGGGCGGGTGAGACCAACCACCATTGCGCGGGAACGGAAGTAGAGGGGGCCGCATGACCGTCACTCAGCGCCGGGGCCGCAAGATCATGATGACGCCCGGTGAGCTGGACGAGTTCCTCACCACGCAGCGCACCTGCCGGGTCGCGACCGTGTCGGCGTCCGGCGCCCCGCATGTGAGCGCCCTGTGGTTCGCGTGGGACGGCAGGTCATTGTGGCTGTACTCGGTGGTGCGCAGCCAGCGCTGGAAGGACCTGACCCGCGATCCGCGGGTGGCGGTCGTCGTCGACTCCGGTGAGGAGTACGACCAGTTGCGCGGCGTGGAGCTGAGAGGGACGGTCGAGTTCGTGGGCGAGGTGCCGCGCACCGGTGAGCTGTACGCCGAGCTCGACTACGTCGAGACGCTGTTCGCCCGCAAGAACTTCGGCCTGGACGAGATGCCGCACGACGGCCGGCACGCCTGGGCCCGGCTGTCCCCGGCCAAGATCGCCTCTTGGGACTTCCGCAAGCTGGGGAGCTGAGGAGCATCGAGGGCGATCGGGCCGCGCGCGGCAAGCGTGGTGATGACCGCTGGGGAGACGGCGAGGCACACGGCTGCGGCTGCTGCGCACGCCGCCCGTGGCCCGCACACCACCCGAGAGCCGGCGCACGCCTGGGAACTCTCGCCGCCCGGGGTCTCCCGTCACCTCGCCGTCCTGCGCCGCGCGCGCCTGCTCACGGCCCGGCGCCACGGCCGTTACGTCCGCTACAGCCTCAGCCTGCCCGATCTGACGGCACTGGGCAGCGATGTGCTGGCGGCCGTGCTGCGCTGAGCGGCCACGGGGCGGGACGGGCCGGGGCGGTTCAGGAAATCGCCTCGGCCGCGCCCCGCAGGGCCTCTACCGCCGCCCGGATCGAGGGGCGGCGGTCGGCGTCGGCCCGCCAGACGACGTACACATGGCGGCGCGTCCGCTGCTTCAACGGCACCATGAGGACGCCCTCCGGCACCGGGTGGCGGCCCAGCAGCGGGGCGATGCAGACCCCCAGTCCGGCGGCCACCAGGTTGAGTTGAGTGTGGGTCTCGGCGGCGCGGTGGCCGATGACCGGTTCGATGCCGCGGGAGCGCAGCGTGAACATCAGCCACTCGTGGCAGAACTCGCCCTCGCCCCAGGTGATCCACTCGTCCTCGGCGAACTCCCCCAGGTCCACCTCGTCCCGTCCGGCCATCCGGTGCGCGACCGGCAGGGCAACATCGGCGGGGTCGTCCAGCAGCGGCGCCTTGACCAGCCCGTCGGGCAGGGGCATCGGCTTGTTGTACCAGTCCAGGACGACGGCGAGGTCGAGGTCGCCGCGTACGACCCCGGCGACGCCGTTCTCCGGTTCCAGTTCGCTGGAGCGCACGCGCAGCGCCGGGTGCTGGGCACGCAGGGCGGCCAGCGCGATCGGGAACAGGCCGCGGGCCGCCGTCGGGAACGCCGCCACTCTGAGCTCGCCGACGACCTGACCGCGGTGCGCCTCCAGGTCGGACTGGGCCAGCTCCACCTGGGAGAGGATCCGGGCCGCGTGCTCGGCGAGCAGCCGGCCGGCGTCGGTGAGCCGCACACCCCGGCCGTTCTTGGCGAGGAGCTGCTGGTCCACCTCCCGTTCCAGCTTGCCCATCTGCTGCGACACCGCCGAGGTGGTGACATGCAGGGCCTCGGCGGCCCCGCTCACCGAGCCGTGCCGGGCGAGGGCGTCGAGGGTGCGCAGGCGCTCCAGGTTCAACATGTAAGCGATTCTAAGAGGTACTGCGAGGGAAATCTCGATTGTGCTACGCCGTCGGCTCCAGCAGGGTGGACGGCATGAGCACCGTGACCACCACCGCGTCCGGCCGGCCGACGCTTGACGCCACCCCCTCTGGCCCCCGCCTCGACTGGCGACTCCGGTTCGGCTTCCTGTCGCTGATCTGGGGCTTCAGCTTTCTGTTGATCAAGGTCGGCACGGACGGGTACGCACCCTTCCAGGTCACGCTGGGCAGGCTGGTCTTCGGTACGGCGGTACTGGCGGCGGCGCTGGTGGTGAAGCGGGAGCGGCTGCCGCGCGGGGCGCGTACGTGGGCGCGTCTGGCGGTCGCCGCGCTTCTGCTCAACGCCCTGCCGTTCTCTCTGTTCGCCTATTCGGAGCTGACGATTCCGTCCACGCTGGCCGGTATCTGCAACGCGACCTCACCGCTGTGGGGGATGGCGTTGTCGCTGGTGGCCCTCTCCGAGGATCGGCCGACTCGGGTGCGGGTGGCCGGACTCGGACTCGGATTCCTGGGGGTGCTGACCGTGCTGGGAGCCTGGGAGGGGTTCCACGGACTGGACGTCACCGGGACGGTGCTGGCGCTGCTGGCCTCGTTGAGCTATCCGATCGGGTGGATCTACGTCCGGCGGACGCTGGCGGGGACCGGCCACTCGCATCTGTCCATGACGGGGGCACAGTTGCTGCTGGCGACGGTCCAACTGGCCGTGGTGACACCGTTGTTCACCTCGGTTCCGGCGCACTTCGCGGCGGTGCCGTTGCTGGCCGTCGCGGCGCTGGGGGCGTTGGGGACGGGGCTGGCGGTGCTGATCCAGTACGGGCTGGTCGCGGAGGTCGGGCCGACCACCGCCCAGATGGTCACGTACTTCATTCCGGTCATCGCCACGGCGGCGGGGGTCGCGGTGCTGGGTGAGTCGTTGCGGTGGAGTACGCCGGCCGGGGCGGTCGTCGTGCTGGCCGGGGCCGCGCTGACGCAGGTGCGGCGGCGCCCGCAGCCGGTCACCCCCTAGGCCTGGATCCGGCCCGTTGCCGGACCCACCGCTGCGGCCACCGCCGCTGCCAGCGGGGCGGCCTCCCGCGGGGTCAGGGTCGAGACGGTGATGCGGATTCCCGGCGGGGCGGCCAGGCGGTACCGCGCCCCCGGGGACACCGCCCACCCCTCGTGCAGCAGGCGGGACACCGCGCCCGTCTCGTCCGGGACCGGGACCCAGACGTTCATACCGCTGCGGCCGTGGGCCTCGATGCCGTGGTCCGCGAGCGCGTCGATCAGCAGCTCGCGGCGGGCCCGGTAGGCCGCCGCCACCTCCGGGCCGCGCACCGCGCCGTCCTTCCGCATCCGGACCACCGTCCGCTGCAGCAGACGGCTCACCCAGCCCGGCCCCAGCCGCTGCCGGCCCCGCACCCGGTCGACCGTGACCTCGTCGCCGGTCAGGACGGCCAGCCGCAGGTCCGGGCCGTAGGCCTTGGCGACCGAGCGGACGAAGGCCCAGTGCCGGGTGACGCCCACGAGGGGGTGCAGGGGGAGATCGACGATGCCGTGCCCGTGGTCGTCCTCGATCAGCACGGTGTGCGGGTGGTCGCGCAGCACGGCGCGCAGCGCACGCGCGCGTGCGCCGCACACCGCGGCCCCGGTGGGGTTGTGCGCCCGGGCGGTGACGATCAGGGCGCGCGCCCCGGCCTCCAGCGCCCGGCGCAGGCTGTCGGCCCGCGGCCCGTCGTCGTCGACGGCCACCGGGACGGTGCGCAGCCCCAGCGCGGGGATGAGATCGAGGGTGCGGCCCCATCCGGGGTCCTCTACGGCGACCGGGTCGCCCGGCTTGAGGTGCGCCAGCAGGACCCGTTCGACGGCGTCGAGGGAGCCGGAGGTGACGGTGAACGGCCCGTCGGGCACGCCGTCGGCGGTGAGCTCGGCGCGCGAGATCCGCTCCAGCTCCGGCTCGACGGGGTCGGCGCCGTAGAGGACCGGGGGGCGGTCGGCCTCGTCGGCCGCCAGGGCCGCCAGGGCCGGCGCGAGGGCCGGGAGCAGCGCGGGGTCGGGGTTGCCGGAGGACAGGTCGCGCACGCCGGCCGGGACATCGACGCGGATCTGATCACGGCCGGTGGTGGCCGGCTTGGACCGGATACGGCTGCCTCGCCGGCCGGCGGTCTCGATGACTCCGCGCTCACGCAGGGTGCGGTACGCGGCCGCGACCGTATTGGGATTCACCCCGAGCCGGGTCGCCAACTCCCTCATCGGCGGCAGCAGTTGGCCCGGCTCCAGCTCGCCCGCACCCACCGCGCGCTCGACGCTGGCCGCAATCTCCGCTGCGCCCCGGCCTTCGATCGGATATTCTCCTAGCACAAAGCAGATTATGCACTAGTGCAATGGAGTCGCGCAATGGAGACCGCCGAGCCGGCCGTGCAGGGCACCGTACCGACGCAGCCCGCCGCCTACACCCCGACCGACCGCACCGTCCCGACGCGCGCCGCGCAGAAGGCGTCGTACGACAAGGAAGTGGTGCACTCGATCCTCGACGAGGGGTACGTCTGCCACCTCGGCTTCGTGCGCGAGGGCACGCCGGTGGTGCTGCCGACGCTGTTCGCCCGGGTCGGCGAGGTGCTCTACGTGCACGGCTCGACGGGCTCGCGACCCCTGCGGATGACCGGCCAGGCCGACCCCGGGCTCCCGGTGTGTGTGACGGTCACCCATGTCGACGGCCTGGTGCTGGCCCGCTCCGCCTTCCACCACTCGGTCAACTACCGCTCGGTCGTGGTGCACGGCGTCGCCCACCAGGTCACCGACCCCGAGGAGAAGCGCCTAGCGCTGGCCGCCCTGGTCGACCACGTGGTGCCGGGCCGCTCCGCCGACTCCCGCCCGGCCGACCGGAAGGAACTGGCCGCGACGGCGGTGATCCGCCTGGAGCTGGACGAGGTCTCGGCCAAGACCCGCACGGGCGGCGCCAACGACGAGCCCGAGGACATGGACCTCCCGTACTGGGCGGGCGTGCTGCCGCTGCGGAAGGGTTACGACACGCCTATCGCCAACGGGGACCTGGCGGCGGACGTCCCGGTGCCGTCGTACCTCAAGCGCGTCTGACGCACGACTCCGCCAAGGGCTGACGCGCCCCTTCGGGGACGCGGGGCCGTAGCGAGACGCGGTCGCCGCCGTGTGGGCGCGGCCGGCCACGGCACATTCGCGCGCGCGTGGGCGGCCCGGTCACCGCGCGGACGTCGAGGCGACCCTCTCCCCCACCGCGCTCCGGCCCACCACCGACTCCTTCGCCGGAGTCGAGGACTGCGCGATGAACGCGCCCAGCAGCACAACGGCCCCGCCCAGGACCTGCGCCGCCGCCAGCCGCTCCCCCAGCAGCACCCAGGCCAGAACGGTCGCCACGACCGCCTCGAGACAGGCCACCACCCCCGCGACCTGCGGGGACAGCCGCCGTACCGACAGCACACCGGCGATGTAGGCGACGACCGTCGCGAGGAGCACGATCCACAGCAGCAGGGCGACCGCCGGCACTGTCGTCCCGTTCATCCGCGCGGAACCGGCCAGCACCGACCAGTCCATCCCCCACGGCCGCGCCACGATCGTCAGCACCCCGGCCCCCACCAACAGCCCGTACGCGATGACCCCCAGGGGATCCACCCCGTCTCCCCCACCGTGATCGGCGAGCACGAAGTAGCCCACCTGACAGCATGCCGCCCCCAGCGCCAGCACCAGCCCCAGCGCGTCGAAACTCAGCCCCGACCACACCTCCACGACGCACGCGAGGCCGCCGGCCGCGAGGACGACACCGAGTGCGGCGGCGCGGGTGACCGGCCGGCGCTGCACGAAGCGGACCCAGCCGAGCACCAGCGCGGGGGCGAGGTACTCCACCAGCAGCGCCACCCCCACCGGTATGCGGGAGATCGCGGCGAAGTAGCAGGCCTGGACACCCGCGACGGCGAGCAGGCCGAACCCGACGAGCAGCGCGGGCCTGCGGCGCGGCAGGTCACGGTGGCGGACGGCGAGCGGCAGCATCACCAGGGCGGCGCCCGCCACCCGCAGCCACACCACGTGCAGCGGGTCGAGCCCGGCCTCGATCAGCGGCTTGGCCGCGACGCCGGAGCCGCCGAAGGCGAGCGCCGATCCGAGGGCGAGGGAGAGCCCGAGGCCCCTTCCATGGCTGCTGTCAGTGATGCGCACCGGCACATGATGACAGGGGGCGACATGAGCGTCACCCCCTTTGACCCCTGTCTCAGCGGCTGGACGTGCGGCTCTCCGCCCCGGTGTCCCACGCTCCGCCGTCCCCGTCGATCCGCACGGCCAGCGCGGAGGCGGCCACTCCGGCCCGCTGCAGCACCTCCACGGCCCGGGACTCCGGGTCCACGACCAGGCCCGCCAGCAGATCGGTGCCGTCGGCATGGTCCGCGGCGCGGCCCCCGGCGCGGCAGCGGGCGTACTCCAGGGCGGCCGCGGCCACCGGCGACCAGGCGCCGTCTCCCTTTGCCCCGGCCTGCGGGACGGCGGGCAGCGCGCCGGAGTCCTCGACCCCGCCCTGCCAGCGCAGCCCGTAGCCGATGCTGCGCTGAACCAGATAGCCGAGCAGACGGGCGAGCTGCGGGGCGTCGCCGATGACGGCGCGGACCTCGGCGTCGTACTCGATCAGCGAGTGCAGCAGATGGGCGGTGTCGACCTGGCGGTCCCCGTCCCGCACCGCCCTCCGGCGGGCACCGGCGACCACCGCTGCCAGCTCGGCACCGAGCCCGGCATCGTCGTCCGCGTGGATGCCGCCCTGGTCCTGGACGGACTGGCGGGGAATACGGGGTTGCACACCCCTACCTCATCAACCGCAAGCGCTTGAGTCATCGCCGAGGGGAAGCATCTTCGCGTCCCACGGAGAGTGGACGGCGACGGCTGGAATCTCCTCCTTGCGGATGAGATCAGGCCGATTCCCCCACAGGGGCGCGCGCCGTCTTGCGGCGCGCCCTGTGCGCAACCGTCACACACCGGTCGTACGTCCCTCGTCGATGTGGAGAGCGGGTGCGGTTGCTGGCTGGTCGCGCCCTGCGGTCGACGGCAGGCAGTACGTGTACCGGGTGTACGCGCCTGAGGACGCGCCGCTCGCGGACCTGTTCTGGGACGCGTGGCATGGTCACGACGAGTGCGCGTTGCCGCGGGCGTGGGACCTGTTCGACGCTGCGGAGATACGGCGGGTGGGCTGAGGCTCCGGGCGGGGCCGGGGATCCGCTCATTTCCTGACGGTTCATCAGTATTGAATGTTCGAGGTCGCGCGGCTACGTTCCGCGACACCGTAGCCCGACACGAAGGGGTGGTCACAGCTCACCGACTGGCCGGCGTACGGGGAGCGGAACGCGACCCACACCAGCTTCCCGAAGGGCGGCCCCGCGAGCCTGGCGGTGGGCGGGACCTTCCAGGAGAACATGAAGCTGATGGGTTTCCCGGCGGAGGTCGAGTGGACCATCGAGGAACTGGAGCCGGCACGGGTGCCGGCGATCCGCGGCAAGGGCCCGATGGCGGTGACCGTCGCGACGCGCTACACGCTGACCCCGGACGGGGACGCGACGGGGGTGCGGATCGACGGCGAGTTCACGGGCGCGGCCGTGTCACTGATGGCGGGCAAGCTCAAGGGCTCGGCGACAGCCGCCCTGAACGAGTCACTGCGCAAGCCGGCCGGGCTGGTGACCTGATGCCGCCACCACCCCGCGGACACGGCACGGCGCCCCGCGGATCACTCCGCGGGGCGCCCTGTTCCCCCGTGGGTACGAGGGTCAGTCCTCATCGGCGAGGATGAGGTAGAGCTTCTTACGGGTCTCGTTGACGACGGCCAGCGCCTTGTCGCGCTGTTCCTTGGTGCCGGTCTTCCAGACCTGCCCGAAGGCCTCCATCAGGCCGAAACCGGCCTGCCGGATCTCACCGAGGGCCTCGAAGTCGACCCCTCGGGAAGCCTCTTCCCAGGGGGCGTCCGGGCCCTCGCCGGCGGCCGTGCGACCGCTGTCGGTGAGGGAGAACAGCTTCTTGCCGCCCTCGCTCTCGCTGGCGATCAGGCCCTCGTCCTCCAGCAGTTGGAGGGTGGGGTAGACCGAGCCGGGGCTGGGCTTCCACGCACCGCCGCTGCGCTCGGCGATCTCCTGGATCATCTCGTAGCCGTGCATCGGGCGGTCCTTCAGCAGGGCCAGGATCGAGGCCCGTACGTCACCGCGCCGTGCCCTCCCCCTGGGACCACCGCGCCCTCGCGGCCCCCAGTGTCCAGGTCCGAAGCCGGGCCCGCCGGGACCGAAGCCCGGGCCACCCGGGCCGAAGGGCCCGAACGCCGCACGGCGACCCTGACCCTGTCCATATCCCTGTCCATGTCCGCGCTCGTGTCCGTGGGAACGCATCGCAATCACTCCATTCCATCGTTGATCTGTCGCGTATCGTTCACGATGCGTCAACGATATATCGGAAGTATTCGGATGACAACCCTCTCCGGCGACCTGTTCAGCCATGAACCTGGGACGACGTTGCATGACCATGCGGCATCATGCATACTCTTCCTATGTCCAAGGTCCTCACCTCCCTTCCCGCCGGCGAGCGCGTCGGCATCGCCTTCTCCGGCGGCCTCGACACCTCGGTCGCGGTCGCGTGGATGCGCGACAAGGGCGCCGTTCCGTGCACCTACACCGCCGACATCGGCCAGTACGACGAGCCCGACATCGCCTCGGTGCCCGGCCGCGCGAAGACCTACGGTGCCGAGATCGCGCGCCTGGTCGACTGCCGGGCCGCGCTGGTCGAGGAGGGCCTGGCAGCGCTGACCTGCGGCGCGTTCCACATCCGCTCGGGCGGGCGGGCGTACTTCAACACGACCCCGCTCGGCCGTGCCGTCACCGGCACGCTGCTGGTGCGGGCCATGCTTGAGGACGACGTCCAGATCTGGGGCGACGGCTCGACCTTCAAGGGCAACGACATCGAGCGGTTCTACCGGTACGGCCTGCTCGCCAACCCCCACCTGCGGATCTACAAGCCCTGGCTGGACGCGGACTTCGTGACCGAACTCGGCGGCCGCAAGGAGATGTCCGAGTGGCTGCTCGCGCACGGGCTGCCGTACCGGGACAGCACCGAGAAGGCGTACTCCACGGACGCCAACATCTGGGGCGCCACGCACGAGGCGAAGACCCTGGAGCACCTGGACAACGGCATCGAGACCGTCGACCCGATCATGGGCGTGCGGTTCTGGGACCCCGAGGTCGAGATCCTCCCCGAGGACGTGACGATCGGCTTCGACCAGGGCCGGCCGGTGACCGTCAACGGCAAGGAGTTCGGGACCGCCGTCGAACTGGTCATGGAGGCCAACGCGATCGGCGGCCGGCACGGGCTCGGCATGTCCGACCAGATCGAGAACCGGATCATCGAGGCCAAGAGCCGCGGGATCTACGAGGCGCCGGGCATGGCACTGCTGCACGCCGCGTACGAGCGGCTGGTCAACGCGATCCACAACGAGGACACGGTCGCCCAGTACCACAACGAGGGGCGGCGGCTCGGCCGGCTGATGTACGAGGGCCGCTGGCTGGACCCGCAGGCCCTGATGGTCCGCGAGTCGCTGCAGCGGTGGGTCGGCGCGGCCGTCACCGGTGAGGTGACGCTGCGGCTGCGGCGCGGCGAGGACTACTCGATCCTCGACACCACGGGCCCGGCATTCAGCTACCACCCCGACAAGCTGTCGATGGAGCGCACCGAGGACGCGGCGTTCGGTCCGGTGGACCGGATCGGCCAGCTCACCATGCGCAACCTCGACATCGCCGACTCCCGCGCGAAGCTGGAGCAGTACGCGGGCCTCGGCCTGATCGGCTCCGCCAACCCGGCGATCGGCGCGGCGCAGGCCGCGGCGACGGGCCTGATCGGCAGCATGCCGGAGGGCGGCGCCGAGGCGATCGCGTCCCGTGGGGAGGCCGCGCCGGACGCCGACGAGCTGCTGGACCGGGCGGCGATGGAACTCGGCACGGACTGAGCGTGCCGCTCAGAAGGCCGACCCGACACCACCGGGTCGGCCCTTTCGCGTTGCCGGTGGCACCGGGTCACGGCGCCGTGGCAGCCGACTGGCGGGTGCGGGGCCGCCGTCACACGCCCTTTCCTCCGGCGGTGCCGAGATCAGGGATCGGAAATGGGTCCAGTAACGCGGGAGTGGCCTTGGGCGGTTGGCTCGTGGAAGCCCTAGCGTCTGGTTCATGCGGATTCGAATCGTCGATGCCTTTGCCGAGCGGCCCTTCGCCGGGAACCCGGCCGGAGTCGTGCTGCTGGACGGCTTTCCCGAGGACGGGTGGATGCAGAACGTCGCCATGGAGGTGAACCACGCCGAGACCGCGTTCGCGCACCCCCTGCCCGAGAGCGGGGACGCGGACTGGGCGTTGCGGTGGTTCACCCCGGTCACGGAGGTCGCGATGTGTGGGCATGCCACGCTCGCCACCGCCCACGTGATCAGCACGACGGGGGTGCACAGGGGGCCCGTGCGGTTCGCCACCCGGAGCGGGGTGCTGATCGCCACGCCCGGCACGGACGGGACGATCACCCTCGACTTCCCCACCGCCCCGCTCACCCGCGTCGACGCCCCCGCCGGCGTCGCCGACACGCTCGGTGCCGAACCCGTCGCCGCCTTCGACACCGGACCGAACGTCGGCGACCTGCTTCTCGAACTCGCCGACGAGAAGACCGTGCTCGGCCTCTCACCCGACCACAGGGCCCTCGGCGCCTACTCGGCACGCGGGATCATCGCCACCGCCCGCGCCGAGGACCCCGCCCGTGGCTACGACTACGTCTCCCGCTGCTTCTTCCCGAACGTCGGCATCGACGAAGACCCGGTGACCGGCAGTGCACATACCGCCCTCGCACCGCACTGGTCCGGCCGGCTCGGCAGGCCCGATCTGACGGGGCTCCAGGCCTCCCGCCGCACCGGCTTCGTCCGCACCTCGCTGCGCGGCGACCGCACCCTGCTCACCGGACGGGCCGTCACCGTGATCGACGGCGAACTGCTCACGCCGTAGGCAGCCAGCCCACCTTGCCCGCCAGCAGCGCGTAGCCGACGAACGCGCCGATGTCGAGGAGGGAATGCGCGACCACCAGGGGACCGACCCGGCCCCACCGCCGGTACAGGTAGACGAAGACCACGCCCATCACCATGTTGCCGACGAAGCCGCCGATCCCCTGGTAGAGGTGGTACGACCCGCGCAGTACGGAACTGGCCACCAGGGCCGTGCCCGCACTCCACCCCAACTGGTCCAGGCGGCGCAGCAGATAGCCGACGACGATGACCTCTTCGAGGATCGCGTTCTGCATCGCGGAGAGGATCAGCACGGGGTACTTCCACCACACGTCCGGCAGCGCTTCCGGCACCACCGTGAGGTTGAAGCCGAGGCCGCGTGCGGCCAGGTAGAAGGCGATGCCGGTGCTGCCGATCACCGCCGCGACGCCCGCCCCACGCCCGAGGTCGGGCCAGGGGCGGGTGCGGTCGAAGCCGAGCGTGCGCAGGCTCGCCCCCTCACGCAGGAGGAGATGGGCGACCAGCAGGACGGGAACGAGCGCGCTCGCGATGCCGAACAGCTGCCAGGCGAGATCCAGCCAGGGGCGGCCCGGCGCGGCGGAAGCGTTGAGGGTCGCCGCCTGGTCCTTGAGGCCGCCCGGTTTGGTGACCGATCCGACAAAGCTGATCAGGGCGGACACTCCGCTCGCACCGAGCGAAAGCCCGAGAACGAGCAGCGTCTCGTCCCTGAGCATGCGCTGCGAGGGCCGCTCCAGTCGGTATGAATCGGCCACCTGCTCCGCCTCCACCTGCACTCCTGACTCCGGTTGGGCAATCCTGCCCCACGCCCGTCTTCGGCCCCGAAAGGGGCGCGGGGAACTGCGCGACCAGCCCCCGCGGCGCCGCACCCGGCATCTCACCACACCACATCCCGACAGCTCACACCCCTACAGCCCACACCCCACCACACCCGCGACACACCAACCCCGCAGCCGCCCTCACCCCGTCGGCACCGGCTCCAATAACCCGACCGGCCACGTATGCACCGGCTCGCCCGCATTCATCAGCTCCGCATAGCGCCGCGTCATCGCGGCCAGCGCCTCGTCCCTCGGCAGCCCCCGCTCCACCGCCCGGTGGAACGTCGCCGCCTGCCACGACGCCCCGTTCACCCGTCGCCGGCACCGCTCCTCTATCACGCCCAGGTAGAAGTCCCGGTCGGCGGCCTCCACCCCCCACGCGTCCAGTCCCGCCGCCGCCAGCGGCAGCAACTCGTCGCGGACCAGGGTGACCGCGTCCACTTCCGCGGTACCGCCGCCGTACCGGCCCTTCCTCGGCCAGACCAGCCGCGCGTCGATGCCATGACGGCACGCCGCGTCGAAGTTCGCCTCGGCCGCCGCGAAGGGCAGCCGGGTCCACACCGGTCGTGACTCCTCCGCGAGGGCGCGGACGAGGCCGTAGTAGAAGGCCGCGTTGGCGATGACGTCGGTGATGGTCGGGCCGGCCGGGAGGACGCGGTTCTCGACCCGGAGGTGGGGGACGCCGTCGGCGACGCCGTACACCGGCCGGTTCCAGCGGTACACCGTGCCGTTGTGCAGGACGAGTTCCGCGAGCTTCGGCACCCCGCCCGCGTCCAGCACGGCCAGCGGGTCCTCGTCGTCGCAGATCGGCAGGAGCGGCGGGAAGAAGCGCAGGTTCTCCTCGAACAGCTCGTACGCGGAGCTGATCCAGCGCTCGCCGAACCATATGCGCGGCCGTACGCCCTGGGCCTGGAGCTCCGGCGGGCGGGTGTCCGTGGCCTGGAGGAACAGCGGGGGGCGGGACTCGCGCCACAGTTCGTGACCGAAGAGGAAGGGGGAGTTCGCGCCCACGGCGATCTGCGCGGCGCAGGCCGCCTGCGCCGCGTTCCACACGTCGGCGAAGCGGGCCGGGGTGACCTGGAGATGCAGTTGGACGGAGGTGCAGGCGGCCTCGGGGACGATCGACTTCGAGGTGCACACGAGGTGCTCGACGCCCTCGATGTCCAGTACGAAGTCCTCGCCCCGGGCGGCCACGATCTGGTCGTTGAGCAGGGTGTACCGGTCCACCTCGGAGAGGTTCGCGGACACCAGGTCGTCCCGCTCCAGCGTGGGCAGGATGCCGATCATCACGATGCCGGCGTCCACCTCGCCCGCCTTGCGGTCTGCGTATGCCAGCGAGGTCCGGAGTTCTTCGTCGAGCCGGTCGAATACCCGGCCGCCGAGCCGGTGGGGAGCTATGTTCACTTCCAGATTGAACATGGCGAGTTCTGTTTGGAAATCTCGGCTCGCGATACGTTCCAGAACCTGTCCGTTCAGCATTCGCGGCATGCCGTCCGCGCCGGCGAGATTCAATTCGATCTCGACGCCCATGAGGTTCTTGGGGCGGTCGAACCGCTTCTCCACCAGCAACCGCTCCAGCCCCGACAGACAGCCGCGGAGCTTTTCGCGGTACCGCTGGCGATCGGACAGGTCGAACCGGCCCGCCACGACCTTCTCCCCCATCGAAGCGTCCCTCCTCGAATGGGCGGACCGGGGTTCCGGCCGCCGGTGGTCCCGGGTCCAGGTGGGATGATGCCCCGTGGAAGCGATCGATAACGTCGCGCGCGGCACGGGTAGCCGCTACTCTGTTGGAATGTGTCCTGCGGCACATTCACGGGGCATGGGGCATCATGCAACTGCGGGTTCCCCGTTCTCCTCGTGAAAAACGCCGATGACATTCGGCCGACCGCGAGAACCGCGTGTTCCGAGGTCAGCGCGGTTGCAGTGGGCTGGAAATCGGGAGGTTTCCGCACGTATCCTCGGCCGAATTGCGCCTTGTTCTGTTCTGTGAAACGGGCCGTTGAAACGCCGTCTGAACAGGCGTCGTATAAGCTCCGCGAACAAGGCAGAAGGCTGGCGCCCACGGTCCTGGTTCCTGCCCTCTGAATGACGTGCGGCAGACAACGCCCGCACCTCTCTTCACCGAGCCGGGCCCCCGCCTCTCTGACCTCCCCTGTGAGCTGACAGCGCCGTCCGCCCCCGCCCTCGCGCCGCCGCGCCTGTCGAATGAGAGGCGACCCACCATGCCGCTGCAATTCCCGCCTGCCCCCGCGCCCGCCCTGCGTTCCGTCCTTACCGCCCTCGGTTCCCCTACCGCGGTCCGCGAGGCCCGCACCCCCGCCCTGCGCACCGCCCAGGGACCCGCGACCCCTGAACTCCCCTTGCCCGTGCACGTTCTGGACCGGATCACCCCGGAGGGCGTGTCCGCCACCCGGCTGGCCGGCTGGCGCTTCCTGATCCGATGCGGCGACCGTGCCGTGGCCGCGGCCGAGACGATGCTCACCCCGGACGGCTGGGCCTTCTCGCACTTCTTCGAGGGGCCCTACATCACCTCCACCGAGCGGGCCCTGCACCAGGCCGAGACCCTGCAACAGACCTACCAGCCACGCCTGCTGTCCCTGCCCGGGCTCTACATGCTCACCCTGTGGCTGCACGGCGACCGCACCGCTGACGGCGCCGACGGCCACCCGGCGGCCAACGATCTGCTCGTCCCGCTCGCTCCGGCCCCACCCGGTATCGCGGCCCACCGGCCGCACCCGGTGGCCGAACTGCTTCCGGTGCTGACCCATCGGGTCACCCCGGCCCCGCTGCTCATCACACCCGCCTGAGACGCGTCACCCCGCCGTACCCCGCCACCCCTGAACGGGTGACGGGGTACGTTCGTATTTCCGTAAGTCATTACCTGGGACCCCGGAAGCCGCTCGTACGAGCAATTAACTGCTCCTAAGAGCTGATTAACCCTTCTCCGCCCCTCCTGACCAGCTCCATCCGGCCATGCGAAACCATCCGAATTGACAGCCCGGTCGAGATGAACCGTCCGCGCGGGTGACGCGTCTCCAACCTGTGAGAAGCGGTGCGGCGAAATCCCTGCGGAACATCGCCCGGAGGGCAACACTGGTTTCCGACCGACTCATCACCACGGGGGACCGACATGACAACGACAGAGCGAGAGACCCCACCCATGTGCCAGCACCAGCCACCGTGTCCGACAGCAGAATCCGCCGACCGGGAATCCGCCCGCCTGATGGCGCACCACCCGGAGCAGGGGTGGAGCCTGCTGTGCAACGGCGTTCTGCTCTTCGAGGACACCGGTGAGCTCCTGCCCGACGGCCAGATCATCGCGCCACACCGCCCGGTCGGTGCCGGCAGCGTGATGACCGCCGCCTGAAAGACCACCGCACCACCCCGGGCGGCCCCGCCGCTCCGCCCGGTGACAGACAGGGGCCGGACGCACACACATGGTGCGAACCGGCCCCGACGTGCGTCCGGAGATGGCTACCCCCTGTAGCCGAGCGCTCGGCGCAGCGCGAAGTAGGCCGGCTTGGGAGCGAGTTGCTCGTCCCAGGGCAGGGCCGCGCCCTCGCCGGGGAAGAACGCCGGGATCCACGAATACTTGTCCGTGTAGTCCCAGACCGTCACGCCCACGCACCGCCGTACCGCAAGGCAGGCCTTGGTCAGGTCCGCGTACCAGGTCGCCTGCTGGGCCAGCTTCTCGTCCGTGGCCGGCAGTTGCATCCGGACGTCCACCTCGGTGAGCGCGGTGTCCAGGCCGAGGCGCGAGAAGCGGCGGAGGTTGTCCTCCAGGGTGCTCGGATAGCCGTACTGGAGGGCGAGGTGGGCCTGGAAGCCGATGCCGTTCAGCGGCACCTGCTCGGCCTTCAGCTCCTGGGCGAGCGCGTAGTAGGCGTCGCTCTTCGGGCCGGTGGCCTCGATGTTGTAGTCGTTGAGGTAGAGCTTGGCGTGCGGGTCGGCCTGGTGGGCCCAGCGCAGCGCGTCGGCGATGTAGCCGGGGCCCAGCGTCTTGTACCAGAGGGTCTCGCGGTAGCTGCCGTCCTCGTTGAAGGCCTCGTTGACGACGTCCCAGGAGTACACCTTGCCCCGGTAGTGCCGTACCTCCGTCTGGATATGCTTCTTCAGCACCGCCCGCAGTTCGGTGGCCGTCCAGTCGCGGGAGGTGAGCCAGTCGGGCAGCTGGCTGTGCCAGACCAGGGTGTGGGCGCGGACCCGCTGGTGGTTCCTGCGGACCAGGTCGACGATCTCGTCGCCGTTGGTCCAGTCGAAGACGCCCTGCTGGGGCTCGGTGGCGTACCACTTCATACCGTTGCCGGGCGTGATCATGTCGAACTCGGTGCCGAGCAGCCTGGTGTAGGCGATGTCGGTGAGTTCGGGGTTGTCGGTGGCGCTGCCGAAGTAGCGGCCGTGCCGCTGGGCCAGCTCGGCGAGGGTGGGCTGCCGGTCGTGAGCCTGGGCGGCGGGGCCGGTGGCCACCCCCGCCGCCACGAGCACGGGCGCGAGGGCACCGGCGAGTCTGAGACGTGTGCGGGACATCGTGTGACTCCGATCAAGAAGGATTGATCAGTAGGGGTGGTCAGCGGGGATTCAGCCCTTGGTGGCGCCGGCGGTGAGGCCGCCGACGAGCTGCCGCTCGGCGACCGAGTAGAAGGCCAGGGCGGGGACCATGGCGAGGACCAGATAGGCGAAGACCCGGGCGGTGTCCGAGGAGTACTGGCCCTGGAACTGCTGCACGCCGATCGGGATGGTCCACCAGGTGGAGTCGGTGAAGACCAGCAGCGGGAGCAGGAAGTTGTTCCAGCTGGTGACCACCGCCAGCACGGAGACCGTGCCGAGCGCGGGCCGGGCCATGGGCAGCAGGATCCGCCAGAAGAAGGCGAACGGCCCGCAGCCGTCCAGGGTGGCCGCCTCCTCCAGCTCGCCGGGGATCTCCCGGAAGAAGCCCCGCAGGATGATGATGGTCATCGGCAGTCCGAACGCGGCCTGCGGGAGGATCACGCCCAGCGGGTTGTCGAGCAGGTTCATCGAGCGCAGCAGCAGGAACAGCGGCAGGGCCGCCACCGCGAACGGGAACATCAGGCCCATCGTGAACACCGTGAACAGCACCTCGCGGCCACGGAAGGCGAACCGCGCGAAGGAGAAGGCCGCGAGTGCCGACACAGCGACCACCAGCACGGTCGTGCCCACCGCGATCAGCGTGCTGTTGCCGACCAGCCGCCAGAACGAGCCGGAACCGAGGATGTCGGTGTAGTTGGAGACGATCCAGGAGCCGGGCAGCCCGACCGGGTTGCGGGACAGCTCGTCCGTGGACTTGAACCCGGACAGGGCGGCGTACAGCAGGGGTACGACCATCACCGCGCCGACCAGGACGAGGACCAGGTGCAGGGGCAGGTTCCGTACGGTCGTCCTACGGCCGCTCATGCGCCGTCTCCCCTCATGTTCGTGGTGGCGCCCGCCAGGTCCCGGCGGAGCACGAACCGCTGGTAGGCGAGGGCGAAGACGAGGCTGATGGCGAACATGACCACGCTGATCGCGCTGGCGTAGCCGACCTGGTAACGCTTGAAGCCGTACTGGAACATGGTCACGGCCATGGTCTCCGAGTGGTGGTCGGGACCGCCCGCGGTGATCACCCAGACCAGGTCGAAGAGCTGGATGGAGCCGATGACCGACAGGAAGACGCTGATGCGCAGGGTCGGGGCGAGCAGCGGCAGGGTGACATGGCGGAAGCGCTGCCAGGAGTTCGCACCGTCGACGATCGCCGCCTCCGTCAACTCGGCGGGGATGGACTGGAGTCCGGCCAGGTAGAGCATCATGTGGAAGCCGAAGTACTTCCAGGTCATGACCAGGAAGAGGGTGGCCATCACGGTGGAGGGGTCGGAGAACCACTCCCCGCCGAGGCCGTCGAGCCCGAAGGCTCCCAGCACATGGTCGGCGAGCCCCTGGCCGGGCGCGAAGATCATGCCGAACAGCACACCGGTGATCGCCTCGGACAGCACGTACGGCGCGAAGAACAGCATCCGGTAGACGGCCCGGCCCCGGAGCCTCTGGTTGAGCAGGACCGCCATGGCGAGCGCGAACGGCAGTTGCAGCGCCAGCGAGAGCAGGACCAGGAGCAGACAGCGCCACAGGTCGCCGAGGAAGACGTCGTCCTGGAAGAGCCGGGTGAAGTTGTCGGTGCCGGTGTAGTCGGACGGCATGCCGAAGCCGCCCCAGCGGAAGAACGAGGCGTACACCGCGAACAGGATCGGCAGCAGGACGAGCACGCCGAACAGCACCAGGGCGGGCAGTTGGAAGCCCATCGCGGTGAGCCAGTTCAGCAGTCGGCGCCGGGAGTGGGTCCGGCCGGCGGACGGGGGCGGCTGGGGCGGGGCGTCCGGTCCCGACCGCGTGCCGGGCGGGTAGGTCGATGTCATCGTCCGGCCTACTGCTCTTCCTTCGCGGTCTTGGTGATCGCCCGGGTCACGTCTTCGGGCGACTTGGACCCGGCGATCAGACCGGCCACGCTGTCGTTGACCTGCTGGCCGACGGCGGGCGCGTAGGCCTGGTCGAGGTAGAGCTGGAAGCCGGTGGCGGCCTTCAACTGGGTCTGTACGAGCCCCAGGTTGGCGTCGGTCAGCGCGCTCTCGGCGGCGGGGACGACGGGCAGCACACCGGTCTTCTTCACCAGTTCGACGTCGGTGGTCTCGGAGGCGAAGAACTTCAGGAAGTCGACGGCCGCCTGCGGGGCGTCGGCGCGCAACGCGTGCCCGCCGCCGCCTCCGAACACCTCGGTGACGGTGCCCTTGCCGCCGTCCACGGCCGGGAACGGGAAGAAGCCCAGGTTCGCGCCGACCCCCTTGCCGGCGTCGGCCTCGACGACCGGGGCCCACTGGCCCATCAGCTCCATCGCGGCCTTGCCGTTGCCGACGGTGGCGGCCTGGCCGGTCGGGCTGGAGTAGGCGGCGCCCAGGAAGCCCTTCTGGAACGGCTCCAGGGCGACGAGGTCCTTCAGATGCTGTCCGGCCTGGACGAGCCCGGCGCCGGTGAAGTCCTTGTCGTCGTCGGCCTTCTTGAGGGCGTCGATCCCGGCGGTGCGCATCGCCAGGTACGCCCAGTAGTACATGCCGGTCCAGCTCTCCTTGCCGGCCAGCGCGAGCGGGGTGACACCGGCGGCCTTCAGCTTCTTCACGGCGTCGAGGAAGGCGCTCCAGGTGGCGGGGGGTGTGCTGATCCCGGCCCTCTTGAAGAGCGCCTTGTTGTACCAGAAGCCGATCATTCCGATGTCGAAGGGGATGCCGTACGTCTTGTTGTCGAGGAGGTACGGCTCCTTGGCGACCGGGAGCAGTCCTTCGGCCCAGGACTTGGTGGGGTCGGTGAGGTCCTCGACGAGCCCGGCGTCGACCTGCTGCCGCAGGACACCGCCGCCCCAGGTGTGGAAGATGTCGGGGAGCTTCCCGGAGGCGGTCAGCGCCGTCATCTTCGACTTGTAGGCGTCGTTCTCCAACTGCACGATCTTTACCTTGACCTTGGGGTTCTGCGCCTCGAACTTCTTGGCGAGGGCGGCCCAGACGCCCTTGGTCGGGTTGGTCGTGGAGATGTTCCACCACTCGATGGTGGTGGTCCCCGACGATCCTCCGTCCGAGCCTCCGCCGCAGCCGCTGAGGGCGGTCATGCCCAGTCCGGCGGCCGCGGTGGCCGCCAGGAAACCGCGACGGGACAGTGCCGGGTCGCCCATGATGCGCTCCTTGGGGTACGGGACGACCGACGCCGTCCTGGTTCGATGGTTCTCCGGGGACTTCGAAGCTTTCGAGGGCTCAGCGTCGATCTCACTCGAAACATTCGACACTTTCTCCGAACGTTCCGAACCGCGACTCTAGGAAGACGGATCAGGAGCGTCAAGGTGTCGCGCATCAGCTGATGGGCGCGTACTCGAACCAGTCGAAGGCGGCCCGGCCCCCGGTGACGTAGATACCGATGACGCGGCCGGTGAACCCGCCCGCCACCTCGGTGGAGAGATACCGCCCGTCGAGTTCGGCCAGCCGAACGACACCGGCGGACGTTTCGATCGAAAGGGTCACGGCATCGGGCCCGGCCGGGCGGATTCCGGTCGTCCCGGACTGCCCGGGCGCGGTGGCGGTCGGCGGCGGCACCCGGGTCGTGCCGATCTCGATGACGAGGGCCACCGGGCCCTGTGGCACGGGGTGTTCGCAGATCCGCTGCCGCAGCGGCCCGATCCGTGCGACGGCGCTCACCGTTCCGCCGCTCACCTCCAGGTCGTAGTGGTGGGCCTCGTCGACACGGACCGAGAGGCCCGCGCGTGCCGAGCCCGGGTCGAGCAGTGCGGCGGCACGGCACTGCGCGTGCTGCTGGCGGCGGCCGACGAAGGTGTGCCCGGCCCGGTCGAGGCTGTCCCCGGTGGCCGTGAGGGTCAGCCACCCGGGCCGTTCGGCGAGCGACCAGGAGCCGTCCGGCCGGCTGCGCGGGGAGATCCAGTGCGGTCCGAGGGCGGCGGCCGTGAAGTCGTCCCGTACGGGCGGCTGTTCTACCGGGTGCCAGACGGCCGGGGCCTGCTCACGCTCCCGCACCGGCCCCATGCGCGGCCAGCCGTCCACCCACTCCACCGGGGCCAGGAAGGTCTCGCGGCCGAGGACGTGGAACTCCGGGAACCAGCCGCGCGGGCGGGTGCCGAGCAGCACCGCCCACCAACTCCCGTCGGCCGCCTGGACGAGGTCGGCGTGCCCGGTGCACTGGACCGGCTCGCCGGTGCCCCGATGGGAGACCAGCGGATTGCCCGGCGCGGCCTCCCAGGGCCCGCGCGGCGAACGGGCGCGCGCCACGGACACCCCGTGCCCGAGAGCGGTGCCGCCCTCTGCGATCAGCAGGTACCACCACTGCCCGACCCGGTAGAGATGCGGCGCCTCGGGGTCGCGCAGCCCGGTCCCGGACCACATCGGCAGGGGCCCCTCCAGCACCTTCCCCGTCCGGGTGTCGATCCGGGCCACCGCCACCCCCGCCACGGCACACCAGCACTGGCCGTCGTCGTCCCAGGCGAGGTCGGGGTCGATGCTCGGCAGGTCGATCCAGACCGGGTCGGACCACGGCCCCTCGGGGCGCTCGGCAGTGACGAGGAGATTGCCGCGGCCGCTGACGTTGGTGGTGATGACGTGGAAGAGCCCGTCGTGGTGCCGGATCGTCGGGGCGTATACGCCGCCCGAGGCCGGCGTCTCGTCCGGCAGCGCCAACTGGCCGGGCCGGTCGAGCACGTTGCCGATCTGCCGCCAGTGCACCAGGTCCCGGCTGTGGAAGAGCGGGACACCGGGGAAGTACTCGAAGCTGGAACACACCAGGTAGTAGTCCTCCCCCACTCGGCACACGCTCGGATCGGGGTGAAAACCGGGGATGACCGGGTTGTCGTACGTCCGCATGTGCGTGCCCTCCCCAGGCGCCGCCGAAAGTTTCGGCGAGGTCGGCGAACATTACGAGGCGCACTGTAAGGGGCTGTTCGAGGCCCGACAAGGCGGGTTCTACAGCTTCAGGCGGTACGGGATCAGGCAGACCACGACGTCGGTGCGGGCCCGCAGGACGGTGGCGAGGAGCAGACCGCGCTGGTTCTGGAGGATCTCGTAGCGGCGGTGCCTCGGCTCCACCTCGGGGATGAGGACGGCGACCTGACGGCCGTCCTGCGACGCCCGCTGCACGTACTCGACGATCGGCTGCACCAGGGAGTGGTGCGGGCTGTTGACGATGTCGAGGCGCACTCCGGGGTTCCACCGCTGCCAGGCCTCCTCCAGCGCACGGGACCTGGCCGGGTCCGCGTGCACCGCGACGGCGACCACCTCGTCGCCGAGGGCGAGGGCGGCGCCGAGGGCGTGCCGGGAGAGTTTGCTGACCTCGCCGATCGGCACGATCACCAGACTGCCGGTGCGCCGGGGTGGGGGCGGCGGGATCCGCCCGAGCTCCAGCTCCTCGCCCACGGCGGTGTAGTAGCGCTCGATGCGGGCGAACAGCAGCATCAGCAGCGGTACGGCGAGCACGACCACCCAGGCGCCGGCGAGGAACTTGGTGAGCAGCAGGATGACACCGGCCAGGGTGGTGAGCAGGGCGCCGGTGCCGTTGATCAGCGCATGGCGCTTCCAGCCGGGCGGGCGCTGGGTCGCCCAGTGCCTGACCAGGCCGAGCTGGCTGAGGGTGAAGCCGATGAAGACGCCGATGGCGAAGAGCGGGAGCAGCCGGTGGGTGTCGGCGTCGGTGGCGAGCAGCAGCAGCGCGGCGAGCAGGGCGAGGGCCAGTACGCCGTAGCGGTAGACCGGGCGTTCGGCGCGCAGGCCGAAGAGGTGGGGCAGCCGGTGGTCGCGGGCGAGCAGGCTCATCAGCACCGGCAGCCCGCCGAAGCTGGTGTTGGCGGCCAGGCCCAGGACAAGGGTGACGACGAGGTTGGTGGCGTAGTAGGGCCAGCCGGTGCCGTAGGCGCCCGCGGTGAGCTGGGCGAGGACGGTCACCCCGCCCCGCGGGGCCACATGGTCGCGGTGGATCAGGACCGCCAGGCCGATCAGCATGGTGCCCAGCAGCGCGCCGAGCATCAGTTCGGTGCGCTGGGCCCGCTTGACACTGGGGGGACGGAAGGTCGGTACGGCGTTGGCGATGGCCTCCACGCCGGTCAGGGCCGAACAGCCGGACGAGAACGCCTTGAGGATGACCAGCGCGCTCAGCGCCTCGGTCGCGTGCACGGGCTGGTGGGTGCCGACGACGGCGACCGGGTGCGAGCGCAGCAGGCCGAGGAGGATCACGCCGAGGACCGCCACGATGAACAGGAGGGTCGGCAGCATCAGCACCCGGGCGCTCTCGGCGACGCCCCGCAGGTTCACGGCCGTCAGCAGGGCGAGGCCGATCAGGCAGACGAGCAGCTTGTCGTGGGCCAGGGGCGGGAAGGCCGAGGCGAGGGCGTCGGCGCCGGCGGCGAGGCTGACGGCCACGGTGAGCACGTAGTCGACGACCAGGCTGGCGGCGGCGAGCAGGCTCGCGGTGGCGCCCAGGTCCGCCTTGGCGACGGCGTAGGCGCCACCGCCGTCCGGGTGAGCGGCGATGACCTGTCCGTACGACACGACGAGCACGGCGAGCAGGAAGGTGATCGCGAGGGTGATGGGCAGGGTGGCGCTGAGCGCCCCGGTGCCGGCGACCACCAGGGCCAGCACGATCGCCTCGGGGCCGTACGCCACCGAGCTGAGCGCGTCCAGGGACAGCGCGGCCAGGCCCTCCAGGGTGGTCAGACCGTGCTTGTCACCCTCGCCCGGGCGCAGCGGAACCCTCGGTCTCAGTTCACGACGTGCCAGGCCATACGCCATCGGGACCTCATCACGGCCGGTGGGACGGTCGGCAACAGTGTCCTTCGTGCCCGGCCGGCCCGCCCGTGGGGCCCGGGCGGGCCGGCCGGCGTGAGTGGGTGAGGGGCCGGCCCGCCCGGGCGTCAGTGCGACCAACCTGCCGGCGCTCGGCCGGAGGGGGTCGGGCCGGGCTAGAGTCCGACGTCCCGGCGGCGGATGTCCTCCAGGGACTCGCGGCGGACCAGCAGGCGGGCGTGGCCGTCACGGACCGCGGTGACCGGCGGGCGGCCCACCAGGTTGTAGCCGGAGGCCATGGAGAGGTGGTACGCACCGGCCACCGGGACCGCGAGCAGATCGCCGGGGCGCAGGTCGGCGGGGAGTTCGGCGTCGGCGGCCAGGATGTCCCCGGCCTCGCAGTGCCGGCCCACGACGGTCACCGGTGCCAGAGCCGCGCCGCTGGTGCGGCCGATGAGCCGGGGTGCGTAGCGGACGCCGTAGAGCGCGGGCCGCGGGTTGTCGCTCATACCGCCGTCGACGGCGGCGAAGGTGTGCTCGCCGGTCTTCTTCACGGCGAGGACGCGGTACACGGCGACGCCCGCCGGACCCACGATCGCCCGCCCCGGCTCGATGATCAGACGGGGCACGGGCAGCCCGGCCGCCGCGCACGCCTGCGTCAACTCGGCGCGCACCCGGCGGGCCAGGGCGGTGAGGTCGAGGGCCGCCTCGCCGGGCCGGTAGGCGATGCCGTGGCCGCCGCCCAGGTCCAGCTCGGGCAGCACCAGGCCGTGCTGTCGGTGCAACCGGGCCATGAGCCCGACCATCCGGCGCACCGCGGCCAGGTACGGCTTGACGCTGGTGATCTGGGAGCCCAGGTGGCAGTGCAGTCCGGTCAGTTGGAGCTGCGGCTGGTCCAGTATCCGGGCGATGGCGTGCTGGGCGTGACCGTCGGCGATGGAGAGGCCGAACTGCTGGTCGTCCGTTCCCGTACGGACTTTCTCGTGGCCGCCCGCGCTGATCCCGGGCACCACCCGGACCATGACCTTCTGCTGCCTGTCGGGCCCGACGGCGGCGGCGAGCCGGGCGATCTCCGAGGGGCTGTCGATCACGACCCGGCCCACGCCCAGCCGCAGTGCGGTCTCCAGGTCGCGCGGGGACTTGGCGTTGCCGTGCAGGACGATCCGCTCCGGCGGGAACCCGGTGGTGACCGCGAGTTCCAGTTCGCCGGCCGAGCAGACGTCCAGGCCGAGGCCCTCCTCCTCCGTCCAGTGGACCACGGCCCGGCACAGGAACGCCTTGGCCGCGTAGAGGACTTCGGCGTCCGGGAAGGCGTGCCGGTAGGTGCGGCAGCGCTCGCGGACCTCGTTCTCGTCCAGGACGTAGATGGGCGTGCCGAAGCGGTCGGCGACCTCGGCGAGCGGGACACCGCCCACGGCCGTCTCGCCGGGCCGGGGCTCGGTGGTGGAGGCGGGCCACACCGACAGATCGGCGGGTGTGGTGGTGACGACGGGTTCGTGCAGGGTGGTCATCGATCGCTCCCCTCTCAGGCGATTCGTGCTCAGGCGATTCGTGCGATCCGCGGGGACGCGGCGACAGGCGTGAGGGGCCGCACGGGCGTGGGGGCCGGGGCCGACAGCTGGGGATCGACCGTGACGACGGTGACGCCGAGCGGTGCGGTCACGGCGCGCAGCGCGGGTTCGGCGAGCCGGATCCAGGCCTGGTCGGGGCCGAGCGTGGCGGCGAGTCCGCGGGCCGAGGTGAAACCGACGGCGGTGCGCTCGCCGAGGGGGGTGCGGAACAGCCGGACCGTGCACCCCTCGGGTCCCGGCCGGACCGGTACGAACAGGGGTCCGGCCGGGCGGCGATCGGAAGGCTCCGGATCGTCACCGCACAAGAGTTCTTGCATGGGATGCCTCCTGGCACAGGGTTGAGCTGGGGTGCCCCGGCAGCGGGGAGGCCGACCGGGGCGCACCCATGACGCTATGCCCTCCCCCGGCGGTCCTCCGATCCCTCATGACGGGACGCTGACGGTCAGCGCCCTGACGTTGACGGGACGCTGACGGGCAGGCCGTCGATGCTGGTCGCGGGCGTCAGAGGCGTGCCAAGAAGTGGCCGGGGAGCTGGCCCGGACCCGGCCCGCGCAGTGTCATGAAGGCGGTCCCGCTCCCGGGAGCCGCCCGGGGGCCGCTGCGGAAGTTCGGTGGATACATGTCCGGTTACGACATCTGCCCGGCCGGTCGGGTCGTCGTCGGTGTGAGCGGTTCGCTTCGCAGCGTCACGGCCCTGTGCCGGGCGGCGGCGGAGGCCCGGCGGCGGGAGGCGCAGCTGTGGCCGGTGCTGGCCTGGGAGCCGCCGGGCGGTGAACTGGCGGCGCGTCGCACGCCTGCCCCGCCGGCCCTGGTCGCGGAGTGGCAGCGGGCGGCCCGGCAGCGGCTGCTGGACGTGCTCGACGAGTTCTTCGGCGAGGCCGGGCCGCCCGGCGTCCCGCTGCACGGTCTCGTCGTACGCGCCACTCCAGGCCTCGCCCTGGTGGAGACGGCGAACCGGGAGGACGACATCCTCGTTGTCGGCGCGGGCCGACGCCGCTGGTACCGCGCCTTCTCCGGTCGGGTCGCCCGCTACTGCCTGGCCCACGCCACCTGCCCGGTCCTCGCGGTTCCGCCGTCCCCGCTGGAGGAGGCCCTGGCGTCCATGCACCGCCGCAACACCTGGCGTCTGCCGCTGAGCGCACGGAAGTTGCCGTGCTGAGACGTCACGGCGTCCCAGTCGGCCCTACGACAGTGACGTCGCCGTCGAGAGGTCCGGCCGTCCGGGTCTGCGCCCCGGTGACAGCGGCAGGCTCAGCACCATCGTGAGCCCGCCGCCCGGGGTGTCCTCGGCGGTGAGCGCGCCGCCCATCGCCTCGGCGAAGCCCCGGGCCACGGCCAGGCCCAGGCCGACACCGGCACCGCGCGGGGAGTCGCCGTACCGCTGGAAGGGCTCGAAGATGCGCTGCTTGGCCTCGTCCGGGACGCCGGGCCCCCGGTCCACGACCCGCACCTCCACCCGGTCGGCTATGGAGCTGGCCCTCACCAGCACGGGGGTGTCCGCGGGGCTGTACTTGACGGCGTTCTCCACCACGTTGGCCACGACCCGCTCCAGCAGCCCCTTGTCGACATGGACCATGGGCAGCGTCTCCGGGATGTCCAGCTCGACGCTGTCCTCGGGGACCCCGCCGAGCGCCATCGGCACCACCTCGTCCAGGTCGGCCTCACGGACGATGGGCGTGACGGTGCCGGTCTGCAGACGGGTGATGTCGAGGAGGTTCCCGACGAGGTGGTCGAGCCGGTCGGCGCCCGCCTCTATGGCCTCCAGGAGCTCCGCCCGGTCCTGCTCGGACCACTCGACGTCGTCCGAACGCAGCGACGACACCGACGCCTTGATACCGGCCAGCGGGGTCCGCAGATCGTGGCTGACGGCGGCCAGCAGGGCGGTGCGGATCCGGTTCCCCTCCGCCAGCTCCTTGGCCTGATCCGCCTCCTGCTGGAGCCGCTGCCGGTCGAGTACGACGACGGCCTGCGCGGCGAACGCGGCCAGCACCCGCCGGTCGGAGGCCGGCAGCACCCGCCCGGACAGAGCGAGCGTCATACGGTCGCCGACCGGCACGTCGACGTCCGCGTTCTCCGGTGACTGACACGGTTGCGGTCCGACGCTGCCCGCGCAGGTCCACGGCGCCACGTCGTCCGCCCGCTCCAGCAGCGCCACCGACTCCATGCCGAAGGTCTCCCGCACCCGTTCCAGGAGCGCCTCCAGACTCGTCTCCCCTCTCAGCACACTGCCGGCGAGGAAGGACAGGATCTCCGACTCGGCGCGCAGCCGGGCCGCCTGCTGGGTGCGGCGGGCCGCCAGGTCCACGACGGAGGCTACCGACACCGCCACCCCGACGAAGATCGCGATGGCGACGATGTTCTCGGGATCGGCGATGGTCAGGGTGTGGACGGGCGGGGTGAAGAACCAGTTGATCAGCAGGGAGCCGACGACCGCCGAGGTGAGCGCCGGTAGCAGACCGCCGAGCAGGGCCGCCGCGACCGTCAAGGCAAGGAACAGCAGCATGTCGTTGGCCAGGCCCACCTCCGGTGCGACGCCGGTCAGCAGCCAGGTGAGCAGGACCGGTCCGAGCACGCCGGCAAGCCAGCCCCAGATGATCCGGGACCGGCCGAGCCGCGCCGAACGCCCCAGCGGGAGCCGCCCCTTGCCCGCCTCGGCGTGCGTGATGAGGTGGACGTCGAGGTCGGGCCCCGAGTCCCGGGCGACCGTGGCCCCGACGCCCGGCCCGAAGACGTACTGCCAGCTCCGGCGCCGGGAGACGCCGAGCACGATCTGGGTGGCGTTCACCCCGCGCGCGAAGTCGAGCAGGGCGCCTGGGACATCGTCGCCGACGACATGGTGGAAGGTGCCGCCGAGGTCCTCGACCAGGGTGCGCTGGACGGCGAGTTCCTTCGGGGAGGCCGAGGTCAGGCCGTCGCTGCGGGAGATGTAGACGGCAAGGACCTCGCCGCCGGCGCCCTTCTCGGCCAGCCGTGCCGCGCGCCGGATGAGGGTCCGCCCCTCCGGGCCGCCGGTCAGGCCGACCACGATCCGCTCCCGCGAACCCCAGATCTTCGAGACCCGGTGCTCGCTGCGGTACTCGTTCAGATACTCGTCGACCCGGTCCGCGACCCAGAGCAGCGCGAGTTCACGCAGGGCGGTCAGGTTGCCGGGCCGGAAGTAGTTGGACAGGGCCGCGTCGACCTTGTCCGGCTGGTAGACGTTGCCGTGCGCCATACGGCGGCGCAGCGCCTGCGGGGACATGTCGACCAGCTCTATCTGGTCGGCGCGCCGCACCACCTCGTCCGGCACGGTCTCCTGCTGCCGCACCCCGGTGATGGACTCGACGACATCGCCCAGCGACTCCAGATGCTGGATGTTCACCGTGGAGATGACATCGATCCCGGCGGCCAGCAACTCCTCCACGTCCTGCCAGCGTTTGACGTTGCGGGAGCCCGGGATGTTGGTGTGCGGGAGTTCGTCGACGAGGGCCACCTGCGGGCGGCGCGCGAGGACGGCGTCCACGTCCATCTCCTTGAACACCGCGCTCCGGTACTCCAGTTCCCTGCGCGGGATTTCCTGCAGGCCGTGCAGCATCACCTCGGTGCGCGGCCGCCCGTGGTGCTCGACGAACGCGACGACACAGTCGGTGCCCCGTTCGATCCTGCGGTGGGCCTCGGAGAGCATGGCGTAGGTCTTGCCCACGCCGGGAGCCGCACCGAGGTAGATCCGAAGCCTGCCGCGTGCCATGTCATCCTTCGAAGCGGTAGCCCATGCCGGGCTCGGTGATCAGGTACCGGGGGTGCGAGGGGTCCGCCTCCAGTTTGCGGCGGAGTTGGGCCATGTAGACCCGCAGATAGTTGGTCTTGTCGCTCTGGGAGACACCCCACACCTCGCGCAGCAGGTGTTTCTGCGTGATGAGCCGGCCGGGATTGGTGACCAGGATCTCCAGCAGATGCCACTCGGTGGGGGTGAGGCGTACGTCGTGGCCGGCCCGTACGGCCTTCTTGGCGAGCAGGTCTATGGTGAAGTCGGCCGTCTCCACCAGGATGGTCTCGGGGGCGAGCGCCGCGTCCTCGGTACGGCGGACCGCCGCCCGCAGCCGGGCGAGGAGTTCGTCCATGCTGAACGGCTTGGTGATGTAGTCGTCGGCGCCCGCGTCCAGCGCGGCGACCTTCTCCTCGGAGGCCTGACGCGCCGACAGCACCAGGATCGGTACGCGGGTCCAGCCGCGCAGCGCCTTGATGACGTCGACCCCGTCCATGTCGGGCAGTCCGAGGTCGAGCATCACCACGTCCGGCTGACGCGCGGCCGCCAGCCGGAGGGCCGTGGCGCCGTCGGGCGCCGCGTCCACTCCGTACTGGCGTGCCTGCATGTTGATCACGAGTGCGCGTACGAGCTGTGGGTCGTCTTCCACGACCAGCACTCGGGTCATCAGTTGCCCTTGATCAGTTCCTTCAGCGCGATGTTGAGCCCGAGGACGTTCACCCGGGGCTCCCCCATGAAGCCAAGGGTGCGGCCGTCGGTGTGGTCCTTCACCACCTTCTCCACCCGGGCGACGGAGAGGTTGTTCTCGGCGGCGACCCGGTGGACCTGGAGCTCGGCGTAGGCCGGTGAGATGTCCGGGTCGAGGCCGGAGCCCGAGGACGTCACGGCGTCGGCGGGCACCTGGGAGGGCCTGACCGTGTAGCCGGGCACCGAGTTGTCCTTGACGACCGCGGCCTTGGCGTCCTTGACCTGCTGGATGAGCACCTTGTTGTCGGCGGCGAGGTTGGTGGCGCCCGAAAGGATCAGCTTGTACTGGGTGTTGACGCTGTTGCTGCCGAGGCCGTTGGCCGGGCGGCCCTGGAACCACTTCAGGTCCGCGTCCGGGGTCTGCTGACCCTTCTTCAGGGGCAGGTTGTACGACTGTCCGATCAGGGAGGAGCCGACGACCCTGCCGTCCGCCTTGATCTCGGAGCCGTTCGCCTTGTTGTGGAACGCGGCCTGGGCTATGCCGGTGATGACCAGCGGGTAGATGACGCCCGTCACCACGGTCAGCACGAGGAGGGCGCGCAGGCCCGCCCCGAGCAACCGGGCGGTGTTGGTAAGCGAATTGTTCATGGTGATCAGCACGCCTTCAAGAAGTCACAGCCCGGGGATGAGGGAGATGAGCAGGTCGATGATCTTGATCCCGATGAAGGGCGCGATCAGCCCGCCGATGCCGTAGATCGTGAGGTTGCGCCGCAGCATCCTGTCGGCGCTCACCGGCCGGTACTGCACGCCCTTCAGGGAGAGCGGCACCAGCGCGATGATGATCAGCGCGTTGAAGATGACGGCCGACAGGATCGCCGAGTCCGGGGAGGACAGCCTCATGATGTTGAGCTTGTCCAGGCCCGGGTAGACCGCCGCGAACAGCGCCGGGATGATCGCGAAGTACTTCGCGACGTCGTTGGCGATGGAGAACGTGGTCAGCGCACCGCGGGTGATCAGCAGCTGCTTGCCGATCTCGACGATCTCGATGAGCTTGGTCGGGTTGGAGTCGAGGTCGACCATGTTGCCGGCCTCCTTGGCGGCCGACGTACCCGTGTTCATCGCCACGCCGACATCCGCCTGGGCCAGGGCCGGGGCGTCGTTGGTGCCGTCACCGGTCATCGCGACCAGCTTGCCGCCGGCCTGCTCCCGCTTGATGAGGGCCATCTTGTCCTCGGGGGTGGCCTCGGCGAGGAAGTCGTCGACGCCCGCCTCCTCGGCGATCGCCTTGGCGGTCAGCGGGTTGTCACCCGTGATCATGACGGTCTTGATGCCCATGCGGCGCAGCTCGTCGAACCGCTCCCGCATGCCGTCCTTGACGACGTCCTTGAGGTGGATGACGCCCAGGATCCGGGCGCCCTCCGTGTCCTCGACCGCGACAAGGAGCGGGGTGCCACCCGCCTCCGAGATCCGGTTGGCGAGGGTGTCGGCGTCCTCGGCCACGGTGCCGTCCCGCTCGCGGACCCAGGCGATGACAGACCCGGCCGCGCCCTTGCGGATCTTCCGGCCGTCGACGTCGACACCGGACATCCGGGTCTGGGCGGTGAAGGCGATCCACTCGGCGTGCGCCAGCTCGCCCTGGTGTCGCTCGCGCAGCCCGTACTTCTCCTTGGCAAGTACGACGATGGAACGACCCTCGGGGGTCTCGTCGGCCAGCGACGACAGCTGGGCGGCGTCGGCCAATGCGGCCTCGGTGGTGCCGCCCACGGGCACGAACTCGGAAGCCTGGCGGTTGCCGAGGGTGATGGTGCCGGTCTTGTCGAGCAGCAGCGTGGAGACGTCACCGGCGGCCTCGACCGCGCGGCCCGACATGGCGAGCACATTGCGCTGCACCAGGCGGTCCATGCCCGCGATACCGATCGCCGACAGCAGCGCGCCGATGGTGGTCGGGATCAGGCAGACCAGCAGGGCGACCAGCACGACCATCGTCAGATGGGTGCCCGCGTAGTCCGCGAACGGCGGCAGGGTGGCGACGGCCAGCAGGAAGACGATCGTCAGCGAGGCCAGCAGGATGTTCAGCGCGATCTCGTTCGGCGTCTTCTGCCGGGCGGCGCCCTCCACCAGGCTGATCATCCGGTCGATGAAGGTCTCGCCCGGCTTCGTCGTGATCTTGATGACGATCCGGTCGGACAGCACCTTCGTACCGCCCGTGACCGCGGACCGGTCACCGCCGGACTCCCGGATGACCGGGGCAGACTCACCGGTGATCGCCGACTCGTCGACCGAGGCGACGCCCTCGACGACGTCACCGTCACCGGGGATGATGTCGCCGGCCTCGCAGACCACCAGGTCACCGATCTTCAGCTCGGTGCCGGGCACCTGCTCCTCGGTGTCACCGGCCAGCCGCCGGGCGACGGTGTCGGTCTTGGCCTTGCGCAGGGTTTCGGCCTGGGCCTTGCCGCGGCCCTCGGCGACCGCCTCCGCCAGGTTGGCGAAGATCACGGTCAGCCAGAGCCAGGCGCTGATCGCCCAGCCGAACCAGTTGCCCGGGTCCGTGAGGGAGAAGACGGTGGTCAGGACGGACCCGACCCACACCACGAACATCACGGGCGACTTGATCATCACCCGCGGGTCGAGCTTCCGGCAGGCCTCGGGAAGGGACTTGATCAGCTGCTTGGGGTCGAACAGGCCGGCGCCGACGCGGCCTTCGGCGGGCTTGTGCCCGGTCGGCGCGTCCTGGTGGGGCGCAAGGGTGGGAGTGGACATGGTGTCCTCGTGGGCTTCCGTTCGGGTGGTCACGACGCCAGCCCCTCGGCCAGCGGGCCCAGCGCCAGGGCCGGGAAGTAGGTGAGACCGGTGATGATCAGGATCGCGCCGACGAGCAGGCCGGTGAACAGCGGCTTCTCGGTACGCAGGGTGCCGGCCGTGGCCGGGACGGGCCGCTGCTCGGCGAGCGAGCCGGCCAGCGCCAGCACGAACACCATCGGCAGGAAGCGGCCGAACAGCATCGCGAGTCCGGTCATAGTGTTGTACCAGTCGGTGTTCGCGTTCAGGCCCGCGAAGGCCGAGCCGTTGTTGTTGGCCGCCGAGGTGAAGGCGTACAGGACCTCGGAGAAGCCGTGCGCCCCGGGGTTGAGCATGGAGTGCGGCGGGGTCGGCAGGGCCATGGAGATCGAGGTGAACACGAGCACCAGCGCCGGTGTGATCAGGATGTAGATGGCCGAGA
The DNA here is from genome assembly GCF_040629895.1 of Streptomyces sp. NPDC005866. Classification (NCBI taxonomy): domain Bacteria; kingdom Bacillati; phylum Actinomycetota; class Actinomycetes; order Kitasatosporales; family Streptomycetaceae; genus Streptomyces; species Streptomyces sp. NPDC005866. Next base: position 42,591 of record NZ_JBEXWP010000036.1, read on the forward strand.
GCTTGATCTCACGGGAGCCGATCTTCTTGCCCAGGTACTCGGGCGTACGGCCGACCATCAGACCGGCGATGAACACCGCGATGACCGCCATGATCAGGATGCCGTAGAGGCCGGAGCCGGTACCACCGGGCGCGATCTCGCCCAGCATCATGCTGAGCAGGTGGATACCGCCGCCGAGTCCGGTGAACGAGGAGTGGAAGGAATCCACCGCGCCGGTCGAGGTCAGGGTGGTCGACACCGCGAAGATCGACGAGGCGCCGACCCCGAAGCGGACCTCCTTGCCCTCCGTCGCCCCGCCCGCGATCTGGAGCGCGCCCTCGTGGTGGGCGAACTCGGTCCACATCATCAGGGCGACGAAGCTCAGCCAGATGGTGAACATCGTGGCGAGGATCGCGTAGCCCTGGCGGACCGAGCCGACCATCACACCGAAGGTGCGGGTCAGCGAGAACGGGATCAGCAGGAGCAGGAAGATCTCGAAGAGGTTGGTGAAGGGCGTGGGGTTCTCGAACGGGTGGGCGGAGTTGGCGTTGAAGTAGCCGCCACCGTTGGTGCCCAGCTCCTTGATGGCCTCCTGGGAGGCGACCGCGCCCCCGTTCCACTGCTGCGAGCCGCCCATGAACTGACCGACCTCGTGGATGCCGGAGAAGTTCTGGATGGCTCCGCAGGCGACCAGGATGATCGCGGCGATCACGGCGAACGGCACGAGGATGCGGACGACACCCCGGACCAGGTCGGCCCAGAAGTTGCCGATCTCACCGGTGCGCGAGCGAGCGAAGCCGCGCACCAGGGCCACCGCGACGGCGATGCCGACGGCGGCGGAGATGAAGTTCTGCACGGCCAGACCGGCGGTCTGCACGAGGTGCCCCATGGACTGCTCGCCGTAGTACGACTGCCAGTTCGTGTTGGTCACGAAGGAGACGGCCGTGTTGAACGACTGCGCCGGGTTGACCGAGGAGAAGCCGAGCGAGCCGGGCAGGACGCCCTGCAGCCGCATCAGCAGGTAGAGGAAGAGGACGCCGACCGCGGAGAAGGCGAGGACCCCGCGCAGATAGGCGGGCCAGCGCATCTCGGTGTCAGGGTTGGCGCCGATGCCCTTGTAGATCCACTTCTCGACCCGCCAGTGCTGGTCGGAGGAGTAGACCTTCGCCATGTAGTTGCCGAGGGGGATATAGCAGAGCGCCAGCGCGCCTATGAGCGCGACGAGCTGGAGCACGGCGGCGGTTACGGGACCCATGGCTGTCTCAGAACCTCTCCGGGAAGATCAGGGCGAGGACGAGATAGCCCAGCAGGGCGACGGCCACGACGAGGCCGACGATGTTCTCGGCGGTCACAGCTTGGTCACCCCCTTGGCGGCGAGGGCCACCAGCAAGAAACCCGCGAGCACGGTGACGACGAAGGCCAGATCGGCCATCGTGAACTCCTGGATGAGGTTCGGAACGGACTCGGACTGTTAGAGGAAAGCGTCTTTCTGGCCTGATTCGGCTCCCGTTGACGGGTCCCTTACGGCGGCGTTCACGCCTTTGACGGGACTCTTACGCCCCCTGGACCGATCCGCGACCGGAAACCGCTGCTTGGCCCCTGGAAACCCCCTGAACAGGGGGAACGCGGGCCTCGGGCGCAGCACGCGCGTCAGGGAAGGCGGAACCGCAGTCGGCAGATCACCGCGTCGGTCTCCCGGCGCACGGCGTGCGCGACGACCGCACCGCGCTGGTTCTGCAGCAGCCGCTGCCACAGCCGCTCGGGCTCGGTCTCCGGGATCAGCACGGTCACCTGGGTGGCCGGCTCGGACGCGGCGACCTCACGGACGTACGCGGCGATGGGGCGGCCGAGGGTGCGCCGCTCGCAGCTCAGCCGGACCAGCGGCACCCCGGGGTCCCACTCGGCCCAGGCGCGCTCCAGGGCGTGCAGTTGGGCCCGGTCCTCGGGGTCGGGGTGGCAGACGGTCACGGCACGGACCTCGTCACCGAGGGAGGCGGCCGCGGACAGCGCCTCGGAGGTGAGCCGGGACAGGGACGACACCGGCACGATCACGACCGACCGCTCCCGGTGCGGCGGCTCGGGGATCCGCCCGAGCCCTAGCCGCTCACCGATCCGCCCATAGGCGCGGTGCACGGCGCCGAAGGCGGCGACGAGCAGCGGCAGCATCACGACGACGAGCCAGGCGCCCTCGGTGAACTTGCCGGCGGTGACGACGACGGTGGCCACCCCGGTGAGCACCGCCCCGAGGCCGTTGAGCAACGCCTTCCCCCGGCGGCCGGGCCCTCGCTCCAGCCTCCAGTGCCTCACCATGCCCACCTGGGCGATGGTGAAGCCGACGAAGACGCCGATGGCGAACAGCGGCACCAGCGTGTTGGTGTCGCCACCGGAGAACACCAGCAGCGCGGCCGAGACGACGGCCAGGGCGAGCACCCCGTGCCGGTGCACCTGGCGGTCACCCTTCAGCGCGAAGACGTGCGGCAGATAGTTGTCCCGGGCGAGCAGCTTCAGCAGCACCGGAAGTCCGCCGAACGAGGTGTTGGCGGACAGGGCGAGCAGGATCATCGTGGCGAACTGGACGACGTAGAAGCCCCAGTTGTGGCCGATCGCGGCGCCGGCGAGCTGGGCGAGGACGGTCACGCCCGCCACGGGCTGTAGATGAAACCGGGAGATCAGCACCGACAGCCCGATCAGCATCACGCCGAGCACGGCCCCGAGGGCGATCTCCGCGTGCTGGGCCCGCTTGACGCGCGGCACCCGGAAGGTGGGCACGGCGTTGGCGATGGCCTCGACGCCGGTGAGCGCGGCACAACCCGAGGCGAAAGCTTTCAGCAGGAGCAGGGCGCCGACGCTGGAGGCGTTGCCGGCGAGCACGGAGGCATGCCCGGCGGCGCTGACGGTGCTGGCCGGCGCGGACCGGAACAACCCCACGACGATCAGCACGAAAACGGACCCGACGAACACCACGGTGGGCACGATGAACGCCCTGGCCGACTCCACGATGCCCCGCAGGTTCACGCCGGTGATCAGCACCAGCACGGCCAGACAGAGCCACAGCCGGTCCGCGTAGAGGCCCGGGAAGGCGGAGGTGAGAGCGGCGACACCGGCGGTCACGGCCACGGCCACGTTGAGGACGTAGTCGAGAACCAGGGAGGCGGCGGCGACCAGGCTGGTCCGGGCCCCTAGGTGCGTACGGGCCACCGCATAGGACCCTCCGCCGTCCGGGAAAGCCGCGATGACCTGCCGGTACGAGGCGACGAGCACCGCCAGCAGGGCCGCGATGGCGAGGGTGACGGGCAGCGTGTAGCCGAGCCCGTGCGCACCGGCGGCGGCCAGCACGAGCACGATGGCCTCCGGGCCGTACGCCACCGACGCCATCGCGTCCAGCGACAGCGCGGCGAGGCCGGTGACGGCGGTGAGCCGGTGCCGTTCGCCGGTATCGGGCGGCTCCTCACCTGCGGGAACGGCGCCGGGTTCGGCGGTGAGTACGGACATGGGGGTGCTCCTTTGGAACGGGACAAACGCCCGACAAGGTTCTGTCCGGTTCCGGCCGTGCCCGACAACTCCTTGCGCGTTCTTCGCGCTGAACAGAGGTACCCTGACGCCCTTTTGACGGAGGTGAACCCCAGCGCCCCCAGGGGGCACGGTGGCGCGAACCGTCCCCATGGCCCGCGGTGACCGACCACCGTAAGAGTCTCGTCAAGGCACGTGACGAGGTGCTGACCTCAGCACACCCCATTCCCTACCTTCACCCCATGCAGCAAGGCGACGCAGCCCGCCCCACCGAGGACCGCCGATGGTCCAAGGACGTCCGCGCATCGGCCCGTTGCGCCGGTGCGCTCCTCGTCCTTCTCCTCCTGGTCGACTGGGCGGCGGCCTCCTTCACCTGGTGGCGCGCCTTCTTCTGGACCGCGCTCGCCCTCTTCCTCTTCGCCGTCCTCTTCCCCGCCAGGGTCCGCGCCGGCGACGGCTGGCTCACCTCCCGCCGGCTGCTGCGCACCCGCAGGGTCCGCACGGACCTGCTGGTCTCGGTCCGCTGCCTGGACGGGATCTCCTCCCGGCTCCTGCTCCGGGACGCGTGCGGCGACCGGCTGGAGATCGACCCGCAGGTCCTGGTCGACAACCCGGCCCTGTGGCGACGCGTGGACGAGGGCGCGCGAAAGGCGGCCGCGGCCGGCACCCTGCTGTGCGGCGCGACCGCGTTGAGCCGCCTCGCCGACCGCGTCGAACGGGAGAACGCCCTGGGGGTCTTCAAGGCCTCGGGGCTCGAATAACCCCGGTCAGGCTTCGCGTACCGGCCCCGCCGTGTCCAGCGCCGCCCCCGTCTGCTCGGCCAGCGTCACCGCGACCAGCCGCGCCCGCAAGGGAGGTACCGGCCCCGGTCCCGGGGTGAGCATGAACCGGCCGAGGTAGTGCCCGTTGCCGTACGCGCGCAGTTCGATCTCGCCCTCCGGCCAGCCGCTCCGGTCCGGGTCCCAGGCCCGCCGACCGACGGTGAGCCCGCCGTCGGTGCCGAGGCGGGGCGGCCGTCCCAGCAGGCTGCCGTACTCGAAGCGGCAGCCGGACAGGCCGAGCAGCGCCGTCAGTTCGCCGCGCACATGGTCCACGACGGTGTCGGCGGACCTGGCGGACTGCACCAGTTCGGCGGTGGTGTGGATACGGGTGAGGTAGCCCTCGTCGGTCACCGTGACGACCTCCAGCTTGCGTGCGCGGGCCGCGAGTCGGGCCACGACCAGACCGACGACGAGCAGCAGCACGGCCGTCTCGACGTCGGCGGTGGCGGTGATGTCGAAGGTCTCGTACGGCCGAGTGAGAAAGAAGTCGAACCAGGCCGCCGCCGAGAGTGCCGCCACGGCTCCGGCCGTACGGCTGCCCAGCGCGGCCACGGCGACGACCACCACGACGAGGACCAGGGCCGCGTTGGTGTGGGACAGGTCGGTGCGGAAGGGGACGAGGGCGAGGGAGACGAGGAAGGGGACGACAAGGCCTGTGGCGAGGGCGACCCGGTCCCTGGTGGGCATGGGCCATCTGAAGGTCGCAGGTCCCAGGCCGGCTGCGGTGGTCATGAGGCACCTCCTACACGCTGCGGTATCAGGAAGGCGTGGGCCCGATCGGCCAGGGGCAGCGAGACGACCATGGTCAGTCCGCCGCCCGGGGTGTCCTCGGGGGTCAGGGTGCCGTCCATCGCCTCGGTGAGCCCCCGGGCGAGGGCGAGTCCGAGGCCGAGGCCGGTGGTGTTGTCGGTGTCGCCGAAGCGCTGGAAGGGCTCGAAGAGACGGTCACGGCCGTTCGCCGGCAGACCGGGGCCCCGGTCCACGACCCGGAGTTCGGCGCGCCCGGCCAGCACACTCGCCGTCACCAGCACCCGCGCGCCGGGCGGGCTGTAGCGGGCCGCGTTGCCGACCAGGTTGGCGATCACACGTTCCAGCAGCGGCGGGTCGGCCAGCAGCGGGGGCATGTTCTCCGGATGGCCGTGCACCTCGACCGCCGGGGTGTCCGCCAGTGCCGCCGGGAGTACCTCCTCCAGCGCCGTGGCCCGCAGGCTGAGGGGGAGCACACCGGCCTCCAGGCGGCTGAGGTCGAGGAGGTTGTCGACGAGGCGGCTCAGCCGGGCCATGGACTCGTCGGCGGTGGCGAGGAGCTCGTCGCGGTCCTCCGGGGAGAACTCGACCTCCCGGCTGCGCAGTGAGGTGACCGCCGCCCAGCCGGCCGCGAGCGGGGTGCGCAGGTCGTGGCCGACGGCGCGCAGCAACGCGGTGCGCATCCGGTCGGCGGCGCGTACCGGTTCGACCTCGGCGGCGGCCTGGGCGAGCCGGGCCCGCTCGACGGCCGAGCCGACGTGGGCGGCGAACGCGGCAAGGACCCGTCGCTCGGAGGCGGAGGGCGTACGGCCGCGCAGGACCAGGTGGTTGCCGGGGCCGGCCGGCACCACCGTGGCGTCGACGGCGTCGGGCGGCGCGTCGACGAGTTCGGCGGAGTCCATGCCGAAGGTCTCGCGGGTGCGTTCCAGCAGGGCCGGGATGGTCTGGCCACCGCGCACGATGCTGCCGGCCAGCGACGACATGGTCTCCGCCTCGGCGGTGGCCCGGGCCGCGCGCCGGGACAGGCGCAGGGAGCGGTCGACGACCCCGGCGACGGTGGCGGCCACGACCGCGAACACCGCGAGCGCGAGCAGTGCGTTGGGATCGTCGAGGGTGAACTGTCCGATGGGCGGGATGAACCAGTAGTTGAGCAGCAGGGACGCGGTGACGGAGGCGATCACGGCGGAGGTGACCCCGCCTATGCAGGCCACGCCGACCACCGCGAGCAGGAACAGCAGGGCCTCGCTGGTCAGGTTGACGGTGCCGCGCACCTGGGCGAGGACGGCGGTGAGCAGCACCGGGAGCACGAGGCCTGCGACCGGGCCGGCGACCAGGCGCCGGGTGGAGAGGGTGCGGCGGCGGGAGGGGAGGAGGGTGCCTCGGCCCGCACGCTCGTGGGTGACCCGGTGGACGTCGATGTCGCCGGAGAGTTCGGTGACGGTCTCCCCCGTCCCCGGACCGGTGAGGAAGCGTTCCAGGCGGCCCCGGCGGCTGGTGCCGAGGACCAGCTGGGTGGCGTTCTCGGCGCGGGCGAACTCGACCAGGGCGGTGGCCACGTCGTCGCCGACCACCGAGTGGTAGCTGCCGCCGAGGTCCTCCGCCAGCCGCCGCTGCCTGGCCAGTGAGGCGTGCGAGACGCCGGCGGCCAGGCCGTCGCTGCGGGCCACGTGCACGGCGAGCAGGTCGCCGCCGGCCGACCGGGCGGCGATGCGCGCGGCCCGTCGCACCAGAGTGTCACCCTCGGGGCCGCCGGTCAGCGCGACCACCACCCGCTCCCGGGTCTCCCACACCCCGCCGATGGCGTGCTCGGCGCGGTACGACTGGAGCGCCTCGTCGACCCGGTCGGCGGTCCAGAGCAGGGCCAGCTGGCGCAGGGCGGTGAGGTTGCCGGGGCGGAAGTAGTTGGCGAGGGCCGCGTCGATCTTCTCGGGGGCGTAGATGTTGCCGTGCGCCATACGGCGGCGCAGGCCCTCCGGCGGGATGTCGACGAACTCGATCTGCTCCGCCCGCCGGACCACCTCGTCGGGCACCGTCTCGTGCTGTGGCACCCCGGTGATCTTCTCGACGACGTCCTTGAGGGACTCCAGGTGCTGGATGTTGACGGCGGTGATCACGTCGATGCCGGCCGCGAGCAGGTCCTCGACGTCCTGCCAGCGTTTGGGATGCCGTCCACCGCCGGGGATGTTGGTGTGGGCGAACTCGTCGACGATCGCCACCCGCGGGCGGCGCGCCAGCACGGCGGCGGTATCCATCTCCTCGAACGCGCCGCCCCGGTAGGCGCAGCTCAGCCGCTCCACGACCTCCAGTCCGCCGCACATGGCCTCGGTCCTGGGGCGCCCGTGGCACTCCGCGAACCCCACCACTACGCCCTCGCCCCGGGACGCGCGGCGCCGTGCCTCGTCGAGCATGCGGTAGGTCTTGCCGACCCCTGGGGCGGCCCCGAGGTAGACCTTCAGTCGTCCGCGCGGTACGTCGTTCATCACCTCAAAGAGAAGCGCTCCGCCCGGCCCGGAGTCGGCGTCTTGACGTGTCTCTGGCGCCGCTGACGAGGACGTTGACACTGTCTTGACGGCTGCGCTCCGGGATAGGGTGGACGCGGTGTGCCGGGAAGTCTGGTCGGCGGGGAGTCAGGGTGGCTCCCGTACAGCCCCAGGGGGACGGCATGCGCAGCGTGGGTACGGTTCTTTCACTCGTGGTACTGGCCACGGTGGTGGCGACCTTCGCCCGTCGCTGGCGGATCCCCGCCCCCTCCCTCCTTGTGGTCGCGGGCCTTGCCGTGGCCCTGCTGCCGGGCACTCCGACGATCGAGATCAGCCCGGACGTCATCGGCCTCGTCGTCCTCCCGCCACTGCTCTACGCCAGTGCGGAGGAATTGTCCTGGCGGGAGCTGCGCGCGGTCTGGAGGCCGGTCGGGGTGCTCGCGGTCGGCCTGGTGCTGGCCTCGGCAGCGGCCGTCGGCGTGGTCGCCTCCATGGTCACCCCGCTGTCCTGGCAGATGGCGCTGGTCCTCGGCGCGATCCTGGCCAGCACCGACCCGGTCGCGGTGACCGCGCTCGGCCGCCGCCTCGCGCTGCCGCCGAAGGTGCAGGTACTGGTGCAGGCGGAGAGCCTCTTCAACGACGCGACCTCCCTGGTGCTCTACCGGGTCGCGGTGAGCGTCGCGGTGGCCTCGGCGGCGGCGAACTGGGGGGCGGCGGGCGGCGAGTTTCTGCTGCTGGCGGGCGGCGGCACCCTGATCGGCGCGGTCGTGGCCGGTGTCGTCGCGCTGATCCGGCGGCGCACCGAGGATCCGGTCCTGGAGACGGTGATCTCGCTGGTCACGCCGTACGCGGCCTACGTTCTCGCGGAGGCCGCCCACACCTCCGGGGTGACCTCGGTGGTCGTGGCGGGGGTGGTCCTGGGCGGCCGCGGCGACCGGCTCACCAACGCCCGGATCAGGCTCCAGCTGCACGCCGTCTACGGCACCGTCGTCTTCCTGCTGGAGAGCGTGGTGTTCAGCCTGATCGGGCTCGCGCTGCCCGCCCAGGTGCAGGCGCTGTCCGACGGCGACCGGGCGTGGCCGCTGTACGCGCTGGCGGTGGCCGGCACGCTGATCGCGGTACGGCTGCTATGGCTGGCGCCGCTGTCGGCGGTGGTGCAGCGCAAGGGCGGGATCCAGCGGCCGAACTGGCGGGTCCCGGTGGTGCTGACCTGGGCCGGCACCCGGGGCGTGGTGCCGCTGGCGGCCGCGCTGTCGATCCCGATGGTGGGAAAGGACGGCTCGGCGCTGACCGAGCGGCCGCTGGTCCTGGTCCTCACCACCTCGGTCGTGGTCGTCACCCTCGTCGTCCAGGGCTTCACCCTGGCCACGGTCGTGCGCCGCTCCGGCATCGCCCTGGAGCCCGACCACACCGAGCGCGAGGAGGCCGCCGCCCGTTGCCGGCTGGCTGACGCGGGCATCCGGCGCCTGGAGGAGCTCTCCGAACTGGAGGCGGTCCCGGAGGTGGTGCTCGACCGGCTCCGGCGCGGTCTCAGCGCCCGCCTCGACGACGCCCGGGACCGCCTCGCCGAGAGCACGGTCGAGTCCGCCGACCTGGTCTACCGGCAGCTGCGCCGCGACCTCATCGCGGTGGAGGCGGCAGAACTGCGGCGCCTGTACGACGAACACACGATCAGCGACACGACCCGAAGGCGGCTCCAGCGGTCCCTGGACCTGGAGGAGGCGAGGCTGGCGGACGCCTGACGGGGCGCCCCACACGGGCTGCGGGCCGGAGGGTGCCCGGCCTCAGCGGAACTCCGCCAGCCGGGTCCGCAGTCCCAGCCCGGCCAGCTCCACCGCCCCCCACGGTGCCGGTGCGCCCGCCGTGCGGGTGTCGGGCCGGCCGGTCCGTCAAGGAGTCGCATGCGCACGTCAGAGGCCCGTCAGGGAACGGCGCTTCGGCTAGGGCCTGTTGCGAAGGTGCCGCCTGCCCCGCGACGCCCGGCACGCACTCTCGCCGCACCGGGCACAAACCCAACTACGTCCAGTACGAGGGCTTGCACCCGGCACCCCGAGAGCACGGACCGGACGCCGCTGGGCCCGCCCTCCGGGCGGACGACGGGACTTTCGCAACAGGCCCTAGTCCGGGGGCTGTGGGACGGCTTCCGTGGACGCTGTGAACAGCGCCTGGCTTCGCTTCGACCGGCCGCCGAGTCCCGCTCGGCCGTCGTGTCGTGTGCCGCGCTGCCCGGAAGTCCTCGCGTCCCGCTGACACGGCATCCGTGACCTTGGGGCCGCCTGCCCCCGCCCTCCCACCGAGGGCCTGCGGCCCAGGTCCGCGCCCCCCTTCTTTCCTTTCACCCCGCACGCCCGCCGCCGCCCCGCCCTGGGCCGAGCCGCGTGCCCGCACCCCCGGATGAGATCATGCCCGACTCCACCCTTTCGCCCCGTACTGTCCTCATCACCGGAGCCACCTCCGGCATCGGCCTGGAGACCGCTCGGCAGCTCGCCGAGCGGGGCGCCACCGTGCTGCTGCACGGCCGCACCGCCGAGGAGGCGAGCGCCGCCGCCGGCCGGCTCGCCGCGATCGACGCCGGCCGGCTGTGCACCTACGCCGCAGACTTCGCACGTCTCGACGAGGTCGAGAGCCTCGCGCACAAGGCGGTCACCGAGCACCCGCACCTGGACGTCCTCGTCAACAACGCGGGCATCGCCGCGCCCGAGCGGCACACGGTGACCGCGGACGGCAACGAGATCGCCTTCCAGGTCAACTTCCTGGCTCACTACCTGCTCACCTGTCTGCTGGAACCGGCCCTCACCAGCGACCCCGGCGGCCGGGTGGTCAACGTCTCCTCGGCCCTGCACCGCACGGCGTCCATCCAGTGGTCCGACCCGAACCGCGCCCGCCGCTACTCCCGGCTCGCCGCCTACGCCCAGGCGCAGTTGGCGCTCACGGTGTTCGCGGCCGACCCGCGCGTCACCGCCGTCTCCGTGCACCCGGGCGCCTGCGACACCGCACTGCTCCCGCTCTACGCCCACGTGGGCGGCCCGGCCGCCGAGGGCGCGGCACACGTCGTGCGGCTCTGCGACCCGGCCGTCGAGATCGTCAACGGCGCCTACTACGACCGCGATTCGCGCATCGATCCGGCCCCGGCGGCGACGGACGACCGCACGGTCAGGCGGCTCAACAAGCTCGCCGACCTGCTCGTCGGCCGCACCGCTTGAACGCACCACCAGGGGAACGGAGTTGACGTACATGTCCAAGCGAGCCCGCAAGAAGAGGGCCCGTCGCAAGAGGAAGGCCAACCACGGCACCAAGGCCGGCCAGGGCTAGCGCCTCCGCCGGTACGGCCGGGGACGGGCAGACCCCCTGTCCCCGGCCTCCGTGCGTCAAAGCCCGCTGGAGCAGCAGGTCACCTTCGTACGGGATAACGCTCGGTGTCCGGCCCAGGGCACCCGCCCGCCGTCCCACGTACAGCCGAACGCCCCGTGCCGGCCTCTCGGCCACCTCTTCTTGATGCGCCACCCCCGCCTGTCAGGCGATTCTTAACGCAAGCTTGACGCCCAGGGCCTGCTGATCCATGGGCCCACGCGTCACTCTCTGCATACGCTGGTGCCGCCGTCCGCGTGATGGCCGGAATCGAACTGCCCCTCACTCAGCGCGCCGGACACCCAGGAGCCCGACCGATGGCCACGACCGAACACCCCCCTACCAGTCGCCTGCGCGCCTGGATGCTGGAGGGGCTGTCCGACATGGGTAAGAGCGGCGGCCACACGGGGCCCCACGCGCAGCCGGAACCCGCTCACAAGGGCCAGCGCTGGTGGCGGGTGATGTGTCTGACCGGTGTGGACTACTTCTCGACCCTCGGCTATCAGCCGGGCATCGCGGCCCTGGCGGCCGGCCTGCTGTCGCCGATCGCGACCATCGTGCTGGTCATCGTCACCCTGGCCGGCGCCCTGCCGGTGTACCGGCGCGTCGCCGAGGAGAGCCCGCACGGCGAGGGCTCCATCGCCATGCTGGAACGGCTGCTCTCCTTCTGGCAGGGCAAGCTCTTCGTGCTGACCCTGCTCGGCTTCGCCGCCACCGACTTCCTCATCACCATCACCCTGTCGGCCGCCGACGCCTCCACCCACCTGGTGGAGAACCCGCATCTGACGGACTTCCTCCAGGGCAAGCAGCTGGTGATCACGCTCTTCCTGGTGGCGCTGCTCGGCGCGGTCTTCCTCAAGGGCTTCCTGGAGGCCATCGGTGTCGCGGTCGCCCTCGTCGGCATCTACCTCGCGCTGAACGTCGTGGTCGTGATCGTCGGCCTCTACCACGTCGTCACCGCGGGCCATGTCATCACCGACTGGACCAGTGCCCTCACCGCGGAACACGGCAATGTCTTCGTCATGATCGGCGTGGCCCTGATCGTCTTCCCCAAGCTGGCGCTGGGCCTGTCCGGTTTTGAGACCGGCGTCGCCGTCATGCCGCACGTCCAGGGCGACCCGGGCGACACCGAGGAGCGGCCCACCGGCCGGATCCGGGACACCAAGAAGCTGCTCACCACGGCCGCCCTGATCATGAGCTGCTTCCTGATCGCGACCAGCTTCATCACCACGCTGCTGATCCCGGAGCAGGAGTTCAAGCCCGGTGGCAACGCCAACGGCCGTGCGCTCGCCTACCTGGCGCACGAGTACCTCGGCAACGCCTTCGGCACGGTGTACGACGTCTCGACCATCTGCATCCTGTGGTTCGCCGGCGCCTCCGCGATGGCCGGCCTGCTCAACCTGATGCCGCGCTACCTGCCCCGTTACGGCATGGCCCCGCACTGGGCGCGCGCCGTGCGCCCGATGGTCATCGTCTTCACCCTGATCGCCTTCCTGGTCACCTGGATCTTCGACGCCAGCGTCGACGCACAGGGCGGCGCCTACGCAACTGGTGTGCTGGTGCTGATCAGCTCCGCGGCGATCGCGGTGACCATCGCCGCCCGCAAGGCCGGCCAGCGCAAATGGGCCATCGGCTTCGCGGCCATCTCGGCGGTGTTCCTCTATACGACCGTCGTGAACGTCATCGAGCGCCCCGACGGTGTGAAGATCGGTGCCTGCTTCATCGTCGGCATCATCCTGCTCTCGCTGCTCTCCCGGCTGGCCCGCGCCTTCGAGCTGCGCGTGACGAGTGTGACGCTAGACGACTTGGCGGAACGGTTCATCAGGGACATGGCCAGTCGCAAGATCCGGTTCATCGCCAACGAGCCGGACGCCCGTGACAAGGCCGAGTACCGCGACAAGATCGAGCAGATCCGGGCCGACAACGACATGCCGGAGCAGGAGGACTTCGTCTTCGTCGAGGTCACGGTCACCGACCCCTCCGAGTTCGAGGCGGGCCTGACCGTCCGCGGCGAGGTCCTGCACAACCGCTACCGGGTCCTCACCCTGGAGTCGGCGTCCGTCCCGAACGCCCTGGCCGCGCTGCTGCTCCACGTCCGCGACGAAACCCGCTGCATCCCGCACATCTACTTCGAATGGACCGAGGGCAACCCGTTCGCCAACTTCCTGCGCTTCTTCCTCTTCGGCCAGGGCGAGGTCGCCCCGGTCACCCGGGAGGTGCTGCGCGAGGCGGAGCCGGACCGCTCCCGGCGGCCGCGCGTCCACGTGGGCTGAGCGCCCACACCGCATCCACCCCCCACGCCGGAGCGAGCCCGGTCGTAAGGATCCCGTCAATAACCGCCCAGTCCGCATAAGAGCCCCGTCAGCCGCCGTCCCCAGGCGCCCACCGGCCCCTACCGTCGACGTCATGGAGGACAGACGACGCGGGGGCCGGGCAGCCGGCGACCGCACCTGGCGCGGGAGCGCCCGCCTGGCCGTCGGCTGTGCCCTCGGCTTCGGCGGCCTGACGCTCCTGGTGGACTGGGACGCCGGCACCCTCACCCCGGTCCGCGCCCTGCTCTGGGTCACCCTCTCGGCCGTCATCCTCACCGTGCTGCTGCCCGCCCGGGTCACGGCGGGCCCCGGCTGGCTGGCCGTGCGCGGGCCCCTGCGTCGCCGTACCGTCCGTACCGACTCCCTCGTCCACGTCGGCCAGTACGGCGACCTCTCCGCCCATCTGGTCCTGTGCGACACCGCCGGGAACCGGTTGGAGCTCGACCCGAACGTCCTGCACGCGAATCCGCTGCTCTGGCACGAACTGGACACCGGCGTCCGCCGCTCCCTGGCCCGCGGCACCCTGCGCCGGGGCACTGAGGTACTCGCACAGCTCCGCCGCGAGATCGACGACACGAACACGCGTGCGGTCCTGAAGGCGTCCGGACTGACCTGACCCGCCACCCTGTTCAGAGGCGGATGCCTGGTCCGCACGCCCCGCCGACCGGCCCTATCGTGACCACATGCAGTCCTACACCATCGGCCAGGCGGCACGGCTGCTCGGCGTCAGCCCGGACACCGCCCGCCGCTGGGCTGACGCGGGCCGGATGACCACCCATCGCGACGAGGGCGGCCGGCGGCTCATCGACGGCAAGGACCTCGCCGCGTTCTCCGTCGAACTGGCCAGGTCCGGCACCGTCGAGGAGGATGCCTCCTACACCTCGGTCCGCAACGCCTTTCCCGGCATCGTCACCGCAATCAAGCTCGGCGACGTCGCCGCCCAGGTCGAGATCCAGGCCGGCCCGCACCGCCTGGTCTCGCTGCTGACCCGCGAGGCCGTCGACGAACTGGGCCTGGAGGTGGGCATGGAGGCCACCGCCCGCGTGAAGTCGACGAACGTGCACATCGACCGCGTCTGACACGTCATCGGCAGCGCCGCGAGGCTGGCGAGGGCGGAGGCTTCCGGGGCGGAACGCGCAACGTGCCCACGCCTGCGCCCCGGCCGGAGCGCCGGGCCGAGGCGGGCAAGCCGATGAACCCGATGCAGCTGATCTCCGCCGCTACCGGCCCTACGCGGACATCCCACGTACCGAGGTGCACTTCATGGAGACCGCCGACGCCATCGGCACGCTGGGCGCCAAGTCGATGACCGAGACCGCTCAACCCGGTCGCCCCGGCGCTGGCCAAAGCGTTCCGGGACGCGACGGGCGGGCGGTTCACGGAGCCGCCGCTGACGCGCTACCGGGTGTGGCGGGCAGTGGCCGCCGGCCGCCGAAGGCCCCGTCCACCAGAATCCCCGTGATGCCGCTGATGTGCCGGGCCCCGCAGCGGTCCTGCGGAAGGACGAGTTGCGGGCCCGCCCGGTCCAGCCGGGTGGCGTCGATGCTGACGGCGAGCAGAACGGGGGCGTGGGCGAAATCCGGGTCGATCTCGGCCCAGGACAGCAGCGCGTGGTGCCCGTCGGCACCGGTGACCGCGATGAGGAAGCGCAGGCGGTCCTTGCGCCGGGCAGGGTCGAAACCCGGGCCCGCGTCGCTGAGGACGTCGTACAGCCGGGGCCCCGTGAAGCCGTGGTGCTGGGTGCCGCTGGTGGCGCATTCGAAGCTGACCCGCACCTGCTGCTGGGGCCAGCGCAGGAGATCGGGCACGGTGAGCCGGGCGGGTCGTGCCAGATCTCCGGTGAGGGCGAGCTCGGCGAGCGTCATGGGCGGCCACCTCCCGGATGACGGTACCCGCGGTGCACCCCCGTGCAAACGCACATGCCAGGTTCAGATCCTGAATGCGCAGCTCATGCGATGCGACAGAGGACCTACGCATGGCAATTGCGGCAGTATCATCGATCGGCGGCTGATACACAGGTCGCAGCAGGGCGCGACAGCTTTTTCATCTGTATTCAGAGGAGTTCTCTCGTGATGACCCGTTCCGCGCGCCGGACCCGGCGGACGCTCCAGGTGGCCGGTGCCTCGGTCGCGGCCCTGCTGGCCCTGAGCGCCTGCTCCTCCTCGAACGACAACTCGTCCGCGACGGCGAAGCCCGGCACCTCGTCGTCGGCGTCGCCCAAGCTGTCGGGCTCGATCACCGTGTTCGCGGCGGCCTCGCTCAAGGAGAGCTTCACGACGCTGAAGGCGGACTTCGAGAAGGCGCACCCGGGCACGAAGGTCAACTTCAGCTTCGGCGGCAGTGACACCCTCGCCGCGCAGATCACCAGCGGGGCACCCGCCGACGTCTTCGCCGCCGCGAGCGCCAAGACGATGACGACCGTGACGGACAAGAAGGCCACCGCCACCCCGCCGGCCACCTTCGTCCGCAACCAGCTGGAGATCGCCACCCTGCCGGGCAACCCCGACAAGGTCGCCTCGCTGAAGGACCTCACCAGGTCTTCTCTGAAGGTGGTCCTCTGCGACAAGACGGTGCCGTGCGGCGCCGCCGCGCAGAAGGCCCTGGACTCCGGCAAGCTCAAGCTGACCCCGGTCTCCTACGAAGAGGACGTGAAGTCCGCCCTCAACAAGGTGGTCCTCAAGGAGGCCGACGCCGCGGTCGTCTACAAGACCGATGTGAAGGCCGCGGGTGCCAAGGTGGAGGGCGTGGAGTTCCCCGAGTCCGTCAACGCCATCAACGACTATCCGATCGCCCTGCTCAAGAACGCCCCGAACCCGACGGCGGCCAAGGCGTTCATCGCACTGGTGCAGTCCGCCGAGGGCCAGCAGGTCCTGAACGAGGCCGGGTTCCTCAAGCCATGACGAAGGTCGACGAGCCGGGCGCCGGGGCCGACACCGTCACGGGCGGCCCACGGCGCCGGCGCGTCCGGTCGGCCGTCCCGCTACCGCTCCTCCTCCCCGGAGCGGTGGCTCTGGCCTTCCTCCTCCTGCCCCTGCTCGCCCTCCTCCTCCGCGCCCCCTGGAGCAGCCTCCCGTCGCTGCTGACCAGCACGGAGGTATGGCAGGCCCTTCAGCTCTCGCTGCTCAGCGCGACCGCGGCGACGGCCGTGAGCCTGGTGCTGGGGGTCCCGCTGGCCTGGCTGCTGGCCCGAACGGAGTTCCCCGGCCGGGGTCTCGTACGAGCGCTGGTGACACTCCCCCTTGTACTCCCCCCGGTGGTCGGCGGTGTGGCCCTCCTCCTCGCGCTGGGCCGTAACGGGGTCGTCGGCCAGTGGCTGGACGCCTGGTTCGGGATCACGCTCCCGTTCACGACGACCGGAGTGGTGATCGCCGAGTCCTTCGTGGCCATGCCCTTCCTGGTGATCAGCGTCGAGGGCACGCTGCGCGCCGCCGACCCGCGCTACGAGGAGGCGGCGACGACCCTGGGCGCGTCCCGCTTCACGGCGTTCCGCAGGGTCACGCTCCCCCTCATCGCCCCCGGCATCGCGGCCGGCGCGGTACTGGCCTGGGCCCGCGCACTCGGCGAGTTCGGCGCGACGATCACTTTCGCCGGCAACTTCCCGGGCCGCACCCAGACCATGCCGCTGGCCGTCTACCTCGCCCTCCAGAACGACCCCGAAGCGGCGATCGCGCTCAGCCTGGTGCTGCTGACGGTGTCGATCGCGGTGCTGGCGGGGTTGCGGGAGCGTTGGATGACGGCATCATGACCACGCTCTGCCGGGTACCGGCACCATCGACGACCACCCGCTGGACAACCACCCAATGACAAACCCACACCCCACAGCAGCGGACGGCAACGACCTCCCCACACCCGCCGACACCGCACAGCCACCCGGGGCACCCCTCGCAGCCGCCGACACCCCGGCCGAAGGCCGGCGATCCCCCACGCACCCGGGCAACACCGACGGCCTGGACGCCCACCTCGTCGTAACCCGCCCCACCTTCCACCTGGACATCACCCTCACCGCCGCCCCCGGCGAGGTCGTCGCCCTCCTCGGCCCGAACGGGGCCGGCAAGACCACCGCCCTCCGAGCCCTCGCCGGCCTCACCCCCCTCACCGCCGGCCATCTCCGCCTCGACGGCACGGAGTTGGACCGTACGCCCCCCGAATCCCGCCCGGTGGGCGTCGTCTTCCAGGACTACCTCCTCTTCCCCCACCTCACGGCCCTCGACAACATCGCCTTCGGCCCCCGCTGCCAAGGCGCGACAAAGGCCGAGGCCCGCGCCCGGGCGGCCGTATGGCTGGACCGCATGGGCCTCGCGGAGCACGCCGGCGCCAAACCCCGCCGTCTCTCCGGCGGCCAGGCCCAGCGCGTCGCGCTGGCCCGCGCCCTGGCGACCCGCCCCCGCCTGCTGCTCCTGGACGAGCCCCTCGCGGCCCTCGACGCCCGCACCCGTCTGGACGTACGTTCCCAACTCCGCCGCCACCTCGCCGAGTTCGAGGCCGTTGCCGTACTGGTCACCCACGACCCGCTGGACGCCATGGTGCTGGCCGACCGCCTGGTCGTCATCGAGCGGGGCCGGATCGTCCAGGGGGGCACTCCCGCCGACATCGCCCGCCACCCGCGCACCGACTACATCGCCCACCTGGTCGGCCTCAACCTCTACCGTGGCCGGGCCGAGGGCCACCTGGTCAGGCTGGACGCCGGCCCCGCCATCGCCACCACGGAGGACCTCGCCGGTGACGTGTTCGTCGCGTTCCCGCCCAGCGCGGTCACCCTCTTCCGGGACCGTCCCAGCGGCGCCAGCGCCCGCAACGTCTGGCGCTGCAAGGTCGCCGGCCTGGAGATCCACGGCGACCAGATCCGCGCCGACCTGACCGGCGAACTTCCCCTCGCCGCCGACCTCACCACGGTCGCAACCGCCGAACTGGACCTGCACCCGGGCGCCCCGGTCTGGGCGACGGTCAAGGCGACACAGACCCACGCGTATCCGGCGTAGCGCTACACGCGAGAGGCCCCGCCGAAGCGGGGCCTCTGCCGTATCCGTACCGCGGATCAGTCCTCGTACGCGTCCAACGGCGGGCACGAGCACACCAGGTTCCGGTCACCGAAGGCCTGGTCGATCCGGCGCACCGGCGGCCAGTACTTGTCGGCCGCGGACACCCCGGCCGGGAAGACGGCCTCTTCACGGGAGTACGCGTGCTCCCACTCGCCACCGAGCGCGGCGCCCGTGTGCGGGGCGCCCCGCAGCGGGTTGTCGTCGGCGGGCCACTCCCCCGCCCCAACCTTGTCGATCTCCGCCCGAATGGCGATCATCGCCGCGCAGAACCGGTCCAGCTCACCGAGGTCCTCGGACTCGGTCGGCTCGATCATCAGCGTGCCGGCCACCGGGAAGGACATCGTCGGCGCGTGGAACCCGTAGTCGATGAGCCGCTTGGCGACATCGTCGACGCTCACCCCGGTCGCCTTGGTCAGCGGCCGCAGATCGATGATGCACTCGTGCGCGACCAGCCCGCCGGGGCCGGTGTAGAGCACGGGGTAGTGCGGCTCCAGCCGCTTGGCGATGTAGTTGGCGCTGAGCACGGCCACCTGCGTGGCGCGCTTGAGCCCCTCGCCGCCCATGAGCCGGACGTACGCCCACGAGATCGGCAGGATCCCCGCGGAGCCCCACGGCGCGGCCGAGATCGGCCCGACGCCGGTCTGCGGCCCGGCGGCCGGCTGCAGGGGGTGGTTCGGCAGGTACGGCGCCAGGTGGGCCCGTACGGCCACCGGGCCGACACCCGGCCCACCGCCACCGTGCGGGATGCAGAAGGTCTTGTGCAGGTTGAGGTGCGAGACGTCGCCGCCGAAGTGCCCCGGCTTCGCCACCCCGACCAGGGCGTTGAGGTTGGCTCCGTCGACGTACACCTGGCCGCCGGCCTCGTGCACCTGACCGCAGATGTCCGCGACATGCTCTTCGAACACGCCGTGCGTGGACGGGTAGGTGATCATCAGCACCGCGAGCTCGTCCCGGTGCTGCTCGATCTTCGCCCGCAGGTCCTCGACGTCGATCTCGCCGTCCTCGGCGGTCTTGACGACGACGACCTTCATCCCGGCCATGACGGCGCTCGCGGCGTTGGTGCCGTGCGCGGAGGAGGGGATCAGGCACACGGTCCGCTGCGCGTCACCGTTGGCGCGGTGGTACGCGCGTACGGCGAGCAGCCCGGCCAGCTCACCCTGCGACCCGGCGTTGGGCTGGAGCGACACCTTGTCGTAGCCCGTGACCTCGGCGAGCCGCTCCTCCAGCTCGCGGATGAGCGTCAGGTAGCCCTGCGCCTGCTCGGCGGGCGCGAAGGGGTGCAACTGGCCGAACTCGGGCCAGGTGACCGGCTCCATCTCGGTGGTCGCGTTCAGCTTCATGGTGCAGGAGCCCAGCGGGATCATGCCCCGGTCCAGCGCGTAGTCCCGGTCGGCGAGCCGGCGCAGGTAGCGCAGCATCGCGGTCTCGGAACGGTGCTCGTGGAAGACGGGGTGGCCCAGGTAGCCGTCACCGCGCAGCAGCGCCTCGGGCAGCGTGTCCTCGGCGACCGCGTCCAGCGCCTCGACGTCGCCCTCGACCCCGAACGCCGTCCATACGGAACCCAGCTGGGCCCGCGTGGTGGTCTCGTCGCAGGCCATGGAGACGTGGTCTGCGTCCACCAGCCGCAGGTTGACACCGCTCTGCCGGGCGGCGGCGACGGCCTCGGCGGCCTTGCCGGGCACACGCGCGGTGAGGGTGTCGAAGTAGGCGCCGTGCACGATGTCGACCCCGCCGGCCTTGAGCCCCGCGGCCAGGATGGTGGCGTAGCGGTGCGTCCGCTGGGCGATGGCCTTGAGCCCCTCGGGCCCGTGGTAGACGGCGTACATGCCGGCCATCACGGCGAGCAGCACCTGCGCGGTGCAGATGTTGCTGGTGGCCTTCTCCCGGCGGATGTGCTGTTCACGAGTCTGCAGCGCGAGCCGGTAGGCCTTGTGTCCGTCGGCGTCCACGGACACGCCCACGAGCCGGCCGGGCAGGCTGCGTGCGAACTTCTCACGCACCGCCATGTAGCCCGCGTGCGGCCCGCCGAAGCCCATCGGCACACCGAACCGCTGGGTGGTACCGACGGCGATGTCGGCGCCCAGCTCACCCGGCGAGGTCAGCAGTGTCAGCGCAAGCAGATCGGCGGCGACGGTGACGAGCGCGCCCAGCTCGTGCGCCTGCTCGACGAGCGGCTTGATGTCGCGTACGGCACCGGAGGCGCCGGGGTACTGGATGAGCACCCCGTTGATCTCACGCGAGGCGAGGTCCGCCGGGATACCGTCACCTAGGTCGGCGACCACGACCTCCACACCCGTCGGCTCGGCACGCGTCCGGATCACGGCGACGGTCTGCGGCAGCGCGTCCGCGTCGACGACGAAGACGCCCTTCTTGTTCCTGCCCATACGCAGCGACAGGGCCATGGCCTCGGCGGCGGCCGTGCCCTCGTCGAGCAGCGAGGCACCGGAGGTAGGCAGCCCGGTGAGGTCGGCGACCATCGTCTGGAAGTTCAGCAGCGCTTCCAGCCGCCCCTGGGAGATCTCCGGCTGGTACGGCGTGTAAGCGGTGTACCAGGCCGGGTTCTCCATCACGTTGCGCAGGATGACGGGCGGCGTGAAGGTACCGTAGTAGCCCAGCCCGATCATCGAGTCGAGCACCTGGTTCCGGTCGGCCAGCGACCGCAGCTCGGCCAGCACCTCGGCCTCGGTGCGCGCGCCCGGCAGTGCCAGGGTGTCGGCGTTCTTGATCACGTCCGGCACGGCGGCGGCCGTCAGCTCGTCGAGCGAGCCGTAGCCGACCTGGGCAAGCATCTTGGCCCGGGCCTCATGATCGGGCCCGATATGGCGCTGCTCGAACGGGATTCCCAGTTCAAGCTCGGAGAGCGGAACACGCTGGGCGGTCATTGCGGAGGCCTCCTGGTCTGACGCGACCTTCGAGGGGTACCCCGGCACGGGCACCCCGACGGCCTCCCCCTCTGTCATTTCAACCTGAGAGCTTCGCCGGACGCCCAGGGGATCCGGCTTTCACCGTCGGTGAGAGCGGTCGCCGTCGACGCCCGCCCTGCTTTCCAGAGTGACCTCGTCCGTGCGGTACGTGAGCCTGAGAGATTCCGGGGAGGATTTGCTCCTTCGGCGCCTCCGGTTTGCCCGGAGGACTCTCCCGCACGGGGTCAGCAGCCGCTTGCCAGCCTACCAGCGAGGGCAACGCAGGGGCCTTCGAGTGGCCGCCTCCTTGAATGTGCTCTTTTGTAGTGCTTACGGATGAGTTGCGACCAAGTGGAGGGCCCGTGCTGACCGACATCGATCCGCGCAACCTGATCGGCCGCAAGGCGTTCGACCGCAACGGCACGAAGATCGGCACGATCGACGAGGTCTACCTCGACGACGCGACCGGCGTGCCGGAGTGGGCGGCCATACGCACCGGCCTGTTCTCCCGGGACGCCTTCGTGCCCCTGGAGCCCAGCGAACTGGTCGAGGGCACCCTCCAGGTCCCCTTCGACCGCGCCCTGATCAAAGACGCCCCCGACTTCGGAGTAGGCCGCCACCTGTCCCCGGAGCAGGAACTCCAGCTCTACCACCACTACGGCCTGGACACGACCGCCCCACCACCCGACCACCCGGACCACGACTTCGGCAAACTGGCGGGGACGGAGGACGCGGGGGCGTGATGGCCGACGCAGTCGACTGCGGCTGCGCGAGATCTGATCGCGCAGCCCCGCACCCCTTGCGGACCGCTTTGCCCGCCGGCCGCCCCTCCCCAGCCACGGGCGCTCGCGCCGGCCATCTCAACCGCGGAAGCGTCCCGCGCCGGCCAT
This sequence comes from Streptomyces sp. NPDC005866, assembly GCF_040629895.1. NCBI lineage: Bacteria > Bacillati > Actinomycetota > Actinomycetes > Kitasatosporales > Streptomycetaceae > Streptomyces > Streptomyces sp. NPDC005866. The sequence continues at coordinate 64,620 of NZ_JBEXWP010000036.1, forward strand.
CTCAGCCGCGCGAGCGTCCGTATCAGCCACCTCCAGCCGCGGAAGCATTCACGCCAGCCACCTCCACCCGCGAGCGTCCGTACCAGCCACCTCAGCCGCGCGAGCGTCCGTACCAGCCACCTCAGCCGCGGAAGCATTCACGCCAGCCACCTCAGCCGCGCGAGCGTCCGTGCCGGCCGTCTCAACCGCGCGAGCGTCCGTACCAGCCACATCCAGCCGCGGAAGCATTCACGCCGGCCATCTCCAGCCGCGGGCAATCGTGCCGCTGGGGCAGCACGGGTGGGCGCGGGCGGCACCCTGCCAGCGCCGGTAAGCCACCCCACCCCCGCCCAGCCCCCACTCCGGGTCACGCACCACCTCCGTCCACTGAAATCCCCGCCACCAGCGGCAGCGGCTCCGCCGGCTCCAACTCGGGATCGTCCACCCGGAACGTCCGCACCCGCCCCGGCTCCAAGGACAACGGCGTCTCGAACCGCACCGTCACCCGCCCCAGCCCACTCCCCTGCACCCACCCGTGCCCATACTCGGCATGCCGGACATCCCGCCCCGCGGGCCACCTCCGCTCGGCGACCACCTCCTGTTCGGCGACCGGCTCGGCGGCGTCCTCCTCCGCAAGGGCCTCCGCCTCCTCCCCCGCCGCCTGCGCGAACAGGTCCTCCTGTGTGTAATCGGCGAGCCCCGACACCCCCACGCCCAGCAGCCGCACACCCCCCGTCGTGTCCACCGAGTCCAGCAGCCGCGCGGCCGCCTCCCGCACCACCGCCGGATCATCGGTCGGCCCCCTGAGCGTCTCCGACCGAGTGAGCGTCGAGAAGTCGTACCGCCGTACCTTCAGCACGATGGTCCGCCCCGACAGCCCGGCCCCCCGCAGCCTCCGCACGCACCGGTCGGCCAGCCGCTGCACCTCCATCCCCACCCGCATCCGGTCATGGATGTCCACGTCGTACGTGTCCTCGACGGACACCGACTTGGCCTCCCGCTCGGCCACCACGGGCCGTTCGTCGTGCGCGAGCGCCATCGCGTACAGCGCGTGCCCATGGGCCTTGCCCAGCAGCCGTACCAGCTCGTCCTCGCCCGCCTCGGCGATCTCGTCGACCGTAGTGATCCCGGCCCGCCGCAGATGGTCGCCCGTCGCCGGCCCCACCCCCGGCAGGGTCCGCACCGGCATCGGCCCGAGCATCGCCCGCTCCGTGCCCGGCTCGATCAGCACCAGCCCGTCCGGCTTGGCCTGCTCGGAGCCGATCTTCGCGAGCATTTTTGAGGCGGCGAGCCCGACCGACCCGGAGAGCCCCGTGACGACCCGTATGTCCGCGCGCAGCGTCTCCCCCACCAGCCGGGCCGACGCCGCGTCCCAGGCCACCTCACCCGCCTCCAGGTCCACGAACGCCTCGTCCAGGCTCAGCGGCTCGACCAGCGGCGACAGCCCGTGCAGCAGCGTCATCACCTGCTCGCTGATCGACCGGTACAGCCCGAAGCGCGGCACGAGATACGCGGCGTTCGGCGCGAGCCTGCGCGCCTGTGCCATCGGCATCGCGGAGTGCACCCCGAACACCCGGGCCTCGTACGACGCGGTGGCCACCACACCGCGCGGTCCGAGCCCGCCCACGACCACGGCCTTCCCACGCAGACTCGGCTTGGATGCCTGCTCCACCGAGGCGTAGAAGGCATCCATGTCGAGATGCAGGATCGTGGGCGCGTTTCTCACATCTCCGATGCTGCACCACGCCACTGACAATGCCCCGGCACGGAACCGTGCCGGGGCATCACATTCGGCTCAAGGGGATCGAGGGGCTTCGGGCCCGGACGTCAGCCCGCCCGGTTGCGCCGCCGGGCCAGCTCGTCGGCGGGGTTGTGCCCGACGAGGGTCTCGCCGGTGTCGACGCGCTCGCCGTGCAACTGGGAGAGTGCGCTTTCCACGTCCCGCCAGACCACGCCGACCGCGATCCCGAAGATGCCCTGACCGCCCTGGAGCAGGTCGTGGACCTCGTCGGGCGAGGTGCACTCGTAGACCGTGGCGCCGTCGCTCATGAGGGTCATGCGCTCCAGGTCCCGGAACCCGCGTTCCCTCAGGTGCTGGACGGCGGTGCGGATGTTCTGGAGGGACACCCCGGTGTCCAGGAACCGCTTGACGATCTTGAGGACGACGACGTCCCGGAAGCTGTACAGGCGCTGGGTGCCCGACCCGTAGGCGGGCCGCACGCTGGGCTCCACCAGACCGGTGCGGGCCCAGTAGTCGAGTTGCCGGTAGGTGATGCCGGCCGCCGCACAGGCCGTGGGCCCCCGGTAGCCGATCTCCTCGGTCGTCATGGACGCCGCCCCTCCGCCGCTCGGCACTACCGTCGGCCGCTGCTGAGCGTGACCGGCAGTGCTGCCGTGAAGCGGGTACGGACCGCTCTCCCCGAGACGTCGTCCCGGGGCACCCCCAGCCGTACCGTCGCCGCTGTTTCTCACGCCGACCTCCGTCCTTGACCTGCCTTCTCGACGGTAGGCAGTCACCAGGGGTGCGTCAACGATCGCCACACTCGGCACGCCGAGTGATAATCACCCTAGGAGTGGTTTCCCGTGCCCCACCGCGGGGAAAGGCTAGCCGAATGCTCTGGCGGAAAGCGTAGGACGCTCTCAGTGGCCGCTGGCAATTGCCCATGAGTTTCGGCTGTGAGGAGCCGTGAACCGGCCCGTCACCGGCCTGTGGCGGTGGGTGGCGGGCCGCTGAGGTCTCTCACTGGCTGCTGGTGCCGAAGTCCTCGGGCGAGATCTGGTCGAGGAACTCGCGGAACTTCTCCACCTCGTCCTCCTGCTCGTCCGGGATCGCGATGCCCGCGTCGTCCAGCACCGTGTCGCTCCCGTAGATCGGCGTTCCGGTGCGCAGCGCCAGCGCTATGGCGTCGGACGGACGGGCGCTCACCTCGACGCCGCTGGCGAAGACCAGCTCCGCGTAGAAGACGCCCTCACGCAGATCCGTGATGCGTACTTCGGTGAGCTCCTGACCGACGGCCTCCAGCACGTCCTTGAACAGGTCGTGGGTCAGCGGTCGCGCGGGGGCCATGCCCTGCTGGGCGAAGGCGATCGCCGTCGCCTCCCCCGGCCCGATCCAGATGGGGAGGTAACGGTCGCCTCCCACTTCGCGCAGGAGCACGATCGGTTGGTTGGAGGGCATTTCCACCCGGACACCTACGACATCGAGCTCGTTCACACAGCAACCCTAGGCCGTGCCCGGGACGTTTGGGTAGTCGGGCCGGGAACGCGCGCCCGATCCGATCTCCGCCCGGGTCCTGTCACGATGGTCACGGCAGCCGCACCCCGAGCGCGGTCTGCACCAGTGCGGAGTGCAGCTTCACCGTGAGCGCCGCCAGCTCCTTCGTACGGGCCTCGGCATGGGCCCTGGTCTGCGGGTTACGGTGCCGCTTGAGCGGGGCCACCACCTGGTCCACCAGTCCCGCCTCTCGATCGGCGGCGGCCTTCATCACCCGCAGATGGCGTGGCTCGATCCCGAACCGGCCCAGCTCGGTCACCAGCGCCGCCACGGTGACCGCCTCGGCGTCGTACACGCCGTCCTCCAGGGGAGCGATCAGCCCGTACGACTCCCACTCCGCCAGGCAGTTCTCGTCGATCTCGGCGGCCGCGAGCAACTCGTCCCGCCCGATCCGCGCCACCGTGGGCGCCTCGGAAGCCGTCGGCAGGGCCTCACCGTCCCGCGGCCGCCCCAGCACGGGCAGCTGTACGGCCTCACCGCGCTCCATGGCGTCCAGGTACTCCCGGATGACCTTCAGCGGCAGATAGTGGTCCCGCTGCATCCTCAGGACGTGTGCGAGACGCACCACGTCCCCGGAGCTGAACTTGCGGTAGCCGGACGGGGTCCGGCGCGGCTCGATGAGCCCCTCCGACTCCAGAAAGCGGATCTTGGAGATGGTGACTTCGGGGAACTCGTCGCGCAGCACGTTCAGCACCGTGCCGATGCTCATCAGCCCGGTTTCCGTGGCGGCGGTGCCGTGCCCGGTACCGCCGCTCGGTGTGTGCAGCATGGACCTACTTCCCTGGGGTCCCGGACGAGGTCGGGAGGGTCAGATGCCCTGCCGGCTCGCATAGAAGACCAGCCGGTACTTGCCGATCTGGACCTCGTCACCGTTCGACAGAGCGACCTGGTCGATGCGCTCCCGGTTGACATACGTGCCGTTGAGGCTGCCCACGTCGGCCACCGTGAACGAGCCGTCCGACTGGCGGCGGAACTCCACATGGCGGCGCGAGACCGTCACGTCGTCCAGGAAGATGTCGCTCTGCGGGTGACGGCCGGCCGTGGTCAGGTCGCTGTCCAGCAGGAAGCGGCTGCCCGAGTTCGGGCCGCGGCGCACGACCAGCAGCGCGGAGCCGAGCGGCAGCGCGTCGACGGCCGCCTGCGCCTCGGGCGAGAGCGCGGGCGCCTGGGTCTGGCCGGTGACCTCGGCGTCGTAGGCCTCAAGACCGGAGATAGAGATCGTGGACGTCGTCTCGGACGCACGCTCGGGGACGGCGCCCGCGCGCAGCGGGGCACCGCAGTTGGAACAGAATCGGGCGTTCTCCGCGTTGCGGTTACCGCACCTCGTACATACCAGGGCCGACATGGACGGATCCTCCTGCCGCGGCTGCCCCGCCGGGGCGTTGGACGCGTACGGGCCGGAGGTGAACCCTCCACCCGCACCTGAGGTTGACGGTTGCCCGAAACCTATGCCGCCGGACTGGGACGGGTCAACTGACGGCGCGCCCTGACCTCCCGAAATGTCACCCCCCGGACCAGCCACCTGGTCCCGGAACAGCGGGCGCTGCCCCTCCGCGTCGGGCTGTGCGCGATGGCGAGCGGTGGCGTTGTCGCTGCCCTCTCGCGCGCTCTTGCCGAACAACTTCGCAAACAACTTCACGGGCGATTCCCCTTGACCGAAACAGACCCGCCCGTGGGGCAGGACGAACCCTGACTGAATAGACCGGCCGAACCGGACAACCTCACAACGTCCGTATCCACCAGACAGTTTCCACCACGCACCGGCTCCCCGGTGCGCCGACCCCCCGCATCCTCATGCCCCCGCCCGACGTCCCCCATGCACCGCCGGTTCACTGTGAGGACGACCGAGCGTAGTCAGGCTCCTTCGCCGGCCGCAAGGCATCCACGACGATCTTGGTCGACCGCTCGACGGTCACAGTCGCCTGTTCCTTCTCCAGGGTCTGCACCACGCCTCCAGGGATGTTGAGCGCCGGTTCGAGGTCCTGCGGCTTGCCGATCACCCTGAAAACGTAGGGCTGGGTGATCTTGTTCCCGTCGACGCTCACACTCTTCCCGGAGTCGGTGAGGTAGGTGCCGGCGATCACCCGCACCCCGTTGACCTGGACCGCCTCCGCGCCGGCAGCGCGCAATTCCTGGATCGCGTCGAGCAGCATGTCCGCCTGTACCGTCCCCTTCGGGTCGTCGACCGTCATCGTGATGCCAGGACCCTGCGCCGCCACGGTGCCCGCCAGAATGCCGAGTTGCCTCTGCTTCTCGGCCGTCTGCTTGCGTGCCTCCGCCGCCTGGTCGGAGCTGCTCTGCAACTCCTGGCGCTGCTTTTCGAGTCCTGTCTTCTCGTCCTCAAGACGCTGAGTACGGGCATCCAGTTCATCGAGGATGCGAACAAGATCCTCCTGACGGGCCCCGCGCAGCGCGCTGTCACTGTCGCTGTTCGACGCCACCTGCACGGCAAGGCCGAATCCGAGCCCGAACAGCAGTACGGTGACAATCAGTTGGGCCCGGCTGGCCCGCGGCGGCCACAGCCCCTGGGCAAGCCGCCGGCGGCCGGTCAGCCCGGCCCCCGGCTTCGGCTCAGCGGCGGATTCGGTCTCCGGTGCCGCGGCCGGCACCTCGGCGGGGAGCTCTCTGCGCAGCCGGTGCTCCGGCCGTTTCTCGTGCTCGCTCATGCCGCTCACGCCCGGAAGACATGCCGGCGGATCGCCGCGGCGTTGGAGAAGATACGGATGCCGAGGACCACGACGACGCCCGTGGACAACTGCGAGCCCACGCCCAACTTGTCGCCCAGGAACACGATCAGCGCGGCCACCACCACGTTGGACAGGAACGACACCACGAACACCTTGTCGTCGAAGATCCCGTCGAGCATCGCCCGCAGACCGCCGAAGACGGCGTCGAGCGCCGCGACGACGGCGATCGGCAGATACGGCTCGACGACAGCCGGAACCTCAGGGCGGACCAACAGTCCGGCCACGACGCCCACGACGAGGCCAAGTACGGCGATCACGATGTGCCCTTCTCCGTCTTCTCGGTGTACGGCTGGGCCGTACGTACGATCACGCTGGGTGCGGCGGGCAGCCCGACGTCACTCTCCGTGGAGACCGTCGCCCGGATATGGAAGTTCTCCTCCAGGGCATGCAGATACAGCCCGTCCGGGCTGTCCTGGAACCTGGAGCTGAGCCTCTCCCCGTCCCCCACCGCCAGCACCGTGTACGGCGGTACCAGCGGCCTGTTGTCGACCAGTATCGCGTCTCCCGCGGCCCTGATCGCGGACAGGGCCGTCAGCCGCTGCCCGTTGATGGAGATCGCCTCGGCGCCCGAGGCCCACAGCCCGTTCACGACGCGCTGCATGTCATGGTCACGAATCCGGCCGGTGTCGGAGAATCCGGAGGTCTCCCGCGGGTTGCTGCCGTCGCCACCCGAGGACGCCTCCTTGGCGTCGTTCACGACCAGCTTCACGCCGGGGCCGTGCACCGCCGTGGCACCCGACAGGATGTCCACCAGGTCCGCCTGCCCGCCGCCGCTCTCCTTCAGCGCCGCGCGCTGGCGGGCGCTGACGTCGTCACGGAGCTTGTCGACATTGTTCTCCAGCTCGTCGGCAGCCGCCGTCTCGCGGTCGATGCGGTCGATGAGCTCCTGGCGCTCCTTGGCCACGACGGGGGCCGTCACACGCGCCTGCGCCGCTCCCACGGTCACCACGAGGGCCGCGAGCACCAGACCGCCGGCGAGACCCAGCTTGGCGCGGAGGGTCTTCGGCATGCCGCCGCTCTCCCCCTGAGCCCGCCTACGGGCCGCAGCCTCGGCGTACCCGTCGTCGAGGCTGTGGTCCATGACGCTGGTGATCAACGACATGGAGGCGTCCGGGCGCTGCGCCCGGGTGGCGCTGCTCCGAACGGGGGGTTGCTGCGGCATGCCGCACATCGTCGCACGTTGCGACCGGTACCTCCGAATGGCCCCACCGGCGTGCCGGACAGGCCCCCTCGGGGACACTTGTCCGGCACGCGCGCGTGCGGCAGTTTTACCGTCCGGCGCTGTCCACGATCGCCGACCATTCGTCCAACAGGGCCTGCGCGGAGGCGTCGTCGGGCCCCTCGGCCCACAGATGGGTGACCGCCTCGGCCGGGTCGGGCAGCACCATCACCCAGCGCCCGTCGGTCTCCACGACCCGTACCCCGTCCGTGGTGTCGACGAAGCGATCACCGGCCTCCTCGACGACACGCCGCATGACCAGCCCCTTGACGGCCCAGGGGGTCGCCAGGTCCCGCTTGAGGACATGCGCCCGCGGAATCCGGGCGTCGATCTGGCTGAGCGTGAGCTGCGTCCGCGCCACCAGACCGATCAGCCGTACGAAGGCCGCCGTACCGTCGTAGACGCTGCTGAACTCGGGGATGATGAATCCGCCCTTGCCGTCACCACCGAAGATGGTGCCTTCCTCACGCCCCACGCGCGTGAGGTCGTCGGGCGAGGTGGTCGTCCACTCGACCTGGGTGCCGTGGTACGCGGCCACCTGCTCGGCGATCCGGGTCGTGGTGACCGGAAGCGCCACACGGCCGCTGCGCCGCTCGGCGGCGACCAGGTCGAGCATCACCAGGAGCGCCCGGTCGTCCTCGATGATGCGGCCCTTCTCGTCCACCAGGGACAGCCGCTCACCCACCGGGTCGAACCGCACGCCGAACGCGGCCCCGGAGGACGCCACGATCTCGCCGAGGCGCACCAGCCCCGACCGCCGCTGATCCGCCGTCTCGGTGGGCCTCGCCTCGTTGAGACCGGGGTTTATGGTCAGCGAGTCCACGCCGAGCTTCCCGAGCAGGCTCGGGAGGACCAGCCCGGCGCTGCCGTTGGAAGCGTCCACGACAACCTTCAGGCCGGCCTCGGCGATCCCGCTGATGTCGACGTTCCGCAGCAGCGAACCGGTGTACGAGTCGAAGACGCTGGACGGGAAGTACAGGTCGCCGATCTCGCCGGGGAACGCACGCCGGTACTCCTGCCGCGCGAAGATCCGGTCCAGCTTGCGCTGGCTGGCCTGCGAGAGGTCCGCGCCCTGCTCGTCGAAGAACATGATGTCGACGGAGTCGGGCACCCCGGGCGAGGTCCGGATCATGATGCCACCCGCACTGCCCCGCGCGGTCTGCTGCCGTGCCACCGGCAGGGGCACGTTCTCCAGGTCGCGTACGTCGATGGCACTGGCCTGGAGCGCGGAGATGACCGCCCGCTTGAGCGCACGGGCACCGCGGGAGTGGTCTCGGGCCGTGGTGACCGTGGAGCCCTTCTTCAGGGTGGTCGCGTACGCGCCGGCGAGCCGTACGGCCAGCTCCGGCGTGATCTCCACGTTCAGGATTCCGGAAACACCCCGGGCACCGAACAGGTGCGCCTGCCCGCGGGACTCCCAGATCACGGACGTGTTGACGAACGCACCGGCCTCGATGGTCTTGAACGGATAGACCCGGACGTTGCCCTGCACGATCGATTCTTCACCGATCAGGCACTCGTCACCGATGACCGCTCCGTCCTCGATCCGGGCGGCCCGCATGATGTCGGTGTTCTTCCCGACGACACAGCCCCGCAGATTGCTGTGCTGCCCGACGTACACGTTGTCATGCACAACGGCCCGGTGCAGGAAGGCACCGCTCTTCACGACGACATTGGAGCCCACGACGGTGTGCTCGCGGATTTCCGTGCCGGCCTCGACCTTGGCGTAGTCACCTATGTACAGCGGTCCACGCAGCACGGCGTCGGTATGCACCTCGGCACCCTCGGCCACCCAAACGCCCGGCGATATCTCGAAGCCGTCGATGTCGACGTCGACCTTGCCCTCCAGGACGTCGGCCTGTGCCTTCACGTACGACTCGTGGGTGCCGACGTCCTCCCAGTAGCCCTCGGCGACATAGCCGTAGACCGGCTTGCCTTCCTTCATCAGTTGCGGGAAGACATCGCCGGACCAGTCGACGGGAACATCGGCCTCGACATAGTCGAAAACCTCGGGCTCCATGACATAGATGCCCGTGTTCACCGTGTCGGAGAAGACCTGCCCCCAGGTCGGCTTCTCAAGGAACCGCTCGACCTTCCCCTCTTCGTCGACGATGGTGATGCCGAATTCCAGAGGATTGGGCACACGGGTCAGGCAGACCGTGACGAGCGCACCCTTTGCCTTGTGGAAGTTGATGAGTTCGGTGAGGTCGAAGTCAGTCAGCGCATCGCCGGAGATGACGAGGAAAGCATCGTCCTTCAACGCCTCTTCGGCGTTCTTGACGCTTCCGGCAGTACCGAGTGGCTTCTCCTCATTGGCATACGTGAGCTCCATGCCGAGCTCTTCGCCGTCCCCGAAATAGTTCTTGACGAGCGATGCCAGGAACTGCACGGTGACAACGGTCTCGGTGAGCCCATGCCTTTTTAGCAGCCTTAGCACATGCTCCATGATCGGGCGGTTCACCACCGGAAGGAGCGGCTTGGGCATGCTGGAAGTCATGGGGCGAAGGCGTGTGCCTTCACCACCGGCCATCACGACGGCCTTCATGTCGGAAGCGTCCTCCTCTACGAGACGACGGTCTAGCCGACTTCACCCGTCCGATTGTCCCGCACTTTTCCGCCGCGGGCCATCGAAGCCACTACGTCCGGACAATCGCCGAGTTCAATCGGCTGTGGCGTCCGCGCGAACCAGACGACGGACCTGCACCACGTAGAGCACTCCTGCCCACCAATAGAGGGTTGTACCCCATCCGGCGAACGCCCATCCGAAAATTGCAGCGAGTGACGAGATCCAGCCGCTTCCGTCACTGAGCAGCAGGAGCGGGAACGCGTACATCAGATTGAACGTGGCGGCCTTGCCAAGGAAGTTCACCTGCGGCGGCGGATAGCCGTGCCGTCGCAGGATGCCCACCATCACCAGCAGCACCAGCTCACGCAGCAGTAGCACGGCCGTCAACCAGAGCGGCAGGATCTCGCGCCAGGTGAGTCCGACCAGCGTCGACAGGATGTAGAGCCGGTCCGCGGCGGGGTCCAGCAGCCGGCCGAGGCTGCTGATCTGGTTCCAGCGCCGGGCGAGCATGCCGTCCAGGTAGTCGCTGATGCCGCTGAAGGCGAGCACCAGCAGTGCCCAGCCGTCGCTCTTGGGCCCGCCGAACTCGGGCCTGAGGATCAACCACAGGAAGACAGGTACGCCGACAAGACGCGCCATGCTGAGGATGTTCGGGATGGTGAGGACCCGGTCCGTCTGGACACGGGTCTCCTGGACCTCCACCCGGGGGCCTCCTGTGAGGGGAATCGAGCCAACTTTGCTCCCTGACCCTACCTCAACGCAAAAAAGCTCTGGCTCTCGGGCTTGTTGCCCAAGAGCCAGAGCTCTAAAAGGAGTTCGGCGGTGTCCTACTCTCCCACAGGGTCCCCCCTGCAGTACCATCGGCGCTGTAAGGCTTAGCTTCCGGGTTCGGAATGTAACCGGGCGTTT
>NZ_JBEXWP010000037.1:0-71574 GCF_040629895.1 Streptomyces sp. NPDC005866
GCTTCACCTGCAACGCGGACACCAACGCAGCAACCAACGTCGCGGCAGGACAGGGCGGGATTCCCCGCCCCCGGCGCTCAGCCGGTGCCGGAGGGACAACACCGCCCACACGTCGGTCGAGTGTCCGTGAACCTAAGCCCGTATGGGCTGGAATCCCCCTCTTTTAAGAGGGGGAGGATGTCAAGAGGTGTTCGGCTATCCCCACCTACACCGAGATCGCCGGCATGCTCGACCGCAGCCCCGCCTCGGTACGTCAGCTCGCCCACCGGGCCCGCGCCCATGTCCACGCCCGCCGCCCCCGCTACCGCGCCCACCCCCGCGTCCGGCGGGAGGCGACCGAGCGGTTCGTCTCGGCCGCCCTCGGAGGCGACATCCACGCCCTCATGGAGATCCTCGCCCCCGACGTGACCGTCTGGATCGACGGCGGAGGCGTGCGGCAGGCGGCAGGGCTGCGCCCGGTCCACGGCCGGGAGAAGGCCGCCCGCATGCTGGCCGGCTACGCCACACGGCGCGCCGGGGACCTGGACGTCCACTACCGTCGCGTCAACGGCGACGACGCGGCGGTGCTGTTCACGGGTGACTCCCCGTACGCCGTGATGGTCATGGACCTCACCCCGGACGGCGACCAGGTCTCCGGCGTCTACGTCGTCACCAACCCGGCCAAGCTCACCCATGTACGACCGGACGAGGACCCGGCCTCGGACCGCCCTGAGCCCTCTCACGAACAGCGCCCCGGTGAGACCCCGGTTCAGTAGCGCGCCGTGCTCTCCAGCAGCGGCGGATAGACCGTACTGGGCACCCCGTCGACCGTGGCGCCCGCGTACTTGAGCATCGCGCCCATCCGGCCGTTGAGGGAGTGCGGGAAGCCGAGGGCCGGGGCCGAGACCTCGTCCAGTAGCGCTGTCTGCTCCGGTGCCAGGTGTACGTCGAGTGCGGTGACGTTCGCCTCCAGGTGGCCGAGCGTGCGCGGACCGATCAGCGTCGAGGTGACGCCGGGGCGGTTCTGGACCCAGGACAGCGCCACGGCGGCGGGGCTCGCGCCGAGTTCGTCGGCGACGGCGCCGAGGGCCTCGATCACGGCGAACTGGTCGTCGGTGGGCTGCCCGATGACGGCCGACCGCTTGGTATCGCCCGGTGCGGTCCGGCCCCTGCGGTACTTGCCGGACAGATAGCCGTTCTTGAGCGGGCTCCAGGGCAGCAGACCCATCCCCGCGTCCTGGGCGAGGGGGATCAGCTCGCCCTCGATGGTGCGCTCCAGCAGCGAGTACTCCATCACGCCGTCCTACCGATCTGCCCGCCCTCGCGGTCGGCGACGCTTCCGCGGAGCTCGTCGACGCCGCGGTCCGGCTGGTCCGGCTGCTCGACCGGCCCGCTGACATCCCGGTCCTCGCCCCGATGGTCGAACGGGAGATCCTGTGGCGGCTGATCAGCGGCGAGCAGGGCGCGCTGGTCCGGCAGATCGGGCTCGCCGACAGCCGACTGACCCAGATCGGCCGGGCCGTCCGCTTCATCCGTGACCACTTCACCGACCCGCTGCGCATCGAGGACCTCGCCCGGCTCTCCGGGATGAGCGCCTCCCCGTTCCACCGGCACTTCCGGGCGGTCACCGCGATGACCCCGATCCAGTACCAGAAACACATCCGCCTCCAGGAGGCCCGGCTGCGCCTGATGAGCAGTACCGAGGACGTGGCCGACGTCGGCTATGCGGTCGGCTACGACAGCGCCTCCCAGTTCAGCCGCGAGTACCGGCGCCAGTTCGGCCGGCCTCCGGGGGTGGACGCGGCCCGGCTGCGCGGGGCCGACGAGGAAGTCTTCCAGCGCCCGGAGAGTGTCTGAGCCGCGTCTGAGCGCGGCCGCACAGGTCAGTACGCTGGACGGATGCCAGAACACATATCCGAACGGTCTCGGCTGCGGACGCTGCGCGGGGACTGCGCCCGCTGCTTCGGCCTGTGCTGCGTCGCTCTGCCGTTCACCGCCTCGGCCGACTTCGCGGTCAGCAAGCCCGCCGGGAAGCCCTGCCGGAACCTCGGCGGCGACCACCGCTGCGGTATCCATGCCGAGCTGCGGCAGCAGGGGTTCACCGGCTGCACGGTCTACGACTGCTTCGGTGCCGGTCAGCGGGTCTCGCAGGTCACCTTCGGCGGGCAGGACTGGCGGACCGGGTCCGATGAGCACGCCCGCCGGATGTTCGACGCGTTCTCTGTCGTACGGCAGCTGCACGAACTGCTCTGGTACCTCACCGAGGCGCTGGGCCTGCCCGCCGCCCGCCCGGTCCACGGCGAGTTGAGACAGCTGCTGGAGACCACCGAGGAACTCACCGGTCAGACACCCGAGGAACTCGCCGTTCTGGACGTGGCCGCCCACCGGCAGCAGGTCAACGTACTGCTGCTGCGCACCAGCGAACTGGCTCGCGCGGGCGTGCGGGGCCGGAAGCGGGACCGCCGGGGCGCGGACCTGATGGGTGCCCGGCTCAGGGGCGCCGGACTGCGTGGTGCGAGCCTGCGCGGGGCCTGTCTGATCGCCGCGGATCTCACCGGCGCCGACCTGCGGGACACCGACCTGATCGGTGCCGACCTGCGCGACGCCGATCTGACCGGCGCGGACCTCACGGGCGCGTTCTTCCTGACCCAGCCACAGCTCGACTCGGCCCGGGGCGGTGCCGGCACCCGGCTGCCGGAGTCAGTCACCCGCCCCGTGCACTGGACAGCCGTCGCCCGCTGAGGCTGGTGCGTCCTCCGGTACGGTCACCGGCGCCGGGGCGGGACGGCGCCGTTCCAGCCGTAGCCGCAGCCCCTCCGGCATCAGCGTCAGCCGCTCGGTCACCCGCAGCCGGTAGCCGGGGTCGGCCTTCAGGCCGTAGCGGCGCAGCAGCAGGCCGAGGACCAGGGTCGCCTCGTGCAGGGCGAACTGGCGGCCGATGCAGGCCCGCGCACCCGTGCCGAACGGTTTGAAGGCGTGCGGGGCCCGGCCCCGTGCCGCCTTCGGCTCGAAGCGGTCCGGGTCGAAGCTCTCGGCGTCCGGACCCCACACCTGCGGGTCACGGTGCAGCATCGGGGTCAGGACCAGGGCCCAGGCGCCCCGGCGCATCGGATGGTCCCCGGCGAGCACGGTGTCCTGGCGGGCCTCGCGGGCGAAGGCGGGGGCCGTGGGCCACAGCCGCAGCGACTCGTCGAGGACCCGGCGGACGTACCGGAGCTTGGCGACCTGGTCGTAGCCCGGCGCCGGGGTGTCGCCCCAGACGCGGTCGACCTCGGCGGCGGCTCTGGCGGCGATCTCGGGGTGCAGGGAGAGGTAGTGCAGGGCGAAGGAGAGCGCGCCCGAGGTGGTCTCGTGGCCGGCGACCAGGAAGGTGATCACCTGCCGTCGTACGTTCTCGGCGGACAGTCGCTCCCCGGTCTCCGGGTGGGCCGTCTCCAGCATCCGGTCCAGCAGATCGCCCTCCCCGCGGCCGGTCCTGCGCCGCTCGGCGACCAGGTCGTCGACCGTGCGGTTGAGGTGGTCGATGTCGGCCGCGTTGCGCCGCGCGGCCTGCCGCAGCAGCAGCGGGGCCAGCGGTGAGGGCACGCTGTTGAGGCGCTGTGCGTAGGTGAGCGTGCCGACCATCGCGGTCACGAAGGGGTGCGGCCGGTCCCGCTCGAACGAGCCGAAGTCATGCCCGAACCCCGTGCGGGCGATCGTCTCCAGGGTCAGTTTGGTCATGTCCCCGGCCACGTCGACCCAGCGGCCGGCGGCCAGCTCCCGGTCCCAGTGGCCGGTCAGCCGGCCGGCTACCGACAGCATCATCGCGTGATAGCCCTCCATGGCCTCCCGGCTGAAACCCGGGGCCAGGACGTCATGCGCCAGCTGCCAGTTCGGCTCGTGGTTGTACGCCGTGAACAGGCCGTCCCCGGCGATCGGGCGCAGGTTGGCGACCCCCAGGCCCACGTGTTTGGCGAACCGTGACTCGTCGGCCATGTCGGCGGCCGGTCCGGCGCCCCACACGAACACGAACTCGTTGCCGAAAGCCCGGCGCCGGAAGATCGGGCCCAGCTGCCGGGCGAAGCGCATCGAGTCCTGGAGCGGCTTGTGCCGGTCGACGCCCAGGACGTCGCCGAGGAGGGGCAGCCGGTGCGGCGGGTGCGGTATCCGGTGCAGCTCGGGCCAGCCCTGCTCGGCGCTCCGGAACCCCTTCGGCAGCGGGCCGTCCGGCCCCGGCTCCGTCTGCGTGGCCGTCTCCGCCATGACGCGATCTCCCTAGGTACTGCGGCAGGTTGAGCTAGTTGTACGTGGGTTCAATAGGCGGACTCAGTCTCATCCTGTTGTTGAACCAACGTCAAGTAAAGTGCGGGCATGGTCGCGAACCAAGGTGAGCGCAGCCGCCGCAGACTCAGTACCGCGGCACGCCGTGAGCAGCTCCTCTCGGTCGGGGCCAGGCTCTTCTCCGAGAGTCCGTACGACGAGGTGTGGATCGAGCAGGTCGCCGAGATCGCCGGTGTATCCCGGGGTCTGCTGTACCACTATTTCCCCACCAAGCGTGATTTCTTCGCCGCGGTGGTGGAGCGGGAGAGTGAGCGGATGCTGCGGATGACGGCGGCCGAGCCCGGGGTGCCCGCCCGGGAGCAGCTCGCCGCGGGCCTCGACGTCTACCTCGACTACGTCCACACCCACGCGCACGGCTTCCGTGCCTTCCATCGCGCGGAGGCCTCCGGCGACCAGGCCGTGCGCCGTGTGTACCGGCAGGCCCAGGCCGCCCAGGAGCGGCAGATCCTCGCCGCGCTCGCCGCCGACCCCGAGTTCGGTCCCGCTCTCGAACGGCGTCCCGACACCCGGCTGGCGGTGCGCGGCTGGCTCGCCTTCACCACCCATGTCTGCCTGGAGTGGTTGCGTACCGAGGAACTGACGCGGGAGCAGATGCGGGATCTGTGTGCGCGGGCGCTGCTGGGCGTCATCTCCTGAGCGACGCGGTCCCTTTCCTCACCCTGTTCTCACGCACGTGACGCGCTCCGTGCTTGGCGTACTCCACGATCTCCGATAAGTTAGGTGAGGCTTACCTAAGGAGATTTGGGATGGGTGACGAACAGGCAGCCTGTTCGGCCGGGCCCGGCGCGGCCGAACAGGCCCGGTCGCTGCTGGCCACGGCGTGGTCGTGCATGGTGACCGCGGACGGCGGACGCGAGGAGTTCGTCGGCGCGCACTCCGTCGCCGACGACGGCCGGGTGCTGCTGCACGTGCCGGAAGACAGTGCCCTGCTCGCGGCCGCGATCTGTGCCCCGCGCGGCGAGCCGTCCGCGGTGCTGGAGTTCGCCGACGTGGCGCCCGTGCCGGTGCGCAACCGGATCCGGGCCCGGCTGTGGATGGCCGGCTGGTTCGTGCCCACCGACGAGCACCTTGTCTTCCAGCCCACCCGTGTGGTGCTGCGCCGGCCCTCCGGCGCGGTCGTCGTCGACCTCGACGAGTTCGCCGCCGCCCACCCCGACCCGCTGGCCGGCGCCGAGGCCGGACTGCTGACCCACCTCGCCGGCGCCCACCCGGACGCCGTCGAAAGGCTCACCAGGCTGGTCGAGCCCGAGAGCCTGCACGCCGCGACCCGCGTCCAGCCCCTCGCCGTGGACCGGCACGGACTGACCCTGCGCATCGAACGCACCCGCGCCCACGGCGACGTACGGCTGACCTTCCACGCGCCCGCCGACGACATCGCCCAGCTCACCGAACGCGTGCATGTCCTGCTGGCCCA
Organism: Streptomyces sp. NPDC005866; assembly: GCF_040629895.1. Taxonomy (NCBI): domain Bacteria; kingdom Bacillati; phylum Actinomycetota; class Actinomycetes; order Kitasatosporales; family Streptomycetaceae; genus Streptomyces; species Streptomyces sp. NPDC005866. The sequence continues at coordinate 5,714 of NZ_JBEXWP010000037.1, forward strand.
GGCCAGTGCCGCCGCCTCCTGCCCGCGGACCCTACAGCGGCAGCGCGCAGACGGCGACGGGTGACGCGAACGGCGCGCCCGCGAGCCGGAGTTCACCGCCGCGCGGACCGACGGTGAAGACACTCACGGTGCCGGACCGCTGGTTGGACGCGAACAGCAGCCCGCCGTCCGGCGAGAACGCGATCTGCCGGGGAAAGTCCCCTTCCACCGGCACCGTGTCCAGCAGCCGCAGCCGGGCCCCGCCGGCCTCGACCGCGTACCGCGCGAGCGTGTTGTCGCCCCGGTTGGCCAGGTAGGCGTAGGCACCGTCCGCGGTGACCAGGATCTGGGCGGGGTAGTTGGTGGTACCCGCCTTGCTGCCGGTGGACTGTGGATCGCCGATCGAGAGGCGGCCGCCGGCCGGGTCATAGCCGCACACCGCGATCGTGTTGTCCACCTCGTTGGCCAGGTACGCGTACCGCCCGCCCGGATGGAAGGTCAGATGGCGCGGGCCGGCCCCCGGCTTGGTCTGGGCCTGGGCGACCTCGGTGAGCCTGCCCTTCGTGAGGTCGAGACGGTAGCTGTAGACCGTGTCGGTGCCCAGGTCGACGGCGAGGACATGGCCGCCGTCCGGGCTGGTGATGACCTGGTGGGCGTGCGGGCCCTGTTGGCCGGGGCCGGGCGGCGGGCTCGAGTGCGTGACCAGGTCCGTGCGCTCACCGAGGGCGCCCGTGGCCTCGATCGGATGGACGGCCACACTGCCCGAGGTGTAGTTGGCGCTCAGCAGCCAGCGGCCGCTCGGATGCACCGAGAGGTGGCAGGGGCCGGCCCCGCCCGTGCTCCGGCTGCCGAGGATCTTCCGGTCCGCCAGCCGTACGGCGGTCACACCACCGTCCGGGCGCTCGTTCACCGCGTACAGCGTGCGGCCGTTCGGATGGACGGCCAGATACGACGGGTCGGCGACGCCGGTGAGCGTGCCGGTGCCGGTGATCCGACCGCTCTCGGGGGCGTAGGTGGCGAGGCCGATGCCGGTGCCACCGCCGTCCACGGAGGTGTAGGTGCCGAGGTAGAGCGGGCGGGGACCGGCCCGCCGCTTCGTCGGGGACTCGGCCGCCGGGCGCGGTGCCGGGTGCGTCTCCTCGGGCGGTGCCGCCGGTGCCGGGACCGCCACCACCGCCGCCGCGCCGGCGACCGCGCCGACGAACCGGCGCCTGCTCCAGCCGCCGCGCGTCGCTTGCGTACCACTGCCCATGCCCGCACCTCAGGTCGTCGGTCGCCTCGGTCGTCACAGCAACCTTGGCGCGGGCACGTGGTCGAAGGCAAGACGGGCAACGGCCGTTGCAGAAGTTGCAACGACTGTTACCAGTCGCCATCCTCCACCGGCTTGCCGGGCGTGTCCTTCAGGGGGATCACCTGCCCCTGGGACGGCTGCTGCCAGGGCTCCAGGTCGTCACCGAGCCAGTCGCCGACCGGCTTGACCGTCTCCAGGGCGTCCGTGGGGGCGAGATCCTGGGCGTCCTGGTCGTAGTAGTCGTACCAGGGCAGTCCGGCGCGGGTGTACGCCGCCCGGTCCACCGGTGACGGCGGCGGTGCCTCGTCCGTGATGCGGCGCCACTCCGGGGGCGTGACCAGGTGCACGAAGATCCGGCCGGCGGGGCTGTCGGCCCAGTCCCGCAGCGGCCGGTCGTCCTGGTAGACCTCCTGGCGCATCGAGCCGCCGACCCCGAGGCCCATCGCGGCCGAGGTGGCGGGCGGGGCGGCGTCGGGTGCGGCGGCCATCATCGGCAGTGCCGCGCCGTAGCCGCCGGGCGCTCCCGCCGCGGGCGTCCGCTCCCGCCGCAGCCGCTCCTCGTGGCGCCAGTCGGCGAGGGGCCTCTCCTTGAGCGCGAAGGACTGGAGCTGCACTCCGCCCCACACCTCCTCGCCGGTGACCTGCCCTTCCACCGTGGCGCCGAGACCGAGCGGCACCGCCACGAACTGGCGGACTGTGCCCTTCCCCGAGTTGATGCCGTCCAGCCAGGGCTGCCGGGGCAGGCTCAGGTAGTTCTGCGGCTTCCGGGACAGCCGGTCGCGCCACGGCTCGCCGCAGACCGCGCACACCTTGCCGACGCCGACCTGCAGGGCGGCCGGTTCCACCGTGCCCGCGAAGCTCAGCCACATCGCCTCGCGCAGATACACCGGCAGCATCACACCGCCACGCGCCCGCCACCCGGCCGGGACCGTGTCCGGATAGTCGCTGACCCGACGCAGCGGGAACTCGCCGAGCCCCGGCGGCAGCGGATGCGTCCCCGTCTCCGGCAGCCGCAGCGTGCGCACGAAGCGAACCGCCACCCCGCCCGGCAACCGCAGTGTGTTCCCGTCGATCCGTACCGCCGTGTCGGTCATGGGCGTGCTCCCTTCCCCGTTCTGAACTCAGAACGCCCCGCATCACCCGGCCGGTTCCGCAGCAGCCGCTCCGATACGCCGACCCGCTCCCGCAGCCAGGTCAGCCACGGCCGCTTGGCCCGCTGCTCGCCGGAGACGCGGTCCAGCTCCTCCAGCAGACGGCGGGTGCGGTGCTCGGTGTCCAGCTCGTCGAGGAGCCGGTTGACCTCCGTCAGGACGGCTCCCAGGAGCTGCCAGTTCCGGTCGTCGCGGCAGGCCTCGTCCCGGAGCAGGTCGGCGAGCTTGTCGCGGGTGCCGGTCGCGGTGTGCAGCTCGGCGGAGAGCCGGGCCTCGGCCGATTCGGCACTCTCGCTGATACTGGTGGTCACCAGCACCGCGAAGCTCACCACGGCGTCGGCGATCTGGGACAGCAGCTGCTCCACGGCCGCCCCGGTGTCCGGGGCGAACAGCGGTTCGGGTTCGCGGGCCTTGGCCAGGTCGGTGAAGGTGCGGGCCAGCACGCGCAGCACGACCGTGCAGATCTCCAGCGTGTCCAGACCGGTGCGCAGCACCACCCGGTGCAGCAGGCCCTCCTTGACCCGGGGATTGAGCCGCAGACTGTCCTCGGCCTGCCGCAGGGCCGCGTCCACCTCGACGATGGCGTGGTCGAGCCGGCGGGCCTCGTGCAGCCGCTCGGCCGCCTGCCGCCACGGCGTCATCCCCGACGCCTCCTCGCCCATCCGCAGCATCAGCTGCCGCAGCCGGCGGGCCAGGCCCTCGATCGACTCCCCCGCCTCGTCCACCCACACCGGGGGAGGGAGCAGCAGATTGCAGGCCATCCCGACGACCGCGCCGATCAGCGTCTCCACGATCCGCGCCCACGCCGTACTGCTGATGGTCGTGACCCCGAGCACCAGCATGGCGCTGATCGCCACCTCGGGCACGTACTCGTCGACGCGCACCAGACGCCCCACCGCCAGTGAGGCCACGATGAGCAGGGCCAGGCTCCACCAGGTCAGCCCCACCAGCTGGCTGAAGGCGATGGCGACCAGCACACCGGCCACCACCGAGTTGACCCGGCGGAAACCGTTGGTGAGGGTGGCGTACAGGGTCACCTGCACGACCAGCAGCGCGGTCAGCGGGGCGGTCAGCGGTGCCGGTTCCGGGCTGAGACGGAGCGCGAGGACGTAGGCGATCGTGGCCGCGGCGGCCGAGCGCAGCGTCTGGACGACCACCGGGTCCCGACGGCGCCGCAGCAGTTGCGGCAGACCCTTGGTCCACTTACGTACGTCTGGCATCCCTTGGCCTGTTCCCACTCGTGCGTCACGTCGAACGTGTTTTCCACGGATCACTCGGGCGCCGGTGGCTGGATGACCAGGGTGGACTACGGAGGGTTCACCAAGGTCGCGCCCCGGCACCCGCAACCGAACACCAGGCCGACGCGTCTCCTGCTCCCGAGGTGTTGAACGGACGGGCCGGGCGAAAGGGTTGGAACGTTGAACTTCGGTTCGGTGCTGTGCACGGTGGCGGGCCTCGGACTCCTCGGGGTCGCGGTACGTGAAGGCGCGGTGGTACGGCGGCTGCGCCGGCACGGGCTGCACACCTGGGGAGTCGTCGTGGACAACGTGCGCACCAACGACAGCGAGGGGCCGAAGTGGATCCCGGTCATCGCCTTCACGGACCGCTTGGGCTACCGCGTGCAGTTCTCGCCGCGCATGCACGGGTCCGGCATGGGGCTGGCGACGGGACGGCAGGTGGAGGTCGTCTACCTCGCGGCGAACCCACGGATCGCCCGGGTACGCATGTGGCGGCACGTGGTGGGACCACTGGTGTTCCTCATGTTCGGTGGGGCTGTCTTTCTGGGAGCCGGGGTGCTCATCGCCGTGACGAGCTGATGGTCCGCCGCACCCTCACCCGCTTCGGAGCTCCGGAGGGTGCGGGCACCGCCTGCCCGGCCGGGACGGGCGGCCAGACGCCGGTCAGTACGCCCGAGGCGTAGGCGCGGGCGACCAGTTCGGTGCGGTTGGCCGTGCTCCAGCGGGCCGACATGTGGCGCAGACGGTAATGACGCCGTCCTTGCTCAGACCGAGGTCGCGGGCGGAAGCCGCGCCACTACTCGATCTCCTCGTCGCCCGCCGTCGACCCCCACCACGCCGACCTGTGATGATCTCCCTACCGGAGGTTCCCGCCAGCTCCGGCAAGGCCACCTACCGCGGTACCGGCTCCGGCCACCTCGCGACGCTGCGCCCCCGCGACACGCTGTTCGTCCGCGTCCAGCCCTGCCGGGAGGCCTTTCGTGTCGACGGCAGCGCACCGGTCGTCATGATCTCCGCGGGCACGGGCCTGGCCCCCTTCCGGGGCGCCGTCGCCGACCGCACCGCCGCGCTCGCGGCGGGCGCCGAACTCCGTCCCGCCCTCTGCTACTTCGGCTGCGACGCCCCCGGCGCCGACTTCCTGCACGCAGAGGAACTCCGCGGCGCCGAGACCGCCCGAGCCGTGTCGCCGCGCCCGGCCTTCAGCACGGCGGGCACCTTCGTCCAGCACCGCATCGCCGCCGAGGCCGACGAAGTCTGGGCACCGCTCGGCGCCGGAGCCCGGGTGTACGTCTGCGGCGACGCCAGCAGGATGGCCCGGGCGTGCGGGAGGCGTTCCGTACGATGTACCGGGAACGGACGGCCGGCGGAGATGCCGGAGAATGGCTGAACTCCCTGGTGGCGGACGGCCGTTATGTGGAGGATGTGTACGGGGGGGTCCTGATCGGCCCCCTCGGCCGGAGCGCCCCGCAAGGGGCGCGGGGAACCGCGCGACCAATGCCTTTCGGCCGGCAGCCGCGCACAACCCGTGGCCCCACGGTGCTCACGTCTCCTGATGAAAGCCTTAGCTCATAGCGTGAACTAAGGGTTGGGAAAATATCGCTTCCCGCCGCCCGAAGGAGTATGTTGCAGGTCGGGCAGGGTTCGTGAAGGGAGCCACATGGCGGGGCGGAACGGGCGCACGGTACGCGACCTCAGGAGGGCCAACCGCACGGCCGTACTGCAGCGGCTCTATTTCGACGGCCCCCTCAGCCGCTTCGAGCTGGGCCCGGCCACGGGCCTGAGTTCCGGCTCGGTCAGCAACGTGGTCGCCGACCTGGTCGCCGACGGCCTGGTCGAGGAGGCCGGCAGCGTCGACTCCGACGGCGGCCGCCCCCGCACCCTGCTGCGCGTCGCCCCGAACAGCGGTCACATGATCGGCGTCGATGTCGGCGAGACCCGGGTCAGGGTGGAGCTGTTCGACCTCACGCTCACCGAACTCGCCCGCGTCGAGCGCCCGCTGGAGCAGCAGGGCTACGACGTCGAGGTGATCGTCGGCCACATCCGCGACGGCATCGCGGAGGTCCTCGCGACCGAGGGGGCCTCGCCCGAGCTGCTGCTCGGCGTGGGGGTCGGCGTCCCCGGCATCGTGGAGCCCACCGCCGACCGGGGTGCCGTGGTGCACGGCCAGACCATCGGCTGGGACGCCGTCCCGCTGGAGGCCCTGCTCCGCTCCGGCTGCCAACTCCCCGAACAAGTGCGGTACTTCATCGACAACGGCGCCAAGACCCTGGGCCAGGCCGAGATGTGGTTCGGCGCCGGGCGCGGCGCGGACAACGCGGTCGTGGTGCTGTTCGGCTCCGGCGTCGGCGCCTGTCTGGTCACCGCCGAGGTGGAGCACGGCCGGGCCGTCGAGTGGGGCCATCTGACGGTACGGGTGCGGGGCCGCCGCTGCCGCTGTGGCGCGCTCGGCTGCCTGGAGGCGTACGCCGGCGCCGAGTCGCTGCTCGCCCGCTGGCGCGAGGAGGGCGGCCGTCCGGCCGAGGGCACCGACGAGGAGACCGCGCTCACCGCGATGCTCGCCGCCGCCTACCCGCCCGAGGGCACCGAGCCCGACCCGATCGCGCTCGCCGTCCTGGAGGAGACCGCCGAGTACCTGGGCGCCGGCCTCTCCGACCTGATCAACCTCTTCCAGCCGGAGCGGATCCTGATCGGCGGCTGGGCCGGCCTCCAGCTCGGCGCCCGCTTCCTGCCCGCCGTACGCCGGTACGCGACCACGTACGCACTGCGCCACCCCGCCGAGCAGGTCACCATCGACCTGGGCCGGCTCGGCCCGGACGCCGTCACCGTCGGGGCCGCGATCCTGCCCCTCGCCGACTTCTTCAGCCGCGGCGGCCGCCGCGCGGAACCGGCGACCGAGGACCGGCTCCCCGCCTGGCGTACGGCACTGGCGGAGCGGACCCCGCGCTGATCCCGGCCGGGGCGCGCCGGACGTTTCGCAATCTCCCGCCGCGGTACACGCGGGAACGGGACGCCTGGAACGACGCCGCGAGGGGAGTACACCGTGGGAGAGAAGCAGGGCGACAAGCCTGTGCCCCGGGACCTGCAGGACCAGCAGGCCGGCCCGGGTAAGGACCGGTGGGACGCGGCCGAGGGGCCGGACAAGGACCCCGGCGCCGACATCCCCGACACCGACGAGGCCGGCACGGGACCCCGGGGCGCGCCACGCTCGGGCGCGGTACACCCCGAGGATCCGCTGCCCGACGAGCCGTCGGCCTGAGCGCGGGAGGGACAGCCATGACCCTCGCAGACCGACTCCGCTCCTGGCCCGTCTACCGCCAGCTCACCGGCCCCGACCGCACCGGCCGGGGCGCGGCCGCCAAGTCGTCGTACACCGGGAACCTGCGCCCGCGCACCGAGAGCGCCGAGCGCGTGGTGCAGTCGGTGTGCCCGTACTGCGCGGTCGGCTGCGGCCAGCAGGTTTACGTCCGGGACGAGAAGGTCGTCCAGATCGAGGGCGACCCGGCCTCCCCGGTGAGTCGCGGCCGCCTCTGTCCCAAGGGCTCGGCCACCCTCCAGCTCACCACCGGACCCGCCAGGGAACACCAGGTCCTCTACCGGCGGCCGCACGGCACCGGCTGGGAGCCCCTCGACCTGGACACGGCGATGGACATGGTCGCCGAACGCGTGATCCGCACCCGGCGTGAGACCTGGGAATGGGAGTACGAGGGCATGCGCACCGCCCGCACCATGGGCATCGCCAGCCTCGGCGGCGCGACCCTCGACAATGAGGAGAACTACTTCATCAAGAAGCTGCTGACCGGCCTCGGCGTGGTCCAGGTGGAGAACCAGGCCCGGGTCTGCCACAGCTCCACCGTCGCCGGCCTCGGTACCTCCTTCGGGCGCGGCGGCGCCACCACCTTCATGCAGGACCTCCAGCACTCCGACTGCATCGTCATCGAGGGCTCCAACTTCGCCGAGTGCCACCCCGTCGGCTTCCAGTGGGTGATGGAGGCCAAGCTGCGCGGCGCCACGATCATCGACGTCGACCCGCGCTTCAACCGCACCAGCGCCCTCGCCGACCTGTACGTCCCGATCCGCGCGGGCACCGACATCGCCTTCCTCGGCGGGATCATCAACCACGTACTGACCGAGGAGAAGGACTTCCGCGAGTACGTCCTGAAGTACACCAACGCGGCCACCCTGGTCAGCGAGGACTTCCGGGACACCGAGGACCTCGACGGCGTCTTCTCCGGCCTCGACGAGGAGAAGGCCCACTACAACCCCACCAGCTGGCAGTACGAGGGCGTGGAGGTGCAGCAGCCCACGGGCGAGGCCGACGAACAGTACGAGGAGCGCACCCGGAAGGCGGCGGGCGCCGAGGCGCACGGCTCCGGCGGCGCCCGCACCGGACACCGCGCCCCCAGCGACGAGACGCTCCAGCATCCGCGCTGCGTGTACCAGATCCTCAAGCGCCACTACGCCCGCTACACCCCCGAGATGGTCGAGAACGTCTGCGGCATCCCACGTGAGTCCTTCCAGAAGGTCTGCGACGCCCTGACCGCCAACTCCGGGCCCGACCGCACCAGCTCCTTCGTCTACGCCGTGGGCTGGACCCAGCACTCCACCGGCAGCCAGTTCATCCGCGCTGCGAGCGTCCTCCAGTTGCTGCTCGGCAACATCGGACGCCCCGGCGGCGGCATCCAGGCCCTGCGCGGCCACGCTTCCATCCAGGGCTCCAGCGACATCCCGACCCTGTTCAACCTGCTGCCCGGCTACATCCCGATGCCGCACGCCCACGCCGACATGAACCTGGACAACTTCATCGAGGCGAGCCGCACGGTGAAGGGTTTCTGGTCGAACATGCGGTCCTACGTCGTGAGTCTGCTCAAGGCGTACTACGGCGACGCGGCCACCGCCGAGAACGACTTCTGCTTCGACCATGTGCCGCGGCTGACCGGCTCGCACTCCACCTACGACACGGTCATGGCCCAGCTCGACGGCGACTGCAAGGGCTACTTCCTGCTCGGCGAGAACCCGGCCGTGGGCTCCGCCAACACCCGTCTCCAGCGCCTCGGCATGGCCAACCTGGAGTGGCTGGTGGTCCGGGACTTCTCCCTGATCGAGTCGGCGACCTGGTGGCTGGACGGCCCCGAGATCGAGACCGGCGAACTGCGCACCGAGGACATCGGCACCGAGGTGTTCTTCTTCCCGGCCGCCGCCCACACCGAGAAGTCCGGTTCCTTCACCAACACCAACCGCTGGGTGCAGTGGCACCACGCCGCCGTCGAACCCGAGGGCGACGCGCGCAGCGACCTGTGGTTCGTGTACCACCTGGGCCGCCGCATCCGGGAGAAGCTGGCCGGCTCCACCGACCCCATGGACCGGCCGATCCTCGACCTCGCCTGGGACTACCCGGTCAGCGGGGAACACGATGAGCCCGTCGCCGACGCCGTGCTGGCCGAGATCAGCGGCCACGGCCCCGACGGCGGGCCGCTGAGCGCCTACACCGAACTCAAGGAGGACGGCTCCACCCGCTGCGGCTGCTGGATCTACTGCGGTGTCTACGCGGACGGCGTCAACCAGGCCGCCCGCAAGAAGCCCGAGTGGGAGCAGGACTGGGTGGCCGCGGAGTGGGCCTGGGCCTGGCCCGCCAACCGCCGCATCCTGTACAACCGTGCCTCCGCCGCGCCCGACGGCACCCCGTGGAGCGAGCGCAAGAAGTACGTCTGGTGGGACCCGGAGGAGGGGAGGTGGATCGGCCGGGACATCCCGGACTTCGTGCCCGACCGCGCCCCCGATTACGAACCCGACGAGGACGCCGAAGGCGTGGCCGCACTGCGCGGCGACGACCCGTTCATCATGCAGGCCGACGGCAAGGGCTGGCTCTACACCCCGGCCGGCCTGGAGGACGGCCCGATGCCCACCCACTACGAGCCCCAGGACTCCCCGTTCCCCAACGCCCTGTACCCGTCCGTCCCGCGCAACCCGGTGCGCCAGCTGCTGCCCCGTGAGGGCAACCGCTACCACCCGAGCGGAGACGAGAAGGGCGCCGAGGTGTACCCGTACGTCGTCACCACGCACCGCCTCACCGAGCACTTCACGGCGGGTGGCATGAGCCGTTGGTCGGAGTATCTCTCCGAGCTGCAACCGGAGTTCTTCTGCGAGGTCTCGCCCGCCCTGGCCCGCGAACGCGGCCTGGAGAACGGCGGCTGGGCCACGGTCGTCACCGCCCGCAACGCCGTCGAGGCTCGGGTGCTGGTCACGGACCGGATTCGGCCGCTGCGCGTCCAGGGCCGTACCGTCCACCAGATCGGCCTGCCCTTCCACTGGGGACCCAACGGCGTGTCGACCGGCGACGCGGCCAACGAGCTGGTGGCCATCGCCCTCGACCCCAACGCCCACATCCAGGAGGACAAGGCGCTGTCCGCCGACATCCTGCCCGGCCGCCGTCCGCGCGGCCCGGACCTGCCGAAGCTGGTCGCCGAATACCGCAGGCGGGCCGGTATCACCGCGGCCACCGGAACGGAGGTACGCAAGTGAGCGAGGAACGCGTCGGGTTCTTCACCGACACCTCCGTCTGCATCGGCTGCAAGGCCTGCGAGGTCGCTTGCAAGGAGTGGAACGCCCTTCCCGAGGACGGCCTCTCCCTGACCGGCATGTCGTACGACAACACCGAGGCGCTCGGCGCCTCCACCTGGCGGCACGTGGCCTTCATCGAGCAGCCGCGCCCGGACGGCCGCACCGAACTGCCCGTGGTGGACGGCGAGTCCGCGGACACGGGGGCCTCCGACATGCGCTGGCTGATGTCCTCCGACGTGTGCAAGCACTGCACGCACGCCGCCTGTCTGGATGTCTGCCCGACCGGCGCGTTGTTCCGCACCGAGTTCGGCACGGTCGTCGTCCAGGAGGACATCTGCAACGGCTGCGGCTACTGCGTGCCCGCCTGCCCGTACGGCGTCATCGAGCAACGGCCGTCCGACGGGCGGGTGTTCAAATGCACGATGTGCTACGACCGCCTCGGTGCCGGGCAGGAACCGGCCTGCGCCAAGGCCTGCCCGACGGAGTCCATCCAGTTCGGGCCCCTGGACGAACTGCGCGAACGGGCCGCCCTGCGCGTCGACCAGCTGCACGAGCAGGGGGTCACCGACGCCCGGCTGTACGGCCACGATCCTGACGACGGCGTCGGCGGCGACGGCGCGTTCTTCCTCCTGCTGGACGAACCCGAGGTGTACGGGCTGCCCCCCGCTCCCGTGGTCACCACCCGCGATCTGCCCGCCATGTGGAAGCACGCGGGGGTCGCGGCCCTGTCCCTGCTGGGCGGCCTGGCGGCCTGCTTCGCGGTCGACGGCAAGACGTCAAAGGCGGGGCGGACGGGACTGACAGGACTGGCGGGACTGACGAGAGGGAACCGGCGATGAGCGTCACCGACCGTGCAGGACGCAAGCGGCGCGGACGAGGTGAGCAGGCCGTCGTCCCCCGGGCCGAGTTCCAGTCCTACTACGGCCGCCCGGTCATCAAGCCGCCGTCCTGGGCCGCCCCCGACATCGCCGGGTACTTCTTCCTCGGCGGGCTGGCGGGTGCCGGATCGGTTCTCGCGGCGGGCGCGCACCTCACCGGTCGCACGACGAGCGCGACCGCACTGAAGGTGTCCTCGCTGGCCGCCGTCTCCCTGTCGGCCGCCGCGCTCGTCCACGACCTGGGCAAGCCGAGCCGGTTCGCCAACATGCTGCGGGTGTTCAAGCCGACCTCACCGATGAGCATGGGGTCCTGGCTGCTCAGTGCCTACGGGCCTGCGGCGGGTGCGGCCGCCGCGAGCGCCGTGACCGGCCGGTTGCCGCGGCTCGGGGGCGCGGCAACCGGCGCCGCGGCGCTGCTCGGGCCGGCGGTCGCCACATACACCGGGGTGCTGGCCGCCGACACCGCCGTACCGGCCTGGCACGGCGCCCACCGTGAACTGCCCTATCTGTTCGGTGCCTCGGCTTCGGCCGCGGCGGCCGGAATGGCCCTGGTGACCGGACCCACGCACGAGAACGTACCCGCGCGCTGTGCCGCCGGGCTGGCGGCGCTGGCGGACGCGGCGGCGGAGCGGGCAGCGGAACGGCGGCTGGGCATGGTCGCCGAGACCTGGCGGGAAGGACGGGCCGGCACCCTGCTGCGGGCCGCGCGGTACCTCACCGCGGCCGGCGCCCTGGGAGCCGTCGCTCTCGGTGGCCGCCGGGCGCCCGCGGTCGCCTCGGGACTCGCCCTCCTCGCCGGCTCTGCGTGCACACGCTTCGGCGTGTTCGCGGCGGGCGTGGCGTCGGCGGAGGACCCGAAGTACACGGTGGTCCCGCAGCGGGAGCGGATCGAGAACGAGAAGAGCGAGTAGGTAGTGCGGCTCAGCCGCGAGTCGTGACGGGGGAGTCGTGACGGGGGGCGGGGACGGCGGTCAGCCGACCTTGCGGCCGTGCATCGGCTCCGTCGCCGTCCCCGCGCCCTCGCGCATGCCCTCCAGGAACTCCCGCAGAACCTCGGTCGAGGTGCGGCGCGGTCGCCAGCCCAGTTCCTCGCGAGCCCGGGTGCAGTCCATCAGGGGCAGCCGCAGCACCGCGTCGAAAAGGTGCGGGGAGGCGGGCAGCAGGTGCAGCCCCCAGGCCGCGGCGATCGCCGACCGGGCCGCCGTGCGCGGCAGCCGGACCGGACGGCCACCGAACTGCTCGGCCAGCACCTTCGCGTCCAGGGGCGGATCGGCGGCCAGGTTGAAGGCGCCGCGGACCTGGGTCGCCACAGCCAGCCGGAAGGCCTCGGCCGCGTCGTCGGTGTGCAGCGTCTGCACCCGCAGCCCGGGCACGTCCGGCAGGAAGTGCAGCAGCTCGGGCCGGGCCAGCGGGCCCGGCAGCAGCCGCCCGCCGAAGATGCGGCGCTGTTCACTCGCCGACTCCCGCTTGAACAGGAAGGCCGGGCGCATCCGCACCACCCGGACGTCCGGATGGTCGCGTTCGAAGATGTCCAGGGTCCGTTCCAGGTAGGCCTTCTCCCGGCAGTAGGCGGCGTCCGGCCAGCCGTGCGTCGGCCAGGACTCGTCCACCGCCCGGTCCTTGGGGCCCGGCGCGTACGCGCCGACCGAGGAGGCGTGCACCAGCACCGGCACCCCGGCCGCCGCCACCGCCTCGAACACCCGGATACCACCGAGCACATTGGTGCGCCAGGTCCGCGCCGGGTCCCGCGTCGGCTGGAACGCCCACGCGAGATGAACCACCGCGTCGGCGCCCGCGAACAGCTCGGCCAGCGGGGCCTGCTCGGAGGCGATGTCGGCCGCCGCCCACTCCGTCTTCGCCGGTGTCCAGTCCGGCGTCCGCCGGGCCAGCCCCAGGATCGACCCGACCTCCGGATCCTCGCCGAGCGCGCGCAGCACACTCGTACCGACGTTTCCGGTGGCTCCCGTGACGACGACCTTGCGTCCCGCTGAGGTGTTCACCTTCGGCTCCTCTCGCCGGCGGTCACCGCCCGGGTACCCGGGCGCCCGGTGGGCACACCGCCCGGGGCGGCCACGCCACCGGAGACAACCGACCCGGGCGTCAGCGCGCCGGAAGGACGAGGGCCGCAGGAATTCCGCAGGCCGGTGCCGACCCGGCTGCCGTCCACGCCGGCAACGAGCTCTGCACCGACGCGGGAGCGTGGCGAGGCACGCGGCGGCAGGAGCGCTGCCGTGCGTCACGCGAACGCGTTCACGCCCGTCAGCTCCGCCGAGAGGTCCCAGAGCCGGGCGGCCTGCTCGGGGTCGATCGCCCAGGCCTGCACGCCGGTCGGCTCGCCCTCCACGGCGGGCTCGGCGATGTCGCAGTCCTCCAGGTACACCCCGCCCATGGCCGCCAGCTGCGGGGAGGTGGCCGCCCAGGTCTGGGTGGCCGCACCCTGCTCGGGCGTCTTGAGGCCCTGGAAGTCCAGCATGTTGCCCTGCTCGTCCATCCAGCCGCGCTCGATCTTCTCCTCGCGGGGGATGTGCCGCTGGAGCGGGGTCATGATGCCGCCGGGGTGCAGGGAGAAGGCCCGTACGCCAGAGGCCTGGCCGAGCCGGTCCAGGTGCACGGCGAACAGCACGTTCGCGGTCTTGGCCTGGCCGTACGCCTGCCACTTGTCGTAGCCCTGCCGCCACTGGACGTCGTCCCAGCGGATCCCGGAGAAGTGATGGGCGCGCGAGGAGACCGACACGACCCGGGCGCCACCGGGCTCGATGGCCGGCCAGAGCCGGTTGACGAGGGCGAAGTGCCCGAGGTGGTTGGTGGCGAACTGGGCCTCCCAGCCGGCCCCGACCCGGGTCTCGGGGCAGGCCATGATCCCCGCGCTGTCGATCACGAAGTCGACGGTCCGGCCCGAGGCCAGGAACCGCTCGGCGAAGCCGCGCACGCTGTCCAGGTCACCGAGGTCCAGCTCGTCCACCTCGACCCGGTCCAGGCCGGCCAGCGCCTCCCGGGCGGCCTGAACGCGTCGCGCGGGGACGACGACGTGGGCGCCCGCCTTGGTCAGCGCCGTGGTGGTCTCCAGGCCCAGCCCGGAGTAGCCGCCGGTGACGATCGCGAGCCGGCCAGCGAGGTCGAGGCCCGCCAGGACGTCGTCGGCCGTGCTGTCCGCGCCGAAACCGGAACCGATCTTGTGTTGAGGAGTCTTGGTGTTCATGACTTGAACGCTACGAATTGGAGTGCGCTCGAAGTCAAGCGGGAATCCGGGCCGCTCGAACCGCGCCCCGAACGGCTCCGGACAGTGGAAAGCCCCGGCCGCGACGGGGGATTCGCGGCCGGGGCGGTCAGGTGGTGGGCACGGATGGCGGTCGCCTCTCGGCGAAAGGCTCCACAGGGCTTCAGCCGAACGATCGTCCCTGTGGGCAAAAGGTGAGGCCCGGGGACACTGTCCCATCCGCACCCACAGATGATTCAACGGACAACCACCCCGCGGTGTTCCGGACCCTGACGTGATCCGAGTCACCCGGCCCCGGTCCAGGCCAGCAGCCGCTCGGCCGGCCAGGTGTTCACCACGCGCTCGGCGGGCACCCCGCACTCCTCGGCCCGGGCGCAGCCGAGGATCTGCCAGTCCAGCTGGCCGGGCGCGTGGGCGTCGGTGTCGATCGAGAACAGCACACCAGCCTCGACGGCCCGGCGCAGCAGCCGCCGGGGCGGGTCCAGACGCTCCGGGCGGCTGTTGATCTCCACGGCGGTTCCGGCCTCGGCACACGCGGCGAACACCTCGTCCGCGTCGAACTCGGACTCCGGCCGCCCCCGCCCCGTGATCAGCCGGCCGGTGCAGTGGCCCAGCACGTCCGCGCGCGGATCGCGTACGGCGGTGACCATGCGCCGGGTCATCGAGCGGGCGTCCATCCGCAGCTTGGAGTGGACCGAGACGACGACCACGTCCAGCCGCTCCAGCAGCTCCGGCTCCTGGTCCAGCGAGCCGTCCTCCAGGATGTCGCACTCGATGCCGGTGAGCAGCCGGAACGGCGCCCAGGAGGCGTTGAGGTCGGCCACCACCGCCAGCTGTTCGCGCAGCCGCTCCGGGGACAGCCCGCGCGCCACCGTGAGCCGGGGGGAGTGGTCCGTGAGCGCCGCCCACTCGTGGCCCAGCGCGGCCGCGGTGCGCCCCATCTCCTCGATCGGGCTGCCGCCGTCGGACCAGTCCGAGTGCAGATGGCAGTCCCCGCGCAGCAGCGCCCGCAGCCTGGACCCGGGGCCCGTCGGAGGCTCACCCGCCTCCTGCTCGAGCTTGCGCAAATATCCGGGCACATCTCCGGCCAGCGACTCCCGGACCACCTGGGCCGTTTTCGGGCCCACGCCCGGCAGCGATTCGAGGGTGCCGGCCCGGGCCCGCTCGGCGACCTCGTCGGCGGGCAGGGCGGCCAGGACCCGTGCGGCGGTGCGGAAGGCGCGGACCCGGTAGCTCGGTGCGAGCGACCGTTCCAGCAGGAAGGCGATCCGTTCCAGCGCCTCGACGGGTTCCATGGCCACCTCCACCGTCAGGGTGACTCAGGCAAGTCACTTCCGCCCGGGGAGATCTACCCTCGATTGCATGACCGAGATAGCGAGCCCGTTCATCTCCCAGCCGCGGATCCTGGTGCTCGGGGTCATGGCCGGCAGGCCGGGCGCCCCGCCCTTCCGCATTGTGGAGATCGACGGTCAGGTGGTCGGTGAGGCGAGGGGCATCATCGATGTGCTGGAGGTCGCCGCGGCCTACGGGATCACGGTCCACGACCTCGACGACCCGTCCGTGGTCTGCTGGGTGGGCGGGGACAAGTTCACCTGGGCGCCCCGCCGCTAGGGCCTGTTCGGCGGATCATGCCGGCGCCGTTTCTTGCAGTCGGCCTGATCCGCCGGACAGGCCCCTGGTCAGCAAGCCCTGCTCTCAGCCGATCGTCCACTTCTGGTTGGCGCCGCCCGAGCAGGTCCAGATCTGCAGCCGGGTGCCGTTGGCCGAGTTGTTGCCGGTGACGTCCAGGCACTTGTTCGCCTGGGGGTTCACGATGTCGTTCGCCGACGAGACGGCCCACTTCTGGGCGGCGCTGCCGTTGCAGTCGTAGAGCTGGACCGTCGTGCCGTCCGCCGTGCCGCCGCTGGTGACGTCCAGGCACTTGCCCAGCGCGCGGAGGGTGCCGTCGCTGCCGACCGTCCACTGCTGGGCGGCGCTGCCGTTGCAGTCGTAGAGCTGGACGGGGGTGCCGTTGGCGGAGTTCGCCCCGGCCACGTCCGCGCACTTGCCGGCCAGGCCCTTGATCGCGACGCCGGCCGCCGTGTCACTCGTCGTCACCGACACCGAGTCCACGAGCAGCTGTGCCGGGAACGCCGTGGAGCTGTTGGGGTCGCCCGGCCAGTAGCCGCCGACGGCCAGGTTCAGGATCAGGAAGAACGGCTTGTTGAACGCCCAGGTGTTGCCGCCCACGTCGGCGGGCGTGCGCGTCTGGTAGACGTTCCCGTCGACCGACCAGGTGATCGAGTTGGGTGCCCAGTCGACCGCGAAGGTGTGGTAGGCGTCCGCGAAGGCCTGACCGTTCGGCAGCGTGTAGCCCGCGCCTATCCCGGCCGAGCCGGAGTAGCCGGGGCCGTGGATGGTGCCGTGCACGGTCGAGGGCTCGAAGCCGACGTTCTCCATCACGTCGATCTCGCCGGAGTTCGGCCAGCCGACCTGCCCGATGTCGTTGCCGAGCATCCAGAACGCGGGCCACATGCCCTGCCCGCGCGGAATCTTCATCCTGGCCTCGACATGCCCGTACTGGGCGGTGAACTTCCCGGCGGTGTTCATCCGGGCCGAGGTGTACTGACAGGTGCCGTACCAGCACTGGTAGTTGGCGGGGTTCTCCTTCTTGGCCGTGATGACCAGGTGACCCTGGCCGTCGAGGGCCGCGTTGTTGGTGCCCGACGTGTAGTACTGCCGCTCGTGGTTGTTGACGTTGTCGCCGGTCTCCAGGGTCCACTTCGAGGAGTTGACCGCCGAACCGGCGGGGCCGTCGAAGGTGTCGGAGAAGGTCACGGCGGCCGCGCCCGCGGCGGCGGCCTCGGCCTGATGCGCGGGACCGACCGCGACGGACCCGACGAGGGCGGCGGACAGGGCGGCGAACAGGCAACTGCGGAGCAGTCGTGGGGAGGTCACGGCTCTTCCTTCCGTACGGCGGCCGGGCGCGGGAGGCGTTCGGCCGAGGTGGGGGGTGAAGGCGTCGCCTGTTGATTTAAGGAGTGAGATAAGTGTGAGGTCAATACCTTGGTACGGACCAGTACCGGACGATCTCGGTCGCCGGACCGTCGGGCTCGCCCGCCGTCACGCCTTGCGCTTGCGCGCGTGCACCGCCCGCCCGAGCCGCCGGCCCAGCAGCAGCCAACCGATCAGCGCTCCCGCGGTGTTGAGGATGACGTCGTCCACGTCGAAGGCCCGGCCGGTGACCAGCGCGCCCTGCGCCATCTCCACCAGCAGCATGACGATCGCGGTGAGCGCCAGCACCCGCAGGACGCCCCGGGCGCTGGGCGCGAGGACCGGCACGAGGATGCCGAAGGGGAGGCCGAGCAGGACGTTCCCGCCGATCTGTTTGACGGCGTCACGGAACGCGGGCTGGTCGAGATAGATCTTGAGGGTGGCGCCCGGGTGCAGATTGGTGTGGGCGATCGACACGGACGCCGGTGACGGGTCGAGGGTCAGCCGGGCCAGGACGACGGCGAACGCCACCATCACGGCGAAGGCACAGGTCATGGCCAGCAGCCGCAGCGGAAGGGGAAGCGGGCGGCGCTCGACGCCGGCCTTGGCGGAGGCGCCGTTCCTGGCGGAGCCTTTCGGCTTCGCGCCGCTGCTCTTCTTGCCGGCGCTCTTCTTTCCGGTGCCGCCCGCCTTGGCGGTGGCACCCTTCTTCGTGCCGGCGTCCGGCTTGGCGGTACGGAGCTTGACGACGCGTGCGGCCCTGGTGAACACCCCGGCCTTCCTGTCGGGCCCCCCGCCTCCCTTCGTCCCCTCGTTCTTGTCGTTCTTGACGATGCGCAGACGCGAGGCGGCGCTGACCATTGGTCCTCCACTCTTAACCTTCCGGGGCGCTAAGCCAGTTACCCGCGAATCGTGCGGGGATGCCGAACTCCCGGCGGCGGCCGGAACGCGCCGGTGGTTTCCCCTCGCGCTCCCTGGGCACTCCGGGTCCGTTCCGCGTGCCGCCGCTGAGGGCGGTGGCTGCGGTGCTTGGATGCCAGAAGCGGCGAAACGGACATCACGCCGCACGGTGACCGGAGGAGGCGGCGTATGACCGGGCGTACGGCGCTCGTCGCTGCGGCCGAACTGCTGACCTGGTGGGTCGGACTGGCCCTGCTCTGGCTGGTGTTCATCGGCACCGTCGACACCCTGGAACGGATCGTCGGCGCGAGCGCGGCGGCCGTCGGCGCCCTTGTGGCCCGCGCCGGCCGACGGGCGGTGACCTGGCGGTGAACGGCTGGATCCTGGCGGCGACCGTGCTGCTGGGCGGGGGAGCGGGCACGGCCCTGTGGGCGGTCGCCACCGGCCCGCTCAGCCGCCGGGTTGTCGCCCAGAACCTCGCCACCTCGGCGGTCTGCCCCACCCTGCTGCTGCTCTCCCAGGGCTACGGCCGTACGTCCTACGTCGATCTCGCGCTGATCCTGGCGCTGCTGGGCCCGGTCGGCACCCTGGTCTTCGCCCGGCTGCTCGCGGACGACCTGGAGGGCGATCGGCCCAGCGCCTGGGGCCTGACCTGGACGGCGGCCGGAGTCGGAGCGGTGGTCGTGCTCGTGCTGTGCGCGGTGACCGGACCCGGTCGGGCGATGGTGAAACTGCTGGTGGTCGGGGCGCTGCTGATCGGCGGGAACCTGGTCGCCTCACGGGCACTGTCCGGCGGGCTGCGGGGGGTGCGCGGTGGCTGACGCGGTGATCGTCGTCGCACTGCTGCTCACGGCCGCCTCGGCGACCGTGGCCGTGGCGACCCGCGACCCGGCACGCCAGGCCCTGGTCCTGTCCCTGCTCGGTCTCTTCCTCGGTGCCGTGTTCACCGTGCTCCAGGCCCCCGACGTCGGCCTCTCACAGCTCGCCGTCGGCTCCGCGCTCACCCCGCTGCTGATCATGCTGTCGGTCCGCAAGGTCAAGCGGCGCGGCAAGGAGGGGGACAGGTGACCCGGCGCCTGCGGCTGTGGCTGCTGGCCGTCGGCGGCGCGGCGCTCGCCGCACTGCTGGTCGCCGCCTGCCTCGACCTGCCGTCCTTCGGCGGCCGCAGCCACCCCTACGGTGAACGCGCCGTCCGAGCCTCCCTGGCCCGGCACACCGCCAACGTCATCGCCTCCGTCAACTTCGACCAGCGCGCCTACGACACCCTCGGCGAGATGAGCATCCTCTTCGCCGCCGTGCTCGGCTGCGTGGTCCTGCTGCGCCAGACCAGCGACGAGCACCGGGCCCGCCCGCAGCCCGCCGAAGTCGCCCGGCCCGTTCGCCGGTACGCCCTGCTGGTGCTCCCCGTCGCCCTGGTCACCGGCCTGTACATCATCGCGCACGGCCAGCTCAGCCCCGGCGGCGGCTTCCAGGGCGGGGTCGTCGCCGCGACCGCCCTGCACCTGCTCTACCTCGGTGCCGACTACCGGGCCCTGGAACGCGTCCGCCCCATCGGTGCCTTCGAGGTCGCCGACTCCCTCGCCGCCTGCGCCTACCTGGTCCTGGGCCTCTCCGGGGTGCTGGCCGGCACCGGGTTCCTCGCCAACACACTGCTGCCGTACGGCACGTTCAACACGCTGTCCTCCGGCGGCCTGGTCCCCCTGCTGAACGCGGCCATCGGCATGGAGGTGGCGAGCGCGGTCGTGGTGCTGCTCGCCCGCTTCCTCGACCAGGCCGTGGAGATCGAGGAGGAGAACGGGAGTTGAGACCCCGGTGATGCACGTCTTCCCCTACCTGGTCGCCGTCTGGATCTTCCTGACGGGGTGTTACGGCCTCGCCACCAGCCGGAACCTGATCCACGCCGTGGGCTGCCTGGCCGTCGTACAGTCGTCGACGTACGTCCTGCTGCTCGCGGTCGGCTACCGCGACGGCGGCACCGCACCGGTCTTCTCCGATCTCAGGCCCGGGACCCGGCCGCTGGTCGACCCGGTCGTGCAGGCCCTCGCCCTGACCGACGTGGTCGTCGGCGCCACCGTCACCGCGCTGCTGCTCGCGCTGGTCCTGCAGATCGCCAAGCGGCACGGCACGGTCGACCCGGACGAACTGACGGAGCTGCGCGGCTGATGCACCACCTGCTGCCGCTGCTCGTGGCCGTCCCGCTGCTCGGCGCCACCCTGCTGGTGGCCGCCGGCCGCCGGCTGCCCCGGGTCGTCGCCGAGAGCTTCGCCTGCGCGATGTGCGCGGGCACCTGCGCCCTCGCTGTGATCCTGCTGCTCAACTCCTCGCCCCCGCTGGTCGAGTGGGTCGGCGGCTGGCGGCCGGTCGGCGGGGAGAGCGTCGGGATCGTGCTGGCCGGGGACGGTCCCGCGCTCGGCATGGCCGCCCTCGCCTCGCTGCTGACCCTGGCCGCACTGGTCTATTCCTGGCGCTACTTCGCGGAGCCGCCACACCGGCACGCGGGCTCCTACCCGGCGCTGATGCTGGTCTTCCAGGCGGGCATGTGCGGGTTCGCGATCGCGGGCGACCTGTTCAACGCCTTCGTCTTCTTCGAGCTGATGAGCGTCGTCGCCTATGCGCTGACGGGCTACCGCATCGACGAGGCGAAGGCGGTGCAGGGGGCGCTGGCCTTCGGCGTGGTCAACTCCCTCGGCGCCTACGCCATGCTGACGGGCATCGGACTGCTGTACGCCCGCACCGGGGAGCTCGCCATGGCGAAGATCGGCCGCGGCCTGGACACGCACGGCAGCCCCGACGCGCTGGTCCTCGCCGCCTTCGTCCTGGTGCTCACCGCACTGCTGGTCA
Organism: Streptomyces sp. NPDC005866; assembly: GCF_040629895.1. Taxonomy (NCBI): domain Bacteria; kingdom Bacillati; phylum Actinomycetota; class Actinomycetes; order Kitasatosporales; family Streptomycetaceae; genus Streptomyces; species Streptomyces sp. NPDC005866. The sequence continues at coordinate 26,740 of NZ_JBEXWP010000037.1, forward strand.
AGGCCGCCGCCGTACCCTTCCACTTCTGGCTCCCGGACGCCCACGCCGTCGCCCCCACCCCGGTGTGCATGCTGCTCTCCGGAGTCATGGTCGAGTTCGGCAGCTACGGTGTGTGGCGGGTGTACCGCACGGTCTTCGCCGGACCCGGTGGCATCCCGGCCGCCGACCTGGAGCGCGCGCTGCTCGTCCTCGGCGCGCTCACGGCCGTGCTGGGTGCGTTCATGTGCTGGCACCAGCGGCACATCAAACGGCTGCTGGCCAACTCCACGATCGCCCACACCGGACTGTTCCTCGTCGGCCTGGGCGTCCTCACCCCGGAGGGCGACGACGGAATCGCCCTGTACCTGCTCGGGCACGCCGGGGTGAAAGCCGCCCTGTTCGCCTGCGCGGGGATCCTCCTGGACCGTTACGGCAACGTCGACGAACGTGCGCTGCACGGCCGGGCCCGGGAACTGCGCACGGTGGGCGTCCTGTTCACCCTCGGGGCGCTGGCCCTCGCGGGGCTGCCGCCGTTCGGCACCGCGCTCGGCAAGTCGGTCGCCGAGGAGGCGGTGGGCGGTCCGCTGACCGTGCTGTACGTCGTGGTGTCCGCGGTGACGGCGGGGGCGGTGCTGCGGGTCGCCGCCCGGGTCTTCCTCGGCCTCGGGGCGAGGCCGCCCAAGGGCGACGCCTACGAGACCACCGGGACCGGGGAGGAGCCCGAGACCGAGGGCCGGCTCGGCCGGATCCCGGGCACGATGACCGCCGTCCCCGCCGTGCTGCTCGCCGGCGCCCTCGCCGTGGGACTCGCCCCCGGGTTTCCGGAGGCGCTGGCCCATGCCGTCAACGAGAGCGGTGCCCCGGTCGCCGTCCACTGGACGGCGACCGGGCTCCTGCTGGGCTGCCTCTCCACCCTCCTGGCCGTCGGCCTGGCCGCCCTCGCCGTCGCCCGCCCCGGCCGGCTGGTGGCCCGGGACTGGGCGCTGCCGCTGCGCCGCCTGCAGTCCGGGCACGTTGGGGATTACGTGGCCTGGCTGCTGGTCGGCGCCGCCGCGCTCGGGGCGCTGGCACTGCCCGGAGTGCTGGGCGGCTGATCACACGGTCCTGGTCAGACCGTGCCGTAGGACACATGCACCTCCGTGAACCCGAGGGAGTGCAGCAGGCCCTCCAGCATGTCGGTGGTGTTGGTCTCGGCCCGCTGGGTCAGACCGCTGGTCGTGGCCGCGTCCGAGATGTGCTTGACGGCGAGCTTCTGCACCGCCTGCTCGCTGTTGGGGTTGTCCGAGAACAGGTCGCCGAGCCGATCCAGCAGACCGCGCTGCTTGGAGACGGCGTAGGAGTGGTCGGCGTCCAGGGCGGCCTTGCCGAGTTGAGCGTGCGGCAGCCGGATGGTGGCCTTCGTGCGGGCGTCGTTGACCGTCACATCCTTCTCGGCGACCTTCCCGAGGTCGACATAGGAATCCACGGTGCCCGCCCCCACGTACAGGGTGCGGGTGCCGCGGATCGCGCTCGGCAGGTACTTGGCGTCCTTCTCGAGGTCCACGACGACCTGGAAGTTGCCGGAGGCGGCGTCGTAACGGCTCATGTCCTGGATGGACTTGAGCAGGGCGGGGCCCGTGTTGTCGCGGGTTTCCGTGCCGAACAGGTCCTTGATGCCCGGCAGCACCGCCAGCTTGATCCCTGCGAACAGCACCACGAGCACCAGCACGAACGCGGTGAGCAGTTTCGCCCAGCCGGGCATGCGCCGGGGCCGGGCCTTCACGGGAGTCTCCTTCACGGAGCTCTCCTTGGTGGAACTCGCCATGCGACGGTCCTCCTTTCCACCGAGACGAATGCCCACCGCAAGCCTTGCCAGACCGCGTTGTTGGCCGATTGAGACAGCTGACGCACGACTGGTACACAGGCCCTAGACCCGCTCGGCCAGCTCCGCGATCCGGCATGCCGACGGTGAACCCGGATCCGCTGTCACGAGGACGACCTCCTGGTCGTCCTCCGGCACCAGCAGGACGTCGCAGTTCAGCCGCAGCCGCCCCAGCTCCGGATGGTCGAGGACCTTGGTGCGATGCCCCGGGGCATGCACCGGATGGGTCGCCCAGATCCGCCGGAACTCCTCGCTCCTCGCGCGCAACTCGCTTATCAGAGACGCGAGATGCGCGTCGTGCGGATACCGCTCGGCGGCTCGCCGCAGCCGGGCCACCACGATGTGACCGAACTCCTCGGCGCTGGAGCTCTCGTACATCCGCCCCTGGTCCAGGAAGCGCCGCCGCGCCAGGTTGGTCGTGCCGCGTCCCAGGTCTCCGCCGAGCAGCAGCTGGGCAAGGGGGTTCCAGGCCACCAGACCGTAGGAGGCGTCGGTGACGATCGCCGCGGTGTCGGGCAGCCGCTCCAGCATCCGGGCCACGTGCGGGCGCACCCGCCGTACGGCCATCGGGGCGGGCGGCGGCGCGGCCGAGCCGGCCAGCCGGAAGAGATGGCTGCGCTCGGCGGGGGGCAGCCGCAGGGCACCGGCCAGCGCCTCCAGGACGCGGGGGGAGGGGCGGGGGCCGCGGGCCTGCTCAAGACGGGTGTAGTAGTCGACCGACATATGGGCCAGCTCCGCGACCTCCTCGCGCCGCAGGCCGGGCGTACGGCGCGGGACGATGCCAGGGGAGAGCCCCACCGTCTGCGGGCGCAGTCCCGCCCGGCGCTCCCGCAGGAAGCGGGCCAGTTCCTGCCTCGCCATACAGCCGCCTCCCCGGTCCGCCTGGTACAGGTGGTCCCTGGCAGGACGGACGCGGCCGGGGAACCGTGGCTGTCATGAACGATCGCACAGCACTCGTCACCGGTGCCAACAAGGGCATCGGCTTCCATGTCGCCCGGCTTCTCGTCGAGGAGGGCTTCAGCGTCCACGTGGGTTCCCGGGACATCGAGCGCGGTGAGCGGGCCGCGGCGGAGATCGGCGGTGACGCGCGGCTCCTGGTCCTCGACGTCACCGACCCCGACAGCGTCGAGCGCGCCGCCGCCCGGGTCGACCGCCTGGACGTCCTGGTCAACAACGCCGGCGTCCAGCCGGTGACCGGCCCGCCCACCGCAACCGGCGTCGAGGACCTCCGGCGGACGTACGAGACGAACGTCTTCGGCGTCGTCGCGGTCACCAACGCCTTCCTGCCCGCCCTGCGCCGCTCCGCGCATCCGCGCATCGTGAACGTCTCCAGCGGCACCGCCTCCCTCACCTGGAGTACGCACCCCAATCCGCAGTTCGCCCACGGCAGCCCCTGGTCCGCCGCGTACCGCTCTTCCAAGGCCGCGCTCAACGCGCTGACCGTCCTGTACGCCCAGGAACTGGCCGAGGACGGCATCAAGGTGAACGCCCTCGCCCCGGGGCGGCGGGCCACCGAACTGGTCCCCGGGGCGGCCGAGGGAGGCGGTGATCCGGCCGAGGGCGCACGAGGGGCCGTACGGCTGGCGCTGCTGCCCGACGACGGTCCTACCGGCGGGTTCCACTCCTGGGACGGCACACCCGTGCCGTGGTGAGGGCGCCACGTCCGTAGCATGAGCGCGTAGCCCGTATTGATCATGCGAGGAGCGGATCGTGCGAGACATCGCAGTCTTCAGCGGCAGCGCCCACCCCGAGCTGGCCGAGGAGGTCTGCGCGCACCTCGGGGTGCCGCTCAGCCCGACGCGGGTCAGCCGGTTCGCCAACGACTGTCTGGAGGTACAGCTCCAGGCGAACTGCCGGCAGCGGGATGTCTTCCTGATCCAGCCCCTGGTCCGGCCGGTGCAGGAGCACCTGGTGGAGCTGCTGCTGATGTGTGATGCGGCCCGTGGTGCCTCAGCGGGCCGGATCACCGTCGTCATGCCGCACTACTCCTACGCCCGCTCCGACAAGAAGGACGCCCCGCGCATCTCGCTCGGTGGCCGCCTCGTCGCCGACCTGCTGGTGGCCGCGGGCGCGAGCCGGGTCCTCGCCATGACCCTGCACGCCCCGCAGGTGCACGGCTTCTTCTCGGTGCCGGTCGACCATCTGCACGCGCTGCGGGAGCTGGCCGCGCACTTCCGCCGGTACGACCTGACACGCACCACCGTCGTCTCGCCCGACCTCGGCAACGCGAAGGAGGCCGCCGCCTTCGCCCGGCTGATCGGCGCCCAGGTGGCGGCCGGCGCCAAACAGCGGTTCGCCGACGACCGGGTCATCATCAGCTCCGTCATCGGCGATGTGGCCGACCGGGACGTCATCGTGCTCGACGACGAGATCGCCAAGGGCAGCACGGTCATCGAACTGCTGGAGCGCCTGCGGGAGCAGGGGCCGCCGCGGTCCATCCGGGTGGCGTGCACGCACGGGCTGTTCGCGGGCGGCGCGCTCAAGCGGCTGAGCGAGCAGCCCGACGTGCTGGAGATCGTGTGCACCAACACCGTGCCGGTCCCCGTCGAGGAGTACACGGACAAGCTGCGGATCCTGTCCATCGCCCCGGCCCTGGCCGAGGCCGTACGCCGTATTCACAACGGTGAGTCCGTGAGCGCCCTGTTCGACGAGCCGCGCAACCTCTAGGCAGGGAAGTAGCCGTAGCGGATCGGAGTCCGACATGACGTCATAACGACCCGGACGTGGCCTCCGGCCGGCCCAGGGCGGTGTCCAGCGTCGCCAGCGGAGGCAGTAGCCGCGACAGCCCCGTCACCCTCAGTAAGCGCAAGGTCAGCGGATGCGTACACACGAGCTGGAGTTGGCCGCCGCGCTCCAGCACCCGGCCGCGTGCCCGGTACAGCAGCCGCAGCCCGGAGCAGTCGAAGAAGTCGATGTGCAGCAGGTTGATCACCACCCGGGAGCCCGCCCGCGCGGTCGCCCGGTCCAGGTAGGGCGTGATCTCCGCCGCCGCCGCGATGTCGATCTCGCCCCGGAACTCCAGCACCGTGTATCCGCGGTCCCGGTGGATGCGCAGGTGCCGGGTGAGCGGCGCGGGATCCTGTCGGGGTTCCTGGCGCACGACGGCATCACCTCTCACCCCAGCCGGTCCAATTCCGTTCCCTGCTCTGCAAGTTACCCTCGATGGAGAGAATTTGAGCATGTTCGATTGACATATGTCTGCTGCTTCGGTGCGCCATTTTCTGTGGCGTGCGCGACAGTCGGGGAACGGGCACGTGGGAGCGCTACCGCTCCGCTACGACAACGCGTGCCACGCCTTGCTCAGCACTTGGCGGAACCGGTGCTGTCCTTCACCTCCTGCGGCAACTGCCGCTGACGGCGGCCACCCCGCCTACCGCGCCACCTGGCTGCCGCTCAACTGACCGGCGGCCGCCGCGCCGACGCCACCGGCACCGTCGTCCGCGCCGGCGAACCGCTCGGCGCCACGATCGTCGTCCTCGGCGCCGGAGAGGTGGGCCTGTCGGCGGTCATGGCGGCCGCGCTCACTCCCGCCACCACGGCCGAACGCCTTTGGCCGGCCAGGGAGTTGGGGGCCGCGCACAGCGGCGACACGACCCGGGACCGGGCCGTACGGGGCATGAGCACGGGCTGTGGGTGATCCAGCCCGTGCTCATCTTCTGGCCCCTGGGGTCAGTCCACCACCAGGACCAGCTTCCCCGTGGTCCGGCCGGTGCCGCCCAGCTCATGCGCCTTGGCGGCATCGGCCAGCGGGAAGGTCCCCGCGATGGTGGCCCGCAGCTTTCCCTCCTCCGTCAGCTCGGCGATCGCCCGCATCCCGGCCCGGTCGGCGTCCACCAGCATCCGCACCGCCCGTACCCCCAGCCGCCCGGCCTCCTCGTACAGCTCCGCCGAGCCCACCGGCAGGATCGACACCAGGACCCCGCCCGGCCGCAGCACCCGCAGCGAATCCAACGAGGTGTCACCGCCGATCGTGTCCAGGACGACGTCCACGTCCCGCACCGCCTCCGTGATCTCCACGGACCGGTAGTCCACCGGCTCGTCCACGCCGATCTCCCGCAGGAAGCCGTGCTTGCCCGCGCTCGCCGTGCCGATCACATACGCGCCGCGCGCCTTGGCGATCTGCACCGCCACATGCCCGACCCCGCCGGCCGCCGCGTGGATCAGCACCCGCTGCCCCGGCCTCACGTCGGCGTATTCCACCAGCGCCTGCCAGGCCGTCAGCGACACCAGCGGCAGCGCGCCCGCCTGGACGTGGTCGATCGCGGCGGGCTTCGGCACCAGCGCATGGGCGGGCATGATCACGTACTCGGCGTGCGTGCCGTGGCCGAACGGGTAGGGCGCCATACCGAAGACCTCGTCACCGGGCTTGAAGGCGGCGACACCGATCCCGGTCTCCTCCACCGTGCCGGAGACGTCCCAGCCCAGGACGAAGGGCGGCTGACCCAGAAAACCACCGGTCTCCCGGTGCTTCCAGTCGGTCGGGTTGACGCCGGCGGCCCGCACCCGGACCAGCACCTCGTTGGGGCGCGGCCGCGGCCGCGCAACCTCGATCACCTTCAGTACCTCGGGGCCGCCGAGGACGTCCTGGCTGACCGCACGCATCGTGTTCACATTGCTCATGGTCACCCAGCCTGCCGGGATGCGCCCGCCCGGGAAATGGCACGATGGTCAACCTTCGATGGAATCGTGCCAGACCTGCCGCCTCCGCGTGCCAGACCTGTCGTCTCCGGGCGGGAGTGAACGTTCCGGCCCGCACCGGCGTCGAAGGACGGCAGCGGTGGCGAGGAACAGGGGCGGGCATGCGCAGAGGACTGGCGGCGGCGACACTAATGGTGGCGGCAGCGGCGGTGGCCTGCGACGGTGGAAGCGGGCCGGAGCTCGTGCTGAACGGGTCGCCGCCGGCGACGCCGTACAGCGGGCGGCTGGACATCCCCGCCAAGGAGGCCGACGTGAGCACGCCGCAGGCCCTGCGCACCGCCTCCGGCGCGGCGGGCCGTGCGCTGGAGTGCGACGGGGAGATCTACTGGGGCACCGGGCCCGACGGCTGGAGCGAAGACGACGGCGGCGACTCGCCCGAGGACGGCCTCCGGCTCTTCTTCGACATGTTCGACCCGGAGGTACCGCGCGGCGGCTACCGTGTGGAGCGCCGGGAAGCGGACCGGGTGCTGTACTCCTACGACGTCGGCGGGCGCACGAAGGTGGCCGTCGTGGTCGCCAAGGACCAGCGGGACAGGCCCGGTTGGGGGCCGGAGACCAACGCCTCCTGCGACCCTGCCGAACTCCCGGCGAGCGTGACATCGGGACCCGGCCGGCACGAGATCTGGACGGACGCGAGCGGTCGGCGAGTGCCCGTCACGAAGATCACCAGTTACTCCGGCGCGGAGCACTGCGGCTGGCAGTCCGCGCACTTCCTGACGCTCGGTGAGAAGACGTACGTCCGCGACCCGCACGGGGTGTTCGCCGGGGACTCCGTGCTCGACGGCCGCTACGACGGCGACATCGCCATGCCCGCCGACGCCCACGACACCGGCTATCGCCTCCGCCACTGGCGGCTGTGGCTGACGGACGACGGCGGCACGGCATACGTCCGCACCTCCCAGGGCGTGGAGGCCTGGCCGAAGGAGCGGCGCGCCTTCGCCTGCGCCTGACCGCTCAGCGGCTCATGTGCAGGGCGACCAGCAACTGCCAGACCTGGACGGCCACTTCGCCGGGCCCCGCGTCCAGCAGGCCGTGCAGCCAGTCGGCCAGCACCCCGGCGAAAGTGGCGGCCACCGCCGAGGCCACCAGCGGGGCGTCGGCCGCGCCGGCCAGCTCCCGCTCGGCCAGGCTGCGGGCCCGCAGGTCCCGGTGCAGCACCCGGCCCAGCGGACCCCCGCCGCCCGGCGCGAGCAACTCCCGGTACAGGGCCGCGTGCGGAACCAGCCCCGCGAAGAACTCCGTCAGCGCCGGCGGCGCGTGCACCGGATCGGGCCGGCCCCGCCAGGCCTGCAGCGCGTCCACCGCCTCCCGTACGACGTCCGCGCAGGCGTCGACCGCCAGCGCCTCCAGGCCGTCGTAGTGGACGTAGAACGTGGCCCGGCCCACCCCGGCCCGGCGTACCAGTGCGGCCACCCCCACCTCCGCCAGCGGCCGCTCGGCGCACTCCTCCAGCAGGGCCGCCCGCAGCCGCGCCCGGGTGCGCGCGGCCCGCGGATCCTCGACCGCCGGGCGGGGCACCGGGCCGGTCACCGGGCCGCGAGGACGGCGGCCAGGGCCAGCGCGCCCGGCAGCGCCTGCGCGAACAGGTGGGTGACCGGACGGACGTACGAGATCCAGGCCGTCGAGACCATCCTCGGGGTGCTGCGGAGCGCCGGATTCCCGGACGCGGAGGCGGTCCGCGTCCATCACGCCTTCGTCGACCAGGCCCTCGCGTACGGCGCCCTCGACTCCGCCAACACCGCCTTGCCCAAGCCCGCCCGCGAGGCCGAGGCGGACGTGTGGCAGGCGACCTACGCCGGGCTGCCCGCCGCCACCCACCCGAACATCGCGGCCACCGCCCGCCAGCTGGTCGCCTCGATGCGGGGCAGTTCCTATCCGGCCGCCCTGGACCTGCTGCTGACGGCGGCCGAGGCCCGGCTCACGCACATCCGTGCCGCGGCCGACTGAATCCGGAGATGGGGGACAGACGCACTGGGAGAACCTTCCCAGGGAGGAAGCATGGCACTGGTGACCGCAGCCGTCGTGGTGCTCGACTGCGCCGAGCCCGAGAAACTCGCCCACTTCTACCGGCAGTTGCTGGACGGCGAGGAGAGCGAGGCGTCCGCCAACCTCGTCGAGATCCGCGCCGTCGACGGCGTCCGCATCGCCTTCCGGCGTGACGTCAACGCCACCCCGCCCAGCTGGCCGCGCCCCGAGAACTCCCTCCAGGCCCATCTCGTCTTCCTGGTCGAGGACCTGGACGAGACGGAGCGCCGGGTGGTCGGGCTCGGCGGACGGCCGATCGAGGCACGGGACCCGGCCGGGCCGTACGAGGAACGTGGGTACGCGGACCCGGCCGGACACTCCTTCACCCTGCGCCTGGTGCCGCCCCTGGCACCCAAGCAGGGCTGACACCGCTCAGTCCCGGCCGCCCTTGCCGGCCGTCGGCCACGCCCCGGTGGAGCGCTCGATGGCCGTGGCGCCGGTACGGTCCACGGCACTGCGCACCACCGCGAAGACGGCGCCCTGGAGGGCCGCGGCCAGCAGCACCTCGCCCCAGCCGCGGTCCCGGTCCAGGGCGTCAGGCGCGTCCTCCTCGCCGCTCAGCGCCATCCAGGTCCGGCGGAATACCAGTGCGCCCAGCGCCCCGCCGGCCCAGCTCAGCACGAAGCCGAGCGGCGTGTAGACGAGAGCGAGCTTCTGCTTCTTCCTGCGCTTGGCCATGCCTGCCTCCTGTTCTCAGGGCCGCCCCGCGACCGGAACCTCTTCGCCCGCCGGCACCGGGCCGGGCGGTGTCCCGTCCCCGAAGGGCCGGCCGCCCAGCTGCTCCCGGTGATGGGGCGTCAGCCACCCGGCCAGATCCGGGCCGAGGGGCACGACACGGGTGGGGTTGATCCCGGTGTGGACCTGGTAGTAGTGCCGCTTGATGTGGTCGAAGTCGACGGTGTCACCGAATCCCGGCGTCTGGTAGAGGTCCCTGGCGTACGCCCACAGCACCGGGTTCTACGTCAGCTTCCAGCGGTTGCACTTGAAGTGGCCGTGGTAGACGGCGTCGAACCGCACCAGTGTGGTGAACAGCCGGATGTCGGCCTCCGTGATGGTTTCCCCGACCAGATAGCGCTGCCCGGCCAGCCGCTCGGCGAGCAGACCGAGCCGCCGGAACACCGCCGTGCACGCCTCCTCGTACCCCTCCTGCTCGTGCGCGAACCCGGCCCGGTAGACACCGTTGTTGACGTCCTCGTAGACCTCCGCCATCACCGTGTCGATCTCGTCCCGGTGCCTGACCGGGTACAGGTCCGGTGCCCCCTCCCGGTGCAGTGCCGTCCACTCGGTGGCCAGGTCCAGGGTCAGCCGCTGGTAGTCGTTGGTGACCAGCCTCCCGCTCGGCACGTCCACGATCGCGGGCACGCTCACCCCGCCCGGGTAGCCGGTCTCCCGGCGGTCGTAGGCCTCGCTGAGGAACCGGATGCCGAGCACCGGGTCACGGCCGTCGGGGTCGAGTGTGAAGCGCCAACTGCGGTCGTCCTGGAGCGGATCGGTGACGGCCAGCGACAGGGCGTCCTCCAGGCCCAGCAGCCGCCGTGAGACCAGTGCCCGGCTCGCCCATGGACAGGCACGGCTGACCACCAGCCGGTAAGGCCCGGCCGTCACCGGCCAGCCGTCCCGCCCGTCCGCCGTGATCCGGTCCCCGAAGTAACTGGGGGACCGGGAGAACGCCTTGTGCCCGTACGAGGTGTTGCCGTCACCGCTCATGAATCCTCCTTGGCGAGGGGCGGGCGTGGGCCGATACACGCCTGAGGGCTGTGTTCCCGATGTTCCCCGATTCGTGCCTCCCGCACGGTGTGATCGGCTCGGGCCGGGGCAGTCGGCGGTGGTGAGTGGGACTTCATCGCAAGAACATCCGAGTCAGTCCAAGGCTGACAGCAGGACACGTCTGACCGTGGTCGTGGCGCTCGCCGCCAATCTGGTGATCGCCGTGGCCAAGGCCGTCGGTGGTGTCGTCGCCGGCTCGCCGGCACTGCTGTCCGAGGCTGCGCACTCCGTCGCCGACAGCCTCAACGAGGTGTTCCTGCTGGCCGCCCTGCGCCGCAGCCGCCGTCCGCCCGATGAACGGCACCCCTTCGGCTACGGCAAGGAGCGCTTCTTCTGGTCGCTGCTGGCGGCCGTCGGGATCTTCGTCATGGGCGGCTGCTTCTCCTTCTTCCAGGGCGTCGAGGCGCTGCGCAACGGCGCGGAGGAGAAGCTCAGCGGCTACGTGGCGGGCCTGATCGTGCTGGGTGTCGCCCTGCTCGCCGAGGGCGCCTCGCTGCTCCGGGCGCTGCACCAGGCCCGCCGGGAGGACCGGGGGCTGCGGGATCCGGCGCTGCGCACGGTCGTCGCCGAGGACGGCACCGCGGTGCTCGGTGTGCTTCTCGCGATGGTCGGCATGGTGCTGCACATGGTCACCGGCCAGGTCGTCTGGGAGGCGTCGGCCTCACTGGCGATCGGCGTCCTGCTGGTGTTCGTGGCCTACCGGCTGGGCGCCGACGCCCGCACCCAGCTGATCGGGGAGGCCGCGGATCCGGAGCTGAGTGCCAAGATCCAGGAGCGGCTGGCGGAAGAGCCCGAGATCGACAGCCTGGAAGCGCTGTTCACGATGAAGCTGGGCCTCGACTCGACCCTGGTCGCGGCCCGGGTCGACCTGATGCCCGGCCTGGACAGTGAGCAGGTCGAGGAGGTCCTGGTGCGCATCAAGCGGTCCCTGGCCCGGTCGCTCAGCGAGACGGCCCAGATCTTCCTGGACGTGACCGACAGCTCCGCGCAGGAGGCACGCGAAAGCCCCGCCGCGACGGGGGAACGCGGCGGGGCCTGACTTCCGGCTGCCCGGCCCGAAGCCGGTTCATGCCTGCGGGAAACAGATTTTTCTAAATTCCGACGTTCCCCGGCCGGAAAGGATTCCCGGAATCGTCAGCTCCCCTGCTGGGGGCTCAGTTCCCCTGCTGATGCTCCAGCACGAACACCGGGATCTCCCGGTTGGTCTTCGTCTGGTACTCGGCGTACGGCGGGTACGCGGCGACCGCGCGCTTCCACCACTCGTCCTTCTCCGCGCCGGTGACCTCACGGGCGGTCATGTCCTGCTTGACTGCCCCGTCCTGGAGCTCGACATGCGGATCCGACTTGATGTTGAAGTACCAGACCGGATGCTTGGGCGCACCGCCCTGCGAGGCGACCACGGCGTACTTCCCGTCGTGCTCCACCCGCATCAGCGGCGTCTTGCGGATCTTCCCGCTCTTGGCCCCCCGGGTGGTCAGCAGGATGACGGGCATCCCGGTGTCCAGCAGGGTCGTGCCCTTCGTCCCGCCGGAGCTCTCGTACAGCTCCACCTGCTCGCGTACCCAGGCTGTCGGGCTGGGCTCGTACTCGCCCTCAAGAGGCATGAGGTCCGTCCCCTCTCGCTTCCAAGACTGACGCCATGATTCAACACCGGGAGTGCCCCGGATCATCCGCACGACACCGGGCCCTCCTTTACCTCCCCTACCTCGCGGGTAATCGCACTTCCCGCCCACCGCGGGCACAGTCGTGCACACACCCCGTCCGTCCGACACCCGAGGCAGGTCGCCCCCATGTCCCCCACACATGCCGTCGTCGAGGAGCTGCTCCGCCGGATCGGCGGGGGCGCCCCCGAGCGGATCGCCGAGCTGTACGCGGAGGACGCCGACTGGCGGCTGAACTGGCCGCAGGACGAGCACGACCGCCCGGACACCCCCTGGATCACCCACCGCAGCGGCCGCGCCGCGGCCGCCGCGCACTACCGGGACCTCGCCGAGCACCATGTCCCCGGGCGGGCGGACACCCGGATCGAGCGGGTGCTGGTCGACGGCGACGACGCGGTCGTGCTCGGCGAGATCCGGCAGACCGCGAGGCCCACGGGGCGCTCGTATCACGCCAGGTTCGCCCTGCACCTCACCGTCCGGGACGGTCTGGTCGTACGGCACCACGTCTACGAGGACAGTCTCGCCGTGGCCCGTGCCTTCGCGCCCTGACCACGCGCCGGGGCCTCAGCCCGGCGACAGCGCCATCCGGGCCGCGAGCCCGAGCATCACGCAGCTCGACAGCAGCGCCGTGACCAGGCGTCCCCTGTGGCCGGTCAGGCCCCGGCCGAGGAGCGCGCCGCCGCCCGCCAGCAGCAGCTGCCAGCTCGCGGACGCGAAGAAGGCCGCGAGGACGAAGACGCCCTGCTCCACCGGCCGTTCCGGCTCGGCGGAACGCGTGCCGACCACCAGGGCCGCGAAGTAGATCACCGTGGTGGGGTTGAGCAGCGTGATCCCGAGGAGGCCGAGATACGCCCGTCCGGGGCCGGGTACCGGCCGCTCGGCCCGGGTCGTGAGCCGGCGCTCCCGGTGCTGGCGCAGCGCGACCGCCGCACCACGCACGGCGAGCGCCACCAGGACCAGCGCCGAGGCCCGGCGCAGCGGGCCGAGTACCGGCAGCAGCGCCGCCGCCAGCGCGGCGCCGCCGACCGCGGCGAGCAGGGCGTACAGTCCGTCGGCGCTCGCGACGCCGAGCGCGGCGCAGGCGCCGGTCCGCAGTGACGTGCGAGCCGTGAGGGACACTAGATATGTGCCGACCGCGCCGACCGGGACGGCGATCCCGTACCCGGCAAGCAGGCCGGCGACGAGCGCGGCCGTCACGGGCGTGCGGGCTCGGGCCTCCAGGGACGCTTCGGCTGCTGCTGGACCCGCCCCCGACCGACGGTCGCGCAGATCAGCGGCACCACGGCGTCAGGAGTGTTCATGCGCAGATCCTGTGGCCCGCGTCGCCGCCCCGGCAAGCGAATTTCGGCGCGGAACCGTCCCCCGACCGCGTGCGGTTCGGCCAGATCACCCGATTCACCGATCTGGCTGAACTTGCGGTCGCCCCATAGGTGCCCCGGGCATCTAATGAAGATCGGCACGACGTACGACATTCGTCTGCGAGGTCTTCCATGAACGAACTGACGGACCTGACGGAACCCACGACTCCTGTCCCGGCCGACCCTGTGGCCTGGCCGCAGGACCGCACATGCCCCTACCACCCGCCCACCGGCTACGACCCGCTGCGCGAGAGCCGGCCGCTGTCCCGGGTCACCTTGTTCGACGGCCGCCCCGTGTGGGTGGTCACCGGTCACGCCACGGCCCGGGCACTGCTAGCCGACCCCCGGCTGTCCAGCGACCGCCGACGGACCGACTTCCCCATGCCGACGGCCCGGGCCGCCGGGGTCCGCGACCGCCGGATCGCCCTGCTCGGCCTCGACGACCCGGAGCACCAGACCCAGCGCCGGATGATGATCCCGGCCTTCACCGTCAAACGGGCCACCCAGTTGCGGCCGTCCATCCAGCGGATCGTCGACGAACTGCTCGACACGATGGTCGCCCAGGGGCCGCCCGCCGATCTGGTGAGCGCCTTCGCCCTGCCCGTGCCGTCCATGGTCATCTGCGATCTGCTCGGCGTCCCGTACGCCGACCACGAGTTCTTCGAGGCGCAGTCCCGGCGGCTGCTGCGCGGTCCGACGGCCGCCGACTCCCAGGAGGCCCGGGCAGAGCTGGAGACCTACCTGGGCGGCTTGGTCGACAGCAAGAGCCGGGACGCCGTTCCCGGCGACGGTGTCCTCGACGAACTCGTCCACCAGCGGCTGCGCGACGGGGAGCTGACCCGCGGCGAGGTCCTCTCGCTGGCGATGATCCTGCTGGTCGCCGGCCACGAGACGACCGCCAACATGATCTCGCTCGGCACCTTCACCCTGCTCCAGAACCCCGAGCGGCTGGCCGAGCTGCGCGCCGACCCGGCGCTGATGCCCGCCGCCGTGGAGGAGCTGATGCGGATGCTGTCCATCGCCGACGGCATGCTGCGGATCGCCCTGGAGGACATCGAGGTGGCCGGCACGACCATCCGTGAGGGCGAGGGCGTGCTCTTCGCGACCTCGGTGATCAACCGCGACGCGGCCGTTTACGAGGACCCCGACACGATCGACTGGAACCGCTCGGCCCGGCATCACGTGGGCTTCGGCTTCGGCATCCACCAGTGCCTGGGCCAGAACCTCGCCCGCGCCGAGCTGGAGATCGCCCTGAGCACGCTCTGGGAGCGGCTGCCGGACCTGCGGCTCGCCGTGCCGCCGGAGGAGATTCCCTTCAAACCCGGCGACACGATCCAGGGGATGCTGGAACTCCCCGTGACCTGGTAAGAGGCTTCTGCCATGCACATCGAAATCGACAGGGACGTCTGTATCGGCGCCGGCCAGTGTGCCTTGACGGCCCCGAACGTCTTCACCCAGGACGACGACGGCTTCAGCACCCTCCTCCCCGGCAAGGAGGACGGCGACGGTGATCCGCTGGTCCGGGAGGCGGCCCGGGCCTGCCCGGTGCACGCCATCACCGTCAAGGAGCCGACGGGCTAGGGCCTGTTGCGAAAGTCCCGCCTGCCCCGCGACGCCCGGCACGCACTCTCGCCGCACCGGGCACAAACCCAAGTACGTCCAGTACGAGGGCTTGCACCCGGCACTCGCCCAGCCTCCGGCCGGGGGGACCCCCAGAGCGCGCACCGGACGCCGCGGGGCCCGCCCTCCGGGCGGGCGACGGGACTTTCGCAACAGGCCCTAGGCCCGCACTCCCCTTGCCCGAAGGCCTGGTTGGGCAGGCCCGGGCCGTGCTCCCGGCGCTCGCCGTGGCCTGACCTCACCGGCCACGCAGCAGCGCCCGGGCCGCTTCGCGCGCCTCGGCCGCGGGCTCCGTGCTCCCGGTGATGCCCGCGGTCACCATCGCCCCCTCGGCCAGCAGGAACAGCGGCCCGGTGAGCGAGGGGTCCAGCCCGGCACCGGCCACCAGGCCAGCCAGGTAGTCACGGAACGCCCGCTTGTGGCCCCGCACATGGTCCACCACGCGCTCGGAGGTGGCACCCAGCTCGCCGTACGCGTTGATCCACGCGCACCCCCGGAAGTCCTCCTCGCCGAACCACCCCGCCAGCCAGTCGAATACGGCGAGCAGCCGCTCCCGGGGATCCGCCTGCCGCTCGACGTGCTCGGCGAGCCGCTGCCGCCAGCGCACGTCCCGGCGCTCCAGATAGGCCACGACGAGCTGTTCCTTGGCGGGAAAGAGCTGGTAGAGGCGCTTGAGGGAGATGCCGGAGGCGCCGCGTATGTCGTCCATGCCGACGGACTGCACCCCGCGTCCGTAGAACAGCCGCTCGGCGGCGTCCAGGGCCTGCTCACGCGCGACCGCGCTGTCCATGACCACTCCCGGATCACTCCTTGACGAGAGAACGTGCGTTCTCCTACATTAGCAGCGACGGAGAGAACGAACGTTCTCCACCGAAGGAGGAAATCATGGCCGACCGTCCGCCCCTGCCGCCCTTCACCCGCGAGACCGCCGCCCAGAAGGTCCAGGCCGCCGAGGACGCCTGGAACAGCCGCGACCCGCAGCGCGTCGCGCTCGCCTACTCCGAGGACTCGGTCTGGCGCAACCGGGACGCCTTCGTCACCGGCCGCGCCGAGATCGTCCGGTTCCTCACCGCCAAATGGGCACGGGAGCTGGACTACGCGCTCCGCAAGGACCTGTGGGCCTTCGACGGCAACCGCATCGCGGTCCGATTCCAGTACGAGTCCCACGACGCGGCCGGGCAGTGGTGGCGGTCGTACGGCAACGAACTCTGGGAGTTCGACGAGCACGGGCTGATGACCCGGCGCGAGGCCAGCATCAACGACGTCCCGATCGAGGAGCACGAACGCCGGATCCACGGTCCGCGCCCGGAGTCCGAGCGGGGCCTGTCGTTCCCGCTCCGGTAGGTCCCGCATAAGGTGCCCGGATGACCGATGCGACCTCGAAGCCGTTCCTCTACCTCGTCGTCTGCGCGGCCGGCAGCGCCGCCGGCGTCGGCAGTCTGATCACCGCGGCCCAGGAACGCGGCTGGGAGGTCGGGGTCATGGCCACCCCGGTCGCCATGAACGGATTCTTCGACACCGCCGAGGCCGAGACACGCACCGGCCGCCCCATCCGGTCGGCCTGGCGCCGGCCCTCCGACCCGCGCCCCTTCCCGCCGCCGGACGCGGTGGTGGTCGCCCCCGCCACCTTCAACACCGTCAACAAATGGGCCGCCGGGCTCGCCGACACCCTCGCCGTTGCCACCCTCTGCGAGGCCCTGGGCCTGGGCGTCCCGATCGCCGTCCTGCCGTGCGTCGCCGACGCGCTGACCGCCCACCCCGCCTACCAGGAGAGCCTGACGCGGCTGCGCGGGCTGGGCGTCCGCTTCGGCGACCCGCACGCCGGCGGGACCGAAGTGGACGGCCGGCGCCCCGAGTTCGCCTGGGAGCGGGCGCTGGACCTTTTGGAGCAGAGCTGACGGCGTCCGATTACCGCCGTCGTGACGCGAGGCCGGACGGCGAGCCGACGTACGCTCGGCTCTTGCGACGTGATCTCTAACGCGGGAGACAACGATGGAGTACGTGAAGCTCGGCCGCACCGGCCTGGACGTGTCCCGGATCTGCCTCGGCTGCATGACCTACGGCCTGCCCGACCGCGGCACCCACGAGTGGACCCTCGACGAGGAGGCGTCCCGCCCGTTGATCCGGCAGGCGTTGGAAGCGGGCATCAACTTCTTCGACACCGCCAACGTCTACTCGGACGGCACCAGCGAGGAGATAGTCGGAAAGGCGCTGCGCGACTTCGCCCGGCGCGACGAGATCGTCCTCGCCACCAAGGTGCACGGCCGGATGCGCCCCGGCCCCAACGGCGGCGGTCTGTCCCGCAAGGCGATCCTGACGGAGATCGACCAGAGCCTCGGCCGCCTCGGCACCGACCACGTCGACCTCTACCAGATCCACCGCTTCGACCACGAGACGCCGATCGAGGAGACGATGGAGGCGCTGCACGACGTCGTCAAGGCGGGCAAGGCCCGCTACATCGGGGCGAGTTCGATGTACGCCTGGGAGTTCTCCAAGGCCCAGTACACGGCCGAGCGGAACGGCTGGACCAAGTTCGTCTCCATGCAGAACCACTACAACCTCCTCTACCGCGAGGAGGAGCGCGAGATGCTGCCGCTCTGCGCCGACCAGGGCGTGGGCGTGCTGCCGTGGAGCCCGCTGGCCCGGGGCCGCCTCACGCGTGACTGGGGCACGGTCACCGAGCGCAGCGCCAATGACAACTTCGGCGACCGCCTCTACCAGGAGGGCGACCGCGCGACCGTCGAGGCGGTCACCCGACTTGCCGACGACCGGGGCGTCCCGCGAGCCCAGGTGGCCCTGTCCTGGCTCCTCCGCCAGAACACGGTGACGGCCCCGATCATCGGCGCGTCCAAGCCCGGGCACATCGAGGACGCGGTGGCGGCAGTGGAGTTGGAGCTCAGCGACAAGGAACTCGATGAGCTCCAGCGGCCCTACGGCCCCCACTCGATCGCCGGCCACTGAAAGCGCCACGTCAGGGGCGAGGGGCTGGATCATTGTGCGGCTCCGCCGCGTGGGCGCGACCAGCCCCCACCCACCCACCCGCACTCGACGGCTACCGCTCCGTACCGCACGGCCCAGCCCCCTCGCTCTCCAGCAAAGGAACCCTCTCCCCAGCCATCGTCAACGTCCGGTAATACCCCCCGATCCGCACCGCGGACCGCCCCACGTAGTGCCCGATGAACGACCGCCGGAACCGGTCCACGGACCGGTTCGGCTGAGACCCGTGCACCAGACTCCCGTTGAAGAACAGGACATCCCCCGGCCCCATGTCCACCGGCACCGCCACCAGCCCCTCCGGCGGTGCCACGTACTCCCGCGCGAACGACAGCTCCGCATCCGACTCCTCCGGGCAGAACAGCTCCATCCGATGCGTCCCGGGCACCACCTCCAAGCCACCGTTCTCCCGGTCGATCTCCTCGCAGGCGACCCACGCGGCGACGCATGTCCCCGGCTCCACCCGCAGATAGAAGTTGTCCTGGTGCAGCGCCTGCCCCCGGGCCCCCGGCGGCTTGAAGTAGAACATGCTCTGCGCGGCCAGCACCTCCTCCCCGAACAGCTCCTCCAGGATCACCCGCAGCCGCGCGTCCAGCAGGAACCGCCGGGCGAGCGCGCTGATCTCGTGCGGCTGCATGACACGGGGATACCGGTGCAGCGGATCCCCCGTCGGCCCCGGCCGGAAGTGGCCCGGCACCGGCCGCCCCGCCGCGTGCAGCGCCGCGAACTGCGCGCACAACCGGTCGATCTCGTCGTATCCGAAAAGCCCGCGTACGACGGTGAACCCGTCCTCCTCGAACCGCCGCACCATGGTGGTGTCGATGCCCGTGACTGCCATACCCGCGCTCCTCGGTCCGGTGCCCTGGGCCTGTCAGGCTAGGCCGACGCTTACGCGGAGAGGATGTCCATGACCGCCGAGGGATTGCCCGGGACCGCTGTCCCGGCTCCGCCGCCGGGCATGGTCGTCACCGGCCGCTACGACCAGGGGCCCGGCTACCGCGTCAACCGCCCTCAGGGATCGAGCAGTTGGCTGTTCACCTGGACCACGGACGGCCGCGGCCTGCTCCGGCAGGGAACCGCACAGACCTCGGCGGGGCCGGGCGACCTCGTCGTTCTCGCACCCGGCGTCCCGCACAGCTACACGGTCGGGCCCGGGGCGAGCCGCTGGCGCTTCTGGTGGACCCACTGCCAGGCCCGTCCCGGCTGGGCGCAGTGGCTGGGCCCGTGTGCCGTGGGCGACGGCGTGTACGCCGTCGGCGCCCCCGACGACGCGCACGCCCGGATCGAGGCCGCGTTCCGCCGGGCGCTGGCCGACTCCCGCTGGACCGGCAGCGGCGCGCCGCCCGCCGCCGTACCCGGCGAAGCGCCCGTCGCCGTCGCGTACGGCAGCGCGGCACGTGATCTCGCCCTCTGCGTGCTGGAGGAGGTGGTCCTGCTCGCGACGGCCGGCGCGCACCGGGCACCACCCGGTCCGGACGCCCGGGACGCGCGCGTGCGCCGCGCCGAGCAACTGATCATTGCCGACCCGGGCGCCCCGCACACCGTCGGCTCGCTCGCCGCACGTGTCGCGCTTTCGCCGTCCCGGTTCGCCCACCTCTTCACCCGGCAGACCGGCGTGCCCCCGATGCGCGCGCTGCGCGAGGCGCGGCTGCGACACGCCGCCCGACTGCTGGAGAGCACCGACCTGACCGTCGAGCGGGTCGCCGCCGCGTCCGGATTTCCGAGCCCGTTCCATTTCAACCGGGTTTTCCGCGAAAGATACGGTGTCCCGCCCGGCGCCTACCGCCGTTTCGATGAACGTCCGTAATGCCCGCGGTCATTGGTTCGTGGACGCCGTCGGCCGGACGGCCTGCGCAGGTCGGGCCGTGGTTCAATGGTTGGTGCCGATGCCGGGGCGGTCCGCCCTGAAACCCCGCGCCAATTACGATGTCGATACAACGACAAAGCGCGAGTAACCCCATTGACGACTCGTCAAATCAGCGCAAGCTCCAGGCAATGCGCAAAACCCCGAGATCCCTTGTTATGCCCTGCTGGCCTGTGCCAAGGTGTGCCGTGTCGGCATGCGGACAATCATTTCACCCCCGCATGCGCGAGGCCGCTCCCGTACGCCCCCCACGCTTCAAAAGAGCTGCCGACGGCGGACGTTCGCGGGCCGAACCCCCAACAGGCCCATCCGATCATGGCATCGGCCGGGGCGCATACCGCTCGCATACCAGTTGGTATGGACTTTATCCCGCGTTGCGTCTGGAAGGAAAGCCGCCGTGAATGACGCAGGCCTGGGGAATTCCCCTACCCCCGCCCGGCCGTTCGACGTCACCGACGAGCAGCTCAGCGCCGAGCTCAAGCAATGGACGGGCACGGCGCCCGCGCTGCACCCCGTCGGTGAACTGCTCGACCGCCACTGGGAAGCGGCCTTCGCCTACGCCCGTCTGTGCACCGACGGGACCCGCGGCGCGGGAATGCTCACCACCGCCGCATTCACCCGGCTTTTCGGTGAATCCCTCCGCCAGACCGGCCCCACCGCCGCCTGGCGTCCCCGACTGCTGGTCACCGTCCGCCGTATCGCCGCCGAATGGGACAACGACGGCCGCGGCGAACTCCTGCACCCCGAACTGCGCGCAGGCAAGGGGGAGCGGGCCGCCTCCCGGCTGCTCCCACCCGCGAACCGGCGGCTGCTCTCCCGCGCCTTCCAGCGCCTGACCCAGTCCTCCCGGGCGGTGCTGTGGCACACCGAGGTCGAGTCGGAGCCGCTGTCGAGGCCCGCCGGGCTGCTGGGCCTCGACGAGCAGGACACGCGGGTCGCACTGCGCCGGGCCCACGAGCGGCTGCGCGAGGAGTGCCTCCAGGTGCACCGCGAACTCGCCCACGAGGACGACTGCCAGCGTTACGTCCGGATGATCGACGTGACCTTCCGGCGCGGCGGCGTCGACATCGACCCAGACCTCCTGCAGCACCTCAACGGCTGCAACCACTGCCGGTACACCGCCGACCAGCTCCACCAGTTCAACGGCGGCCTCGGCCTCGCCCTGGCCGAGGCCGTGCTCGGCTGGGGCGCCCGCGCCTATCTGGAGTCGAGGGCCGGCCTCACCGCGGAGCCCGCCGAGCAGGAGGCCACGCCCGACGGCGGACTCGCGGGCGGCGAGGCATTCGCGCCGGCGACGGCCACGCCGGGCAACGACATGGTGGTGCACCCCGTTCTCACCCGCCGCGCCAAGCAGCGGGCCGCCCGCCGGGTGCGCCGCCGAAACCTTGCCGTGGCCGTGGGCACGGTGAGCGGTCTGGTCGTGCTGCCACTGGTGCTGTGGTCGGTGCTCGGCTCGGGCGACGGCTCCGGCTCGGCGGCCGCCCCCAAGCCCGCCGTCACGCCCGGAGCCGGCGCCTCCAGCTCGGGACCGTCCTGGATCGGCACCAGCCAGACCACCCAGGGGACCCTGCGCGGGCGCCTGCACAACATCGCCTCCGGCCTGTGCATCGGCGTGGTCGGCAAGAAGGCCGTCAAGGGCGCCGAGACCGAACTCGCCGAGTGCTCCTCCGTCGCCGGGCAGCAGTGGACGTACGAGAACGACGGGCTGCTGCGCAACGGCGCCGACCCCGGCCTGTGCCTCGACTCGCACCTCGGCTACTCCGTCCAGCTCGCCCCGTGCCCGGCCGCCTCCGGGACCGGCAGCCGGAGTATCCGCTACGACTTCACCCTCCAGGGCGCCCTGGTGCCCCGCTGGGACCAGGAACTGGCGCTCGCCCCGGCCGCCACCGACGGCGGCGGCTCCCTGGTGGTCAAGACCCGGGCGAACGTCGGTGCCCAGCGCTGGGTGATGGACACCTCCCAGCCCGACCTGCAGATGCAGATCGTCAACTGGGACGCCGAGACCCCCCCGGCGCCCGCCCCGACCCCGTCGGCCACCGCCACAACCAAGGCCGCCAAGACCCCCGCGCCGACGCCCACCCCGTCGGCGTCCAGGACGACCGCGCAGCCCACGCCGCCGAGCAGCACCCCCAGCCACAACCCGTGCGAGGAGTACCCGGGCTACTGCTACGGCGGCTGGGGCTACGACGGCGGCTACGGCGGCGGCGGTCACCGCGGCCGCTGAGCCGGTACCGGCTCAGTGGTGGTGGTGCGGCGGCGGGGGCGGCATCGTCGTCAGGTCCGGCGCCCCCTCCGGCCAGACCAGCAGCACCGGGCAGGGCGCGTGGTCGACGGCGAACCGTACCGCCTTGCCCAGGCTGTGCGGCCCGAGCCGGGACCGGTCGCCGTCCCGGGCCAGGATCAGCAGACCGGCTCCCTCGGCGGCGGCCACCACCTCCCGCTCGATGCGCCCGGTCCGCTCCAGCCGGGTGCACGACCGCCCCAGCCGTGCCTCGGCCGCGTCCAGCAGTTCCGCCGCAGACGTTCCGCCGAGCTCCACCAGCCGCGGTTCCGGGTCCGTCTCCGAACCGGCCCGGCCCAGCAGCCCCGCGAACGCGCCGTGCGCGAGCCCGGCCGCCTCCGGCTGGGCCACGTGCAGCAGCACCACCTCGGACGCGTCCCGCGCGTAGTCGCGCGCCGCGTCCACACAGGCGGGCCAGGTTCCCTCGACCAGCCAGACGATCACCCGCATGTCCATGGCCTCCCGTCTAGGTCCCGACCACCTGGAGCGCTCCCCACAGTGCCACCACCGCGCCTCCCAGCGCGGCCGGCACGGCGAGCAGCCCCAGCCGGGTGAACTCCCCGAGATCCACCCCGTGATCGTGCTGGTGCACGATCCTGCGCCACAGCAGCGTCGCGAGCGAACCGGCGTAGGTGAGGTTCGGCCCGATGTTCACCCCGAGCAACACCGCCAGTACCGCGCCCGGCCCGGTCTGCGCGGCCAGCGGCAGCAGCACCAGTACCGCCGGCAGGTTGTTGACGATGTTCGCCAGTACGGCGGCCAGCGCGGCGATGCCCAGCAGGGCCGGCAGCCCCGTCCCGTCCGGCAGCACCTGCCCGAGGGCGTCGGCCAGGCCGTTGTCGACGACCGCCCGCACCACGATTCCGAGCGCGAGCACGAACGCCAGGAACGCGGGAGCGGCCGCCTTCACGACCGACAGCGGTGTCGCCTGCCGCCGTACCAGCGCCCGCCCGGCGAGCACCAGCGCGCCCGCGCACGCGGCCCACGCGGGGTCGATCCCGAGTGCCGAGGTCAGCACGAATCCGGCGAGCGTGCAGGCCACCGTCACCAGCGCGAACAGCGGGAACCGGGGCGGCTCGCCGGTGTCCTTCGCCCCCGGGGCCGCCGAGGACAGGTCGCGGGCGAAGAACCGCCGGAACACCAGGTACTCGGCGCCGATCGCCACCAGCCAGGGCAGCACCATCAGCGCCGCGAACCGGGTGAAGCTCAGCCCGCTCGCCGCGAACGCCAGCAGGTTCGTCAGATTGGACACCGGCAGCAGCAGCGAGGCGGTGTTCGACAGATGCGTACAGGCGTAGACGTGCGGCTTGGCCCGCACCCCGGACCGGGCCGCCGTCGCGAACACCACGGGCGTCAACAGCACCACCGTCGCGTCCAGGCTCAGCACGGCGGTGATCACCGAGGCCAGCGCGAACACCGCGGTGAGCAGCCGCACCGGCCGTCCGTCCGCCCAGCGGGCCATCCACGCCCCGCAGGCACGGAACAGCCCCTCCACGTCGCAGAAATGGGCGAGCACCAGGACGGCGGCGAGAAAGCCGACGACTGGGCCCAGCCGTTCGGCCTCGGCACGGGTGTGGTCCAGCGAGATCGCGCCGGTGGCGATCACCACCCCCGCCGCCGGTACGGCGAGCACCGCCTCCGGCCAGCCGCGGGGCCGGAGCACGGCCCAGGCGAGGACGGCGGCGAGCAGAAGGACGGACAGGGCCTCGGCGAGCGGGGTGTTCAGGGCGCGTTCCTCAGGGCGTGATCAAGTGCGGCCCGCCCATGAAAGCAGACGGACCCGGTTACGAGGACCGGGTACCCGCCGCGCCCAGGAACTCAGCCCACCCGCTGGTCGGCTCCTGTCCCGGGTTCAGGGTGCGCAGGGTGCGCAGCACCGCCGGGTCCTGCGCCTCCAGCCACGCCACCAGCTGCTTGAAGGAGACGAAGCGCACATCCTCGTACTCGGCCATCTTGCCGATCGCCTCCTCGACGGCGTCCATGTAGATGCCGCCGTTCCAGCGCTCGAAGTGGTTGCCGATGAAGAACGGCGCCCGGTTGGTGCTGTACGCCCGCTCGAAGCCCGCCAGATAGGTGTCGCGGGCCTGGGTGCGCCAGGCGTCGTACTGGGACTTGTCGCCCAGCGGGTTACCGGCGGACTGGTTGTACATCATGTTGTAGTCCATCGACAGGACCTGGAAGGAGTGCCCGGAGAACGGTATGGACTGCAGGGGGAAGTCCCAGATGCGGTTGCCCTGCACCTTGCCCGGCCAGATCTGCAGGCCGCCGGGGGAGCTGGCGTCGTACTTCCAGCCGAGCGCGGCGGCCGTGGGCAGCAGGTTGGTCTGGCCCTCCAGGCACGGGGTGCGGCCGCCGATCAGCTCCTTGCGGTAGTCGAAGGGCAGCGGGTCCAGGTCGGTGAAGCCGGTGTTGGTCTTCCACTTGGTGACGAAGCCGATCGCCTGCTCGATCTCGCTGCGCCACTCGGCGGGGGACCAGTTGCGCACGCCGTCGGAGCCGCAGAAGTGCCCGTTGAAGTGGGTGCCGACCTCATGCCCCTCCAGCCAGGCGGCGCGCACCTGCTGGAGCGTGTTGTGGATGTGCCGGTCGGAGAGGTAGCCGATCGCGGAGGCGCCGACGGCGTGCCGCGGGGGCCGGTAGAGGTCCTTCTTGGCCTCGGGCAGCGTGTAGATGCCGGACAGGAAGAACGTCATCTTCGCGCCGTGGTCGGCGGCCACCTTGCGGAAGCGGGAGAACAGCTTGTTGCTGAGCTCGCCGGCGCCGTCCCATGAGAACACCACGAACTGCGGCGGCTTGGCGCCGGCCGCCATCCGGGCGGCCTTCGGCTGGTGCGGCTGGGCGCCGGTGTCGGCGGTGGAGCCGTCCCCGATGAGCTTCAGGGGCTTGGCCGGTACGGCCTTGCCGCCGCCGTCCGCCGAACTGCCGCCGTTCACCGTCCAATTGCCGTTCGCGCAGCCCGACACGGCGCCCAGTGCGCCGAGGGCCCCCGCCGTCGCGCCCGCCGTCAGCACCCGCCTGCGAGAGATGCCGCTCATGTCCGTCCCCGATTCCGTCGTCCCGGGCCCCTCGCGGGGCCCCTTGCCGTGTGGTCGACGGGTTCGATGGACGGGCCGGCGAAAAAGATCGGAGCCGGGGGCGCGTGTTGCACGCCTGTGACAGTCGTGGCCCGGACATGACGAACCCCGCTGCCCGGGCTAGTGGGCAGCGGGGTTCGGCGAGCGGGGTGATCAGGCGCCGGTACCGGCGCTGAACACGGTCAGACGTACCGAGGAGGCGTTCCCGGACACCGGGACCGTGCCGCCCTTCCAGGTGACCTTCAGCGAGTCACGCTCGTCCGGCGGGGTGACCGCCAGCGCGGCCGGGGTCGCCGTCTTGGCGCCGCTGATCTCCGGGTTGGAGAAGGTCAGCCCCGCCCAGGCGCTCTGCCCGGGCTTGAGGGTGACCGTCGCGGGGGTGCTGCCGGACTCCCGCGTCGGGTCGGCGCCGAGCTGAGTACCGGCGGCGTTCACGAAGGCCGCGCCCGGGAAGCCGCGGACGGTGCAGGTGCGGCCCGACTTGTTGGTGAGCACGATCGGGAAGTTCTCCTGACCTGCTCCCGGGTTGTTGCCGCCCACCGAGGCGGTCAGCTCGGAGGTGTGGCAGCGGGTACCGGCCGCGGCCGTGGCGGCCGTCGTACCGTCGCCACCGGTCGTCGAGCCACCGCCCGTGGAGCTGCCGCCCGTCGTCGAGCCGGTGCTCCGGGACGCAGAGGAGGACGCCGTGCCGGACGGCGTGGAACCGGTGTCCGGCGCGCTCGAACCGGCCGAGTCGCCGGTCGCGGGCGCGGCCGTGCCCGACACCGACTCCGGCGACTTGCCCGGGCTGCCGTTGCCGCATGCGGTCAGGAGGCCCAGGGCGGCGACCGCGCTCGCGAGCAGGGCCGCCCCGCGCCGCAAGGACTGGGACGTGTGCGCCATGTCTCTCCACACTCCTGGATGGTCGCGGCACGCGTGCGAGGCGTGCCCGAGGCGCTCCGTGCGCCGTCACTCCCATCCGATGCGAGAAACGGCGGAAAGGTTCGGGGGCACGCCGTGATTCATCGGGTCAGGTGACCCGGATCGACCGGAGTATGCCGTCCGTGGTGACGTTGTCGACGGCCCCCTTCTGCCGTACCTGTACATACACCTGGGGCCGGCCGTCCCCGCCGGCCGGGGCGAGGGCCGCCTCCTGGATCGAGCCGCCGGCCCCGGAACAGTCGCTCCAGGTGCGGACCCGGCCCTTCCAGGAGGCGCTCGTGAACGCACGGCTGCCGTCGTAGTGGCACTGCGAGTGGGAAAGGGCGTCCACCTTGGCCGTGACGTCGCCGTGCTCGCTGAGGCCGATGAACACGCCGTTCACCGCGGTGGTCAGGTCCTGCCATGCCGACACGTCGTCGGCGACCTCCAGCCCCGGCTCGTGCCCCGAGGAAAGCCCCAGGGCCTTGGGATTCCAGCCGGAGTTCCGCAGCTCGCCCGCCCAACCGGACGGCACCTCGGCCACCACCCGCCCGGTGGAGTCGGCGACCTTCGCCCCGTCGACCGCCGAGCCGTTCCGGTCGACGAGCGTGACCGCGAGAGCCGTACCCCCGGCCGCGAGGACCGCGGCGACGGTCAGCGTGATGGCGTTGAGCCGCCTGCGGACGCCGTCCAGGCGCCGTGGCCGGCGCGCCGCCGCGGCCGCCGCCAGCCGGTCCAGCTCGTCGGCGAAGGTCTGCGCGGTCGGCCAGCGCCGCTGCCGGTCCGGCTCCAGGGCCCGCATCAGCGCCCGCTGGACGTCGTCCCCGAGGCCCGGCCGCAGCCGCTCCGGCCGTACCACCTTCCCGGGCGCCGCCGGCACCGTCCCGGTGACCAGCTCGTAGCCCACCGCACCCAGCGCGTACACGTCGGCGCGCGCGTCGATGCCCTCGCCGGGGTCGGCCTGCTCCGGCGGCTGATAGCCCGCCGAACCGGCGGCGAGCGTGAGCCCCGACGCCTGCGCCAGGCTCTTCGCCAGCCCCAGGTCGGCCAGCAGCACCCGCCGGGTGCCGTCCTGCGCGGTGCGCAGCAGCACATTGGTGGGCTTGATGTCCCGGTGCACGATCCCCGCCCCGTGCAGATCCGCCGCGCCGCGCGCCGCCAGCGCGGTCAGCCGCAGCGCGTCGGGGATCGGCAGCGGGCCCGCCCCGAGCAGGTCGGCGAGGGTGCCCGCGTCGGCGTACTCCATCACGAAGTACGGCCGCCCGTCCGGGAGTTCGCCGATGTCGTAGACCTGCACCACCCGCTTCGAGTCGGCCCGGCGCAGCAGCCGTGCCTCGGACAGGAAGCGGTCGTGGATGTCGAGACGGTGGGACCAGTTGTCGGCGAGCACCTTCACCGCGACCGGGGCGTCCAACTGGTCGTCGTGGGCGAGCCAGACCGTCCCGAAGGCGCCGGTGCCCAGGCGCCGTTCGAGGCGATAGCGGCCGATCCGCTCCAGGGGTTGCATACGACTATCATGCCTGGCCTGAGATCGACTTCGAGGGGGACCTCCCGTGCCGGACGCCGCGCTGACCGAAGACCTCGCCCGGCGGGCCGCCGCCGGCGACCAGCTGGCCCTGAACCAGTTGCTGACCGAGGTCCGGCCCGACGTCGTACGACGCTGCGGGCGGTTTCTGCCGTGCCGTGAGGACGCCGAGGAGGCGGCCCAGGACGTGCTGCTCCAGATCTCCCGGAAGATCTCCACGTTCGAGGGCCGCAGCCGCTTCAGCACCTGGCTGTACACGGTCGTCGCCAACTGCTCCCGGCAGAAGTACCGGGACCTGAAGCGGCGGGCGGCGGAGCAGCCGGCGGCCATCGAACCGGCCGAGCACGTCGATCCGCGCACTACCAGCGTGATCGCCGGATCCCGGATCGATCTGCTGGAGGCGCTGGACCGGCTGGAGCGGGAGCATCCGCAGCTGGTCGCACCGCTGGTCTACCGGGACATCTGCCAACTGGACTACGCGGAGGTCGCCGAACGGGTGGGGATTCCGCTGGGGACGCTCAAGTCCCGGCTGCACGAGGCCCGTAAGCAGGTCCGGCCCTGGCTGAGCGCACCGTGACGAAGGGGCCCGCCGTGCCTGCGCGGCAGGCGCGGTAGGCAAAAAGATAAGGCAAGGAGTTCACGCGCTCCTTGCCACTCTCAACTTATAGCGCAGTGGGGGGCTTGCGGCAAGGCCCCCCTCGTCCCGCAAAATCGCAGGCCGAAGCCAGATCCAGCGGTATTTGGGGGATTCGCCAAGTGCGTGTGTCGTTGATGGGATACGGGTCGCGTGGGGACGTCGAACCGTTGGCGGGACTCGGGATGGCGCTGCGGGGACTCGGCGCGGAGGTACGGGTGTGCGCCCCGCCGGACGAGGAGTTCGCGGAGCTGCTGGCCCGGGCGGGTGTGGCGCATGTGCCGTTCGGGCCGTCGGTGCGCGCGGTGGTGACCAGGCCGGATCCGCAGCCTTCGGACGCGTTCCGGCTCGCCGCCGATCTGGTCGCCGCGCACTTCGGTACGGTCGCCGCCGCGGCCGAAGGGTGCGACGTGCTGGTGGCGACCGGCCTGATGCCGGCCGGCGCACGGTCCGTTACCGAGAAGCTGGGCATCCGGTACGTGTTCGCGTGCCCCCATCCGTTCGGGATGCCGTCCTCGCACTTCCCGCCGTCGGGCCGCCCGGGCCGCCCGGCCCCGCCGGACGCCGACCTGCGGACGCTGTGGAAGGTGGACGGCGAGCGGGTGAACGCGCTGTACGGCGAGGCCCTGAACACCCACCGGGCGGCGATCGGACTGCCACCGGTCGAGGATGTCCGCGGCCACGTCCTCACCGGCCGGCCATGGCTGGCGGCGGACCCGGTCCTGGGACCGTGGCACGACCTGACGGACCTCGACCTGGTGCAGACCGGGGCGTGGCTGCTGCCGGACGAACGCCCGCTTCCGGACGAGCTGGCGGCCTTCATGGAGGCCGGTGAGCCGCCGGTGTACGTCGGCTTCGGCAGCATGGCGATGCGCGGCGCGCCGGACGCCGCGCGGACGGCCGTCGAGGTGGTGCGCGGCCAGGGGCGCCGCGTGCTCGTCGGGCGCGGCTGGGCCGACCTCGCCCTGACCGGGGACCAGGCGGACTGCCTCGCGATCGGCGAGGTCAACCACCAGGCGCTGTTCCGCCGGGTGGCCGCCGTCGTCCACCACGGCGGGGCGGGCACCACCACGACCGCCGCCCTGGCCGGCCCCGCCCCAGGTGGTCGTCCCCCAGATCGTGGACCAGCCGCACTGGGCCGCCCGGGTGGCCGGCCTGGGTATCGGCGCGGCCCACGACGGCCCGAACCCCTCCGCCGACTCCCTCTCGGCCGCGCTCGCGGTCGCCCTCGCCCCCGAGACCCGCGTCCGCGCGGCCGAGGTGGCCGGTGACATCCGCCGCGACGGCGCGACGGTCGCCGCGAAGCTGCTGCTCGACCAGGCCGGCCGGGAAACGCGGCCCGTGTCCGCGTGAACCGCACGGAAGCAGAGCCGCCCGCGCCCGGCACCCCCATCGGAGCTGATGCATTGAACCCCCTGACCACGAGCGCCTTCGACCTCCCCGAACGCCTCTCCGCCAAGGCCGATCCGGCCCTGATCGCCGACGACGAGCGGCACTTCGCCGCCATCGCCGAGTGCCTGGAGCAGACGATCGCCGAGCTGTCCGACCGCCTCGACGCCGAACTCAAGGCGCCGGGCGGCATGGGCCGGGCCGCGATGGACCGCGACATCGAGGTCCACCGGCTGACCGGACGACTGCGCACCCTGCGCCGGTTCGGCCTGGACCTGTGCCTGGGGCACATGGTCGCCGCGAAGGACTCCGAGCCCGTGTACATCGGCCGGCTCGGTCTCACCGACAGTGAGGGCCGCCGGCTGCTGCTCGACTGGCGGTCACCCGCGGCCGAGCCGTTCTTCGCGGCGACCCACGCCGACCCGATGGGACTGCGGAGCCGCCGCAGGTACCGCTGGACCGGCGGCCGGATCAGCGACTACTGGGACGAGGTGTTCACCGCCGAGGGGCTCGAAGGGCACGCCGCGCTCGACGACCAGTCCGCCTTCATCGCGAGCCTCGGCGCCGACCGGTCGGAGCGGATGCGGGACGTGCTCGCCACCATCCAGGCCGACCAGGACGCCATCATCCGTGCCGGATCCCGGGGCGCCCTCGTCGTCGACGGCGGCCCGGGCACCGGCAAGACGGTCGTCGCCCTGCACCGCACCGCCCACCTGCTGTACTCCGACCCGCGCCTGGGCAGTCGCCGGGGCGGTGTGCTGTTCGTCGGCCCGCACCGGCCCTACCTGAACTACGTCTCCGACGTGCTGCCCAGCCTCGGCGAGGAGGGCGTGCAGACCTGCGTCCTGGCCGACCTCGTCGACGAGGGCGCCGGGGCGACGCCCGAGGCCGACCCGGTGGTGGCCCGCCTGAAGTCGTCCGCGGACATGGTGAGGGCGATCGAGACGGCCGTACGGTTCTACGAGGAGCCGCCCGCCGAGGGCATGACGGTCACCACCGACTGGGCCGATCTGTGGCTCAGCGCCGATGACTGGGCCGACGCGTTCCGGGCACCGGGGCCGAGCACACCGCACAACGAGGCCCGAGACCAGATCTGGGAGGAACTTGCGACCATCCTGCTGGACAAGTACGACGGCGACGACATCCCGCCCGAGCGGTTCCGCAGATCGCTGCAGCAGGACAGGGAGCTGACCGACGCCCTGAACGGCGCCTGGCCGCTGCTGGAGGCCACCGACCTGGTCGGGGACCTGTGGTCGGTGCCCGCCTATCTGCGGATGTGCGCCCCCTGGCTCGACCGCGACGACGTACGGCTGCTCCAGCGCGTCGACGCCCAGGCCTGGACGGTCGCCGACCTGCCGCTCCTGGACGCGGCCCGGCAGCGGCTCGGCGACCCGGAGGCGGCCCGGCGCAGGCAGCGGCAGGAGGCCGCGCTCGCCGCGCAGCGCGAGCGCATGACGCAGGTCGTCGACAACCTGATCGGGGCCGCCGTCGACTCCGGCGCCGACGGCGACGACGGCGAGGGCCTGGTGCGGATGCTGCGCGGCGAGGACGCCAAGGTCAGCCTGGTCGACGAGTCCGAACTGCCCGCCCTCGCCCCGGACCTGCTCGCCGGCCCGTTCGCGCACATCGTCGTCGACGAGGCCCAGGAACTGACCGACGCGCAGTGGCAGATGCTGCTGCTGCGCTGCCCGTCCCGGAGCTTCACCATCGTCGGAGACCGTGCCCAGGCCAGGCACGGGTTCACGGAGTCGTGGCGGGAGCGCCTGGAGCGGGTCGGATTCGACCGGATCACCCTGGCCTCGCTGAGCATCAACTACCGTACGCCGGAGGAGGTCATGGCGGAGGCCGAGCCGGTCATCCGGGCCGCGCTCCCGGACGCCAATGTGCCGACCTCGATCCGCGGCAGCGGCCTGCCCGTCCTCCACGAATCCGCCGACCGGCTGACCCCGATCCTCGACGGCTGGCTCGCCGCCCACGCCGAGGGCATCGCCTGCGTCATCGGCGATCCCGCCTTCACACCCACGCCCCGGATCCGGTCGCTGACCCCGGAGCTGTCGAAGGGGCTCGAATTCGACTTGGTCGTCCTCGTCGACCCGGAGGACTTCGGCACGGGCGTCGAGGGCGCCGTCGACCGCTATGTCGCCATGACCCGGGCGACCCGGCAGCTGGTCGTCCTGACGAGCACGACCTAGACGACCACGACCTAGGGGGTGTCCTCCTCGAACAGGGACAGCTCGGCCCAGATCGTCTTGCCCTCCGGCGTGTGACGGGTGCCCCAGCGCTGGGTCAGCTGAGCCACCAGCAGCAGGCCCCGGCCGCCCTCGTCCCAGGTCTTGGCCCGGCGCAGGTGCGGGGCGGTGTGGCTGGCGTCGGAGACCTCGCAGATCAGCCTGGTCGTGTCGTGGATCAGGCGGAGCCGGATGGGGTGGGAGCCGTAGCGGATGGCGTTGGTGACCAGTTCGCTGACCACCAGCTCCGCAGTGAAGGCGACCATGCTCAGGTTCCACCTGTCCAGCTGCTCCACGACCTGCTT
The DNA here is from genome assembly GCF_040629895.1 of Streptomyces sp. NPDC005866. Lineage (NCBI taxonomy): Bacteria > Bacillati > Actinomycetota > Actinomycetes > Kitasatosporales > Streptomycetaceae > Streptomyces > Streptomyces sp. NPDC005866. The sequence goes on from NZ_JBEXWP010000037.1 coordinate 58,903, forward strand.
GCGGATCGGCGCGACCAGGGCCGGGTCGGCGGGGATGTCCCAGGTCGCCACCCGGGACGGCGGCAGGCCCTGGGTGCGGGCCACCAGCAGGGCCACGTCGTCGGCCGTGCCGCCCGGCGGCAGCAGGGCGTGCAGGATCCGGTCGCAGGTCTCGTCCAGGGAGTCGCTGTACGCCGCCAGCGCCTCGTGGAGGAGTCGGCGAACGGTGTCCAGGTCCCGGTGCCGGGAGTTGATCAGCCCGTCCGTGAACATCGCCACCACGGTGCCCTCGGGCAGCGTCACCTCGGCCGACTCGAACGGCAGGCCGCCCAGGCCCAGCGGGGGACCGGCGGGCAGGTCCAGCTGGTGGGGGTCGTGCCCCGGGCGCAGCAGGACGGGGGGCGGGTGCCCGGCGCGGGCCAGCGTGCAGCGCCGGGACACCGGGTCGTAGACGGCGTACAGACAGGTGGCGCCGACCTCGCCGGGGCTGTCGTCGCCCTGCTCCTCCGAGAGCCGGACCACCAGGTCGTCGAGGTGGGTGAGCAGCTCGTCCGGGGCGAGGTCGATGTCGGCCAGGGTGCGCACGGCGGTGCGCAGCCGGCCCATGGTGGCCGAGGCCTGCACACCGTGGCCGACGACGTCCCCGACGACCATGGCGACCCGCAGCCCGGACAGCGGGATCACGTCGAACCAGTCGCCGCCCACCCCGGCGCGGGCCGCCGGCAGGTAGCGGGAGGCGGCCTGCAGGGCGGCGGTGTGCGGCAGTGTCCGGGGCAGCAGACTGCGCTGCAGGGCCAGGGCGGTCTCGCGCTCACGGGAGTAGCGGCGGGCGTTGTCGATGCAGACGGCGGCCCGGGCCGTGATCTCCTCGGCCAGCAGTACGTCGTCCGGGCCGAACGGGTCGGGCCGCCGGTGCCGGGTCAGCACCGCGACCCCCAGGGTCGTCCCGCGTGCCTGGATCGGCACGGCCATCGAGGCGTGGACGCCGAATTCGCGCACCCGCTCCCCGCGGAGCTTGTGCCAGGTCAGCCATCGCGCCATCTCATCGGACGTCACCTCGGCCACGATGCTGCGGCCGGCGGTCAGCGCGACGGCGTGCGGGGAGGAGGCCGGGTAGCACTCGCTGTGGCCGGGCTCGAGCACCGCCTCGGGGACGCCGGGCAGCACGGACTGGTGCGCGATGCGGCGCAGCGTCACCGGCGCCGTCAGCCGGGTCGGGAGGTCGCCGCCGTTCTCCGGCGGGTCCAGCAGGTCGACGGTGACGAAGTCGGCGAGCGCCGGCACACAGACGTCCGCCAGCTCCTGGGCCGTACGGGGTATGTCCAGGGTGCTGCCGATGCGCATGCTCGCCTCGTTCACCAGCTGGAGCCGTTCCCTGGCCTGGTAGATCTCGGTGAAGTCGTGCGCGGCCAGGCTCACGCCCCGCACCCGCCCCGAGGCGTCGGTCACCGGCGCCATCCGGGCCATCCAGGCGTGCGCCCGGTCCTCGCCGCCGGCACGTGTGCACGTCTGGAAGTCCAGCGGGCGGCCCGAGGTCAGCACCCGCAGCATGTGCCGCTCCAGCTCCTCGCTCTGCGGCCTGCCGCCGATCTCGGTGACCCTGAGCCCCTGGGCCCGCTCCTCGGGCAGCCCGATGACCTCGGCCATCGCGTCGTTCATCCGGCGCAGCCGCAGCTGCTCGTCGTAGACCGCGATCGCGCACGGGGACTGGGTCAGGGCGGCCGTGGCCAGCGGATCGTCCGGGGCGGGTGGGCCGCCGCCCGTCAGCGGGGAGAGGACGAGCCAGCGGCCGGGACGCTCGTCGCGTGCCGGCTGGTGGTGCGCGAGCAGCCAGACTCGGACGGTACGGCCGTCCCGGTGACGGAGTTCGAGGGTGCCGTCCCAGCGGGCGTCGGCGGGCGGGGGCGGTGGGTCGCCGGCGAGCACCAGCGCCGCGGGCCGGCCCACGACGTCCTCGGCGGGGTGGCCGAGGAGCCGCCGTGCGCCCTCGTTCCACTCGACCAGTGTGCCGTCCTCGTCGATGACAGCCCGGGCCGTCGCCGCATCGTCGAACGGATAGACCGGGCTCATCTCGCCACTCCCAAGCGCACACTCACAGTCAACGGGTGCACCCCTTGTGTTCAGCCTAGTGCGTCGGGCCCTCCCGCGACCGGCGAGCACCGGCGGCCGGTCGGCCAGGACCGGCCTCCGTCCGGGGAGTCGAACGAGGACTGGCCGACGGGACGAAAGCCATGACCGGCCGCCTCCGGACCCTTGACGGCCGCAAGTATCAGACCGTCAGAATCTGTTTGGTCACGATCAGTTGTGAGTATTTCTGGGTCCTGATGAGGGAGAGCCGCACCATGACGGTCACTCGTAGATCGGTTCTGGCAGCCGCCACGGCAGCCCCGACGGCCGGCGCCCTGCTGGGCGCCCCGGGCGCCTGGGCGGCGTCGGAGGCGGACACGCCCCCGCAGGTCACCGGCCGCCGCACGGTCGCCCTGCGCGACGGCTGGCGGTTCGCGCTGGTCAACCCGGGCGGGATCACCGACCCGACCGGCGCCTACACGCACGCCGCCGACCCCGGGTTCGACGACTCGGACTGGCGTCAGGTCGCCGTCCCCCACGACTGGAGCATCGAGCAGACACCCACCACCGACCACGGCACCACCAGCGGCACCGGCTTCTTCCCCGGGGGCCTCGGCTGGTACCGGCTCGCCTTCACCCTGCCGCCCGGCTACGCCGGCAAGCGGATCTCGGTGGAGTTCGACGGTGTGTACATGGACTCGTACGTCTACTGCAACGGCACCGAGGCAGGCCGCCATCCCTACGGCTACACCGGCTTCGCCTTCGACCTCACCGGGCTGCTGCACACCGACGGCAGCACCGAGAACGTCCTCGCGGTCAAGGTGCAGAACCAGCTGCCCAGCAGCCGCTGGTACTCGGGCAGCGGCATCTACCGCGAGGCCCGCCTGGTGGTGACCGACCCCGTGCACGTGGCGCGCTGGGGGACGTACGTCACCACGCCCGACGTCAGCGCCGAGCGGGCCGTCGTACGGGTGCGGACGGAGGTGGTGAACGAGTCCGGGGCGGACGCGGACGTGCAGGTCGTCTCCCGGATCATCGACCCGGACGGCCGCACGGTCGCCCGTACGTCCTCCACGGTCGCCGTGTCCACCACCTCGGCCGAGACCCACGAACTCACCGTGTCCGCGCCCCGCCTGTGGGACTTCGTCGCCCCGCACCGCTACACCCTGGAGGCCGAACTCCGTACCGGCGGCCGGACCACCGACACCCACCGCACCACCTTCGGCATCCGTACCTTCCGCTTCGACCCCGACGAGGGCTTCTCCCTCAACGGCGTGCACACCAAGATCAAGGGTGTCGACCTCCACCACGACCAGGGCGCCCTCGGCGCGGCGATCAGCGCCGACGCGGTGCGCAGACAGATGACCATCATGAAGTCGATGGGCGTCAACGCCTTCCGCACCTCGCACAACCCGCCCTCGCCGCAGATGATCGAGGTCTGCGAGGAGCTGGGGATCGTGATGATGGTGGAGGCCTTCGACTGCTGGCGGACCGGCAAGAGCAAGTACGACTACGGCCGGTTCTTCGATGAGTGGTGCGAGAGGGACGCCACCGAGATGGTCCTCGCGGCCCGCAACTCGCCCGCCGTCGTCCTGTGGTCCATCGGCAACGAGATCCCCGACTCCACCTCGACGCCGGGCCTCGCCATGGCCGACCGGATCATCGCCGCCGTCAAGGCCGCCGACGGCACCCGCCCCTTGGTCATCGGCTCGGACAAGTACCGCCGGGTCCCGGCGAAGGGCTCGGCGGCCGACCTGATGCTCGGCAGGCTCGACGGACTCGGCCTCAACTACAACACCGCCAAGTCCGTGGACGCCCTGCACGCGGCCTACCCGCACCTCTTCCTCTTCGAGTCCGAGTCCTCCTCGGAGACCTCGACCCGCGGCACGTACCAGGAGCCGGAGCACCTCAACACGGGGGAGAACCACACGCCCGGCCGCCGCGCGACCTCGTCGTACGACAACAACCTGGCCTCCTGGACGATGAGCGGCGAGTACGGGCACAAGAAGGACCGGGACCGGAACTGGTTCGCGGGGCAGTTCCTGTGGTCGGGCATCGACTACATCGGGGAGCCCACGCCGTACGACGTCTTTCCGGTGAAGGCGTCCTTCTTCGGCGCGGTCGACACGGCCGGTTTCCCCAAGGACATGTACCACCTGTTCCGCAGCCAGTGGGTGACCGAGCCGATGGTGCACCTGGTTCCGATGACGTGGAACCACGAGGCGGGCGACACGGTCGAGGTGTGGGCGTACGCGAACGTGCCTTCCGTCGAGCTGTTCCTCAACGGGAAATCCCTGGGCGTACGGGAGTTCGACGTCAAGAAGACCGTCGACGGCCGCGCCTACCTGGAGACCACCGAGGCCACCGGTGACGACAAGACCTTCACCGACGGCCCCTACCCCGGCAGTTACACCAGCCCGAACGGCAGCGCGGGCAAGCTCCACCTGACCTGGAAAGTTCCGTACCGGCCGGGCGAGTTGAAGGCAGTGGCCCGGAGGGACGGCAAGGTGGTCGCCACCGACGTGCTGCGCACCGCCGGGGAGCCGCATGCCGTACGTCTCACCACCGACCGCAAGTCCGTTGCCGCCGACGGGCGTTCACTGGTCTTCGTGACCGCCGACATCGTCGACGCGCACGGTGTCGTCGTGCCCGATGCCGAGCACCGCATCACCTTCGGCGTCACCGGTGGCTCGCTCGCCGGGCTCGACAACGGCCGCGAGGAGAGTGCCGAGCGCTACCAGGCGTGCACCCGGACCGCCTTCCACGGCAAGGCCCTGGCGATCGTCCGGTCCGGCACCGAGCCGGGCGCCCTGAAGGTGACGGCACGGGTGGACGGTCTGCGCAAGGCAACGGTGAGCGTGCGCACCACAGCCGCCCACTCGGTCACCCGCACGGCCGCCCCCGGCTTCGGGCCCGACCACCCGGCACCCCTGGACCACCCTCACGCCGATGCCGGCTACTCCGGCCGCCCCGACACCCTCCCGGCCGCGATGCTCGACGGCGACCCGGCCACCGGCTGGTCCAACGCCTTCGCCAAGTCGGCCACGGCCCTGCTGCCCGCTTTCAACGGGGCCCGGCCCAAGGACTGGGTGTCGGTCGACTTCGGGCGGAGTCGCACCTTCTACCGGGCGGAGGTCTCCTTCACGGCCGACGCGACGCACGCGCTGCCGGCGTCGGTCGACGTGATGGTGTGGGACGGGCGGTCCTACGTGCCGGCGGAAGGCGTCGCGGTGGAGTGGGCGACCGCCTCGGACACTCCGACGGTGATCACCTTCGACGCGGTGCGCGGCTCCGGGATCCGGTTCACTCTCACCAGCCGTTACCCGGGCGAGGCGAGGGGTGCGGTGCGCATCAGCAGGCTGGAGGTGCCCGCGAACTGACCGCGCACCCACCGCCGGCCGCGACGTCGGCGGGGCTGGGCGGCCCCATGGCCACGGCGCTCCACCTGCCCTTGCGGCGGTGCCGCGCCGTGGCCGGTCACTCGGCCGACGTCACCGCCTGGCGGAACTCGGAGCCGAGCTGCGACATGAGGTCGCCGAACTCCTTGTCGTCGACCGTCTTGCGAAGTTCGGCCAGGACCGTGCGCACACCCCGGTCGGCCTCCTCTTCCTTGAGCATGTTGCGCTCGGCCACCTGCCGCACGGTGTCGCGGTAGCCGAAACGCTCGATCCGCTCCGTGGCTCCCCGGCGCACGTACTCAGCCAGGCCCTCCGGGAGTTCCACGATCAGGTGCCTGGCCTCGCCCGGGCTCAGCCGATGGGCGAGCGTCTCGAGCGTGGCCCGGGTGAGATCCGCGGCCTCCTGCCGTGTCAGGCCCGTGCGCTCGGACACCGCCTGGATGAATTCTCTCTCTTCCATGCCGTCTACCCCTTTACTGGTATTCATCCGAATTGCGGCCCTTGGACCAGCCTGGCACGCGGCAGCGGTCCTCGCGCGGCACGGCGGAGCGGGGCGCGGGGCAACGAGTCGTGCCGTTGCGGTTGACGTAGTGTCATGACTCGAACAACATGGCCTGCGTCCGCATCTGGGAGCGCTCCCACCTCCTGCGAGGAGCCTGACGTGAGACGACATGGAACCGCCCTGCTCGCCGCGACGGCCCTTCTGACGGCGGCGTTCACCACGCCGCAGACCCCCCCGGCCGGGGCCGACGAGGCCGAGCAGCTCAGGAACGGCACCTTCGACACCACCACCGACCCGTGGTGGACGACCGGCAACGTCACCGCGGGCCTGTCCGCCGGCCGGCTGTGCGCCGACGTGCCGGCAGGCACCGCCGACCGCTGGGACGCCGCCGTCGGGCAGAACGACATCACCCTGGTCAAGGGAGAGTCCTACCGCTTCTCCTTCAAGGCGTCCGGCGTCCCCGGGGGACATGGGGTGCGGGCGGTCGTCGGGCTCCAGGTGGCGCCGTACGACACCTGGTACGAGGCCGGCCCCCAGCTGAGCACCGACAGCGACACCTACTCCTACACCTTCACCTCGCCCGTCGACACCGCTCAGGCCCAGGTCGCCTTCCAGGCCGGCGGGAGCGCGGACGCCTGGCACTTCTGCATGGACGACGTGTCGCTGCTCAGCGGGGTCCCCCCGCAGGTGTACCAGCCCGACACCGGGCCCCGGGTCCGCGTCAACCAGGTCGGCTACCTGCCCGCCGGGCCGAAGAACGCCACTCTCGTCACCGACGCCATGACCAGGCTGCCCTGGCAGCTCAGGAACGCCGACGGCTCGACGGTCGCCCACGGCTGGACTGTGCCGCGCGGCACCGACGCGTCCTCCGGGCAGAACGTCCAGTCGATCGACTTCGGCGGCTACCGAAGCCATGGCACGGGCTTCACGCTGGTCGCCGACGGAGAGAGCAGCCGCCCGTTCGACATCGGGGCGGGGACGTACGAGCAACTGCGCCTGGACTCGCTGAAGTATTACTACACGCAGCGCAGCGGCATCCCGGTCCGGGACGACCTGCGCCCCGGCTACGCCAGGCCCGCTGGGCACCTCGGCACCGCACCCAACCAGGGCGACGCCCATGTCCCGTGCCGACCCGGCGTGTGCGACTACGCATTGGACGTCACCGGCGGCTGGTACGACGCAGGGGACCACGGCAAGTACGTCGTCAACGGCGGTATCTCCACCTGGGAACTGCTGAGCACCTACGAGCGTGCCCTGCTGGCCCGCACCGGGCAGCCGTCGCGGCTCGGCGACGGCAGCCTCGCCCTCCCGGAGAGCGGCAACAAGGTGCCCGACGTGCTGGACGAGGCCCGCTGGGAGCTGGAGTTCCTGCTGAAGATGCAGGTACCGGACGGCCGGCCCCTCGCCGGCATGGCACACAGCAAGATCCATGACGCCCAGTGGACCGGGCTGCCGCTGCTGCCCAGCGACGACCCGCAGAAGCGGGAGTTGCACGCGCCCACGACCCAGGCGACCCTCAACCTGGCGGCGACGGCAGCCCAGGCAGCCCGCCTGTACCGCCCCTACGACCGCGCGTTCGCCGCGCGGGCCCTCACCGCCGCCCGCAAGGCCTGGACGGCCGCGCTGGCGCACCCCGACATCTACCCCGACCCCGACGACGGCACCGGCGGCGGCGCCTACGCCGACGACGACGCGACCGACGAGTTCTACTGGGCGGCGGCCGAGCTGTACCTCACCACCGGTGAGAAGCAGTTCGCGGACCACGTCCTCAACTCCCCGGTGCACACGGCCGACGTCTTCGGCCCCCTCGGCTTCGACTGGGGCCGCACGGCGGCCGCCGGCCGGCTGGACCTCGCGATGATCCCGAGCCGGCTTCCCGGCCGCGACCGGGTGCGCACGTCGGTGGTCAAGGCAGCCGACACCTATCTGACGACCGTGAACTCCCAGCCGTACGGCATGCCTTACGCGCCGCCGGACAACCTCTACGACTGGGGCTCCAACGCCCAGATCCTCAACAACGCGCATGTCATCGCCACCGCCTACGACCTGACCGGCGCCGCCAGGTACCGCGACGGTGCGCTCCAGAGCATGGACTACCTGCTGGGCCGCAATGCCCTCAACATGTCGTACGTCACCGGCTACGGCGAGGTGAACTCCCACAACGAGCACAGCCGTTGGTACGCCCACGAACTCGACCCGAACCTCCCGAACCCCCCGAAGGGCACCCTCGCGGGCGGCGCCAACTCATCGATCCAGGACCCCTACGCACAGAGCAGACTGCTCGGCTGCGTAGGCCAGTTCTGCTACATCGACGACATCCAGTCCTGGTCCACCAACGAGACGGCCGTCAACTGGAACGCGGCCCTGGCCTGGATGGCGTCCTTCGTGGCGGACCAGGGCCACGACCGGGCTGACTAGTACCGCGGCAGGCGACGTTCGCCCGTCAAGGAGCGGCGTCCGGTGCGGCGGGAGTGCGTGCCGGGCGTCGCGGCGGAGCGAACGTCGCCTGTTGCGGCACTATGCCGCGTCGTGGAAGACCAGTCCCAGGGTGCGCCGGCGGCCGGAGCGGACGGTGCTCACGCCGTGCCGCATCGCCCCGGCCGACCAGCCGCGCCTGGTGCGCACCGGGTGGTCACGGGTGGTGAACACCAGGCCGTGGCCCTGCCGGAGGGGTGTCGCCGTGCCCCGGGACTGGGCGCGCGGGCGCTGTTCGACCATCAGGAACTCGCCGCCGGTGTAGTCCTCCCCGTACTCGTCCAGGGCGACGACCACCTGGAGCGGGAAGACGAGATCGCCGAAGACATCCCGGTGCAGCGCGTTCCAGTCGCCGGGGCCGTAGCTCAACAGGATCTGGGCGGAGCGGTCCTGGCCGGCCGCGTGACAGCGCTCCAGCCACTCGTCCAGCGCGTCGGGCCAGGGAGCCGGGCGGTTCAGGCGGGCCGCCCAGTCCCGGGCGATCGGCAGCAGCCGGGGATAGAGCGCGGTGCGCAGCGCGGCCACCGGGGCGGGCAGGTCGTGGGTGAAGTAGCGGTACTCGCCGGAGCCGAACCGGTGCCGGGCGAGGTCCACCGTGGTGCGGAACAGCTCTGGTTTCTCATACAGGGAGGCCATTTCACGGCACTCCTCCGGGGTGAGCAGGGGAGCGGTCGGGGCGCTGCCCAGTTCGTCCAGCTCGGCCGTGAGCGTGTCCCAGTCGGTGCCGGTCACGCGTCGGCGGGCCTCGGTGAGTGTGACGGTCATGCCGGCTCCTTTCCTCAGCCGAGCATCGGCTGCAGCGCGCCCTCGTGAGTGAGCAGCCATACCTTGTTCTCGACCCCGCCCGCGTACCCGCGCATCGAGCCGTCCGCGCCGATCACCCGATGGCAGGGGCGGATCAGGAGCAGGGGGTTGGCGCCGACCGCCGCGCCCACGGCCCGGATCTCGGAGCGGGGTACATCCAGCCGGCGGGCCAGTTCGCCGTACGTCGTGGTGGTGCCGTACGGGATGTCGTCCAGCGCCCGCCACACCAGCTGCTGGAACCCCGTGCCGTGGGCGGCGCACGGCAGGTCGAAGCGGGTGAGCCGGCCGGCGAAGTAGGCGTCCAGCCGGCGGACCGCCTCGGTGAAGGGGCCGTCGCGGCGGGCGGCGGGCCTGCTCGGCTGCCCGGGCAGGGACAGCCCGGTGAGGACGAAGCCGCCGGGCGACTCCTCACCGGTCAGGCGCAGCTCGCCCAGCGGGCTGTCGTACACGGTGTACACGTCCATTGCTCTTTTCCTCGCTCTCCTGGGACGTCGTGAGATCGAGTGTGGCCCCGGTCCGGCCGGATGACCGGCGGAAAGCGGACATGGCGCTGCGAGCCCGGAGGTACCGCAAGGAGTCTGTTCTGACCTGCGGATATTTACGAGTGAGTACCCGCGCGGTATTCTGAAGGGTATGCCAGCTCTCAACGTGGAGTTCAGTGACCGCGAGCTAGAGGACCTGAGGCAGATCGCCAAGGAGCGCGGTACGTCCATGAAGGCCCTCGTCCGTGAGGCGGCCGCCGCCGACATCGCCCGGCACCGGGCGTTGCAGGAGGGGGCGGAGGAGTTCCGCCGGTTCTTCGCGGCCCACGCCGCCGAGTTCGCGGCCGCGTTCCCCGACGACGAGTCGCCCGCGAAGGGCGAGGCTGCCTGAGCCATGCCGCCGGTCATCCATATCGACGTGCCCTGGCTGCTGCAGCGCCACGAGGAAGTGCTGCCGGACCAGCCCACCGTCGACGACTTCTCCGCGCTGGTCGCCGCCGTCGCCCGGCACCGCGTCGACCCGCCCCGGCTCGGTGTGGACTCCGACCCGGCCTGGCGGGCCGCCGCCCTGCTGCACACCCTCGCCCTGCTCAAGCCGCTGCCCTCGGCCAACGCCCGGTTCGCCTGCGCGACCGCCGTGGCCTACATGTTCGTCAGCGGTGTGGGCATCGACCCGCCCTACGGCGCCCTCGTCGACCTCACCCGCGATCTGATGGACGGCAAGGCCGATGTCTACGCCGCGGCGGACCGGCTCCGTTCCTGGCGGCTCTGACCCGCCCGGACGTGCGGGGGAGGCTGCCTCCGGCTCCTCGGGGCCGCCGGCCACGGGCGGGAGGAACGGGGCCGGCGGTCTGTTTCGCGCGGAAGAGCCGCCGTTCTGCGCGGGGCCCTGCGAGGTGGGCCGGTCACCAGTGGACTACCCGTGCGCGAGGGCCGGGAGCGTGCGCGCGGGACCGGGGTGGGCGCACCGTTCACACGGGGGGTGCGGAAAAGTGAATACGGCCGTGACCGGACAATGGCCGTGGCCGCCTTTCTGACTTTCTGTCAATTCTGTCGATGTTGTACAGGCGCCTTGTTGCTTGTGTGAGACTTGTGCGAAGGTGAATCATCCCCCGGGGGGTAATGGCCGGAACCTATTTCGCAGTTGGGGAACACGGCCGACGGCATGTCGGTCAATTCCCGCTCCCCGCACGCGCGCCGAAGAGCTACGCACCACCGCACCAAAGGAATCCGCTCAGTGCCCACCCCCCACCCGCCTCGACCCCCCTATCCGCCGCCGGGCGATGGTTCAGTGGAGTCCGACGAGTCCCTCGCCGCCCCGCTGCGAGCCGGATCCGACATCGAGGCCTCCCGGTCCGCCGCGCTGCTCATGGCCCGGCACTGGCGTCCGGTACAGGAGTACGCGGTCATCTGCCTGGCCGTCTCCGGGCCCGTCGCCCACATGGTCGCGGCCGCAGCCTTCCACCAGGTCCTCGACCGGGTGGCCCTGGGGGAGACCGCAGACGCGCTCCGGCCCCGGCTGCTGGTCTCCGTCCGCGACACGGTCGCCAACTGGTCGGCCGAGGACCGAATATCGGAGGTTCTTCCCGACCTCGGGAAACCGGCCGGCGGTCGCGGTATGCGCGCCACGAAGTCCATGACACCGGAAAACCGCGCCCTCGCGGAGCGTTCATTCCGGGGGCTTCCGGCGCTCGCCCAGAGTCTGCTCTGGCACATCGAGGTCGAAGGGGAACCGATAACCGTACCGGCCGGTCTGTTGGGCATGGACACGGCACCCGCGGCGGCCGCTCTCGAAGACGCCCGGGAGAAATTCCGGGAGGGCTGCGTCCGCGCCCACCGGGAACTCGCGCCGTCCCAGGAGTGCCGTTACTACAACCGGCTGCTGGACGTTCCGCTCCGCCGCGGCGGCGCTCTGCTGCCGGATGTCCAGGAGCATCTCGCGGAGTGCCCGTACTGCCGGGCCGCCGCCGAACAACTCGGCCATGTCGAGGGCGGCCTGGGGGCGCTGCTCGTCGAAGCGATGCTCGGCTGGGGAGCCCGCCGCTACCTCGACTCGCGTCCCGGACGCAAGGGCGGCGAGGGAGAGCCGCGTACCCGTTCCGCCTCCCGGCGCTCCGGAGGCGGGCGCCGCCGCGCGGCGGCCCGGACCCGGATCCTGGCCCGCATCCCCGTGCCGGTGCGTCGTCCGCCGGGTTCCTGGTCGTCGAAGACGCTGCTGACCAGCGTCGGCGTCGCCGGGGCGGGTCTGCTGGCCTCGGTCCTCGCCGTCAGCACGCTCTCGGGCGGCGGCGACGGCGGCGGAGCCGTGGCCTCCGCCGGCCTGGTGCCCGGCGATTCCGACCCCGAGGCGACGCCCACCTCCGGCACGGCCGGGCTGCCCGCCGCCGACCACGAGACCCGGCTGCGCAACGCCGCCGCCCAGCTGTGCCTGGACGTCAAGGGCGCACCGAAAGCCGGGGCGAGCGTCGTCCTGGCGGTGTGCTCCTCGTCCTCGACCCAGCAGTGGACGTACGAGAGCGACGGCGAGCTGCGCAGCGTGGCCGACCGCGGGCTGTGCCTGGACTCGCACGCGGACGGCGGGGTCGTCATCCTCGGCACCTGCGCGGACGCCGGCGCCGAGCGCGGTGAGGACGTGCGCTACGACCTCACCGTCCAGGGCGAGTTGCTGCCCCGCTGGGACCAGACCCTCGCCCTCGCCACGGCCGGCGAGGACGTGGGCGCCGATGTCGTCGTGAAGGTCCGGGACCGCTCCAGCGGCCAGCACTGGCTGACCGACCCGCCGAGCCCGTCCCAGAGCCCCGGCTCGCTCTCCATCGCTGGAACCGGCGGACCCTCGGCCCAGCCGGCGGAGCTGGCCGGCAACTAGGGGGTGTCGTTTGGATCACTCCGCAGACGCGGGGGCTGGCACGCGCATCTGCCGCGTTGTCGTCGGTCGCCGACGTCCCCCAGCCTTCGGCCGGGGGTG
>NZ_JBEXWP010000038.1:0-70463 GCF_040629895.1 Streptomyces sp. NPDC005866
ATCGCGATCGCGGCGGTCGCACTGGCGGTCACGCTGTGCGGGCGAGCTGTGGAGTCCGTCCTCAACCCCAGGCTGGGACGTCGACGGGCGCCGTCCACACACAGATACCCTTGACATGTGACCGACGCCCAAGAGACCGCAGCAGACAGTTCACTGCGCACCACCGGGGGTACTCCTCCGGACGACGCCGGATCTTCTCTGACGGGGGCGCCGATCCCTTTGCTGGAGCCGCGTGAGGGCATTCCGCCCGTGGTCGTGGACGAGGCCGCGCTCGCCCGCGTGATCGCCGCGTTCGCCGCCGGCTCCGGTCCCGTCGCCGTCGACGCCGAGCGCGCGTCCGGCTACCGCTACGGGCAGCGCGCCTACCTCGTCCAGCTGCGCCGCGAGGGCGCCGGGACCGCGCTGATCGACCCCGTCGCGTGTCCCGATCTGGCCGGCCTCGGCGAAGCGCTGGCCGGCGTCGAGTGGGTGCTGCACGCGGCCACCCAGGATCTGCCCTGCCTGCGCGAGATAGGCATGGTGCCCAGCAGCCTGTTCGACACCGAGCTCGCCGGGCGGCTCGCCGGGTTCCCGCGGGTCGGGCTCGGCGCGATGGTCGAGAGCGTCCTCGGCTTCGTCCTCGAAAAGGGCCACTCCGCCGTCGACTGGTCGACCCGGCCGCTGCCCGAACCGTGGCTGCGGTACGCGGCGCTCGATGTCGAACTGCTCGTCGACCTGCGCGACGCGCTGGAGAAGGAGCTGGACCGGCAGGGGAAGCTGGAGTGGGCGCGACAGGAGTTCGACGCGATCGCGGCCGCGCCGCCGGCCGAGCCGAGAAAGGATCCCTGGCGCCGGACGTCGGGCATGCACAAGGTGCGGCGGCGCCGGCAGTTGGGCGTGGTGCGGGAGCTGTGGCAGACGCGGGACCTGATCGCGCAGAAGCGGGATGTGTCGCCCGGCAAGGTGCTCAGTGACGCGGCGATCGTGGAGGCCGCGCTCGCACTGCCGGCGAACGTGCACGCCCTGGCGGGGCTGAACGGCTTCGGGCACCGGATGGGGCGGCGGCAGCTGGAGCAGTGGCAGGCGGCGGTGGACCGGGCCAAGGCGCTGCCTGACGCCGCGCTGCCGCTGCCGGGCCAGCCGGTGACGGGACCGCCGCCGCCACGGGCGTGGGCCGACAAGGATCCCGCCGCGGCGGCGCGGTTGTCCGCGGCACGGACCGCGGTGTCGGCGCTGGCCGAGCAGCTCAATATGCCGCAGGAGAACTTGATCACGCCGGACACGGTGCGCAGGCTCTGCTGGGAGCCGCCGAAGGTCGTGGACGCCGAGTCGGTGGGGGCGGCCCTGGCGGGGTACGGCGCGCGACCGTGGCAGGTAGAGCAGGTGACGGGGGCGTTGGTGACGGCGCTGTCCGCCTAGGGCCTGTGCGAAAGTCCCGTCGTCCGCCCGGAGGGCGGGCCCCGCGGCGTCCGGTGCGTGCTCTGGGGGTCCCCCCGGCCGGAGGCTGGGGGAGTGCCGGGTGCAAGCTTTCGTACTGGACGTACTTGGGTTTGTGCCCGGTGCGGCGAGAGTGCGTGCCGGGCGTCGCGGGGCAGGCGGGACTTTCCCAACAGGCCTAAGCCGGTCCGCCCAGGCCGCTTCTCCGGGTCACCGGGGAGCAGCGAGGCGCCATGCGGAGGGTGCCTCGACCGGATGCGCGGGCGCCTCGGGCCAGGTCGGCTGCGGGTGGGCTGTGGCTGGTCGCGCGGTTCGGCGCGCCCCGCGGTCATGAAGGGCGCTCCCGCGGCCGGCGCTTTTCATGTGACCTTCGCCGCTCCCGCCGTCAGGGGTGTGCAGTCACGTTACTCATAAGTAGCATGGGCTGAGCGCGCGCTCAGCGCATCGCAGCAGTGCCATCCCGCACCCTGGAGGAGAGCCAATCGTGCCTCGTACCGTCAGGGACGTCGTGTTTGTCGACGGCGTCCGCACCCCGTTCGGCAAGGCGGGCCCGAAGGGCATCTACCACGAGACCCGTGCCGACGATCTCGTCGTGAAGGCGATCCGGGAGCTGCTGCGCCGCAACCCGGGTCTGGACACCAAGAAGATCGACGAGGTCGCCATCGCCGCGACCACCCAGATCGGTGACCAGGGTCTGACCATCGGCCGTACCGCGGGCATTCTCGCGGGCCTGCCGACCTCCGTGCCCGGCTACTCCATCGACCGGATGTGCGCCGGCGCCCTGACGGCCGTCACCACGGTCGCCGGTTCCGTCGCCTTCGGCGCGTACGACGTCGCCATCGCCGGCGGTGTCGAGCACATGGGCCGCCACCCGATGGGCGAGGGCGTGGACCCGAACCCTCGGTTCGTCAGCGAGAAGCTGGTCGACGAGTCGGCGCTGTTCATGGGCATGACCGCCGAGAACCTGCACGACCGCTACCCGCAGATCACCAAGCTGCGCGCCGACGAGTACGCGGTGCGCTCGCAGGAGAAGGCCGCCAAGGCGTACGCCAACGGCAAGATCCAGGCCGACCTGGTGCCGATCTCGGTGCGCCGGACGAACCCCGAGGGCGGCGAGACCGGCTGGGGTCTGGTCACCGCCGACGAGCCGATGCGGCCGGGGACCACCCTGGAGAACCTGTCGGGTCTGAAGACGCCGTTCCGCGTCCACGGGCGGGTCACCGCCGGTAACGCGGCCGGTCTGAACGACGGCGCCACCGCCTCGATCATCGCGAGCGAGGACTTCGCCCGCGAGAACAACCTGCCGGTCAAGATGCGTCTGGTCGCCTACTCCTTCGCGGGCGTCGAGCCGGAGGTCATGGGCTACGGCCCGATCCCGGCCACGGAGAAGGCGCTCGCCCAGGCGGGGCTGAGCATCTCCGACATCGGTCTGTTCGAGATCAACGAGGCCTTCGCCGTCCAGGTGCTGGCCTTCCTCGACCACTACGGCATCGCCGACGACGACGAGCGCGTCAACCAGTACGGCGGCGCGATCGCCTTCGGTCACCCGCTGGCCTCCTCGGGTGTGCGTCTGATGACGCAGCTGGCCCGTCAGTTCGAGGAACAGCCGAACGTCCGCTACGGCCTGACCACCATGTGCGTCGGCTTCGGCATGGGCGCGACGGTCATCTGGGAGAACCCGCACTTCGAGGGGGACAAGTGAGCACCACCGCCGAGCTTCTGAAGCAGGCTTCGGACCTGTTCCCCGACGAGGTCGTGACGTCGGCGCACGTACGCCACTTCGACCTGCCGTCCGGGGCCGGCCGCTTCGCGCTGATCACCCTGGACAACGGCCTGGACCACACCAAGCCGACCACCTTCGGCCCGGCCTCGCTCGCGAACCTCAACACCGCGATCGACCAGGTGGAGAAGGAGGCCGCCGACGGCGAGATCGTCGGTGTCGGCATCACCGGCAAGCCGTTCATCTTCGCGGTCGGCGCGGACCTCAAGGGCGTCGAGCTGCTCAAGGAGCACGAGCACGCGCTCGCCATCGGCAAGGGCGGCCACGAGGTCTTCAAGCGCCTCGCCGGCCTCGCGGTGCCGACCTTCACGTACTACAACGGCGCCGCGATGGGCGGTGGCGTCGAGGTCGGTCTGCACTGCACGTACCGCACCGTCTCCAAGGCCATCCCGGCCTTCTCCCTGCCCGAGGTCTTCCTCGGTCTGGTGCCCGGCTGGGGCGGCTGCACGCTGCTGCCGAACCTGATCGGCGCCGAGAAGGCCGTCTCGGTCGTCATCGAGAACAGCCTCAACCAGAACAAGCAGCTCAAGGGACAGCAGGTCTTCGACCTGGGCATCGCCGACGCCATCTTCGAGGGCGCCGACTTCCTCGAGCAGTCGCTGATCTGGACCGCCCAGGTCCTCAAGGGCGACATCGAGGTCGAGCGTCCGGTGATCGACCGCGGCGAGGCCTGGGACCAGGCCGTCGCCAAGGGCCGCTTCATCGCCGACGGCAAGGTGCACGGCGCGGCTCCGGCCGCCTACCGCGCCCTGGACATCATCGCCGCCGCCAAGAACGGCGACCTCCAGCAGGGTTACGACGCCGAGGACCAGGCCCTCGCCGACCTGATCATGGGCGGTGAACTGCGCGCCGGAATCTACGCGTTCAACCTGGTGCAGAAGCGCGGCAAGCGCCCCGCCGGTGCTCCGGACAAGAACCTGGCGCGTTCGGTCACCAAGGTCGGTGTCGTCGGCGCCGGTCTGATGGCCTCGCAGCTCGCGCTGCTCTTCCTGCGCCGCCTTGAGGTGCCGGTCGTGCTGACCGACATCGACCAGGAACGCGTCGACAAGGGTGTGGGCTATGTCCACGCCGAGATCGGGAAGCTGCTCGGCAAGGGCCGTATCAACCAGGACAAGGCCAACCGGCTGAAGGCCCTGGTCACCGGTGTGCTGGACAAGGCCGAGGGCTTCTCCGACGCGGACTTCGTCATCGAGGCCGTGTTCGAGGAGATCGGCGTCAAGCAGCAGGTGTTCGCGGAGGTCGAGGCGGTCGCTCCGGCGCACGCGATCCTCGCCACCAACACCTCCTCGCTGTCGGTGACGGAGATGGCGTCGAAGCTCAAGAACCCCGAGCGGGTCGTGGGCTTCCACTTCTTCAACCCGGTCGCGATCCTTCCGCTCCTGGAGATCGTGCGCGGCGAGCAGACCGACGACGCGTCGCTGGCCACCGCGTTCGCCGTCGCCAAGAAGCTGAAGAAGACGGCGGTTCTGGTGAAGGACGCCCCGGCGTTCGTCGTGAACCGCATCCTCACCCGCTTCATGGGCGAGATCCAGAACGTCATCGACGAGGGCACCCCGGTCGAGGTCGCCGAGAAGGCCGTGGAGCCGCTCGGTCTGCCTATGTCTCCGCTGGTGCTTCTCGAACTGGTCGGTCCTGCCATCGGCCTGCATGTCTCGGAGACCCTCAACCGGGCCTTCCCTGACCGCTTCACGGTCTCGTCGAACCTTGCCGCCGTCGTCAAGGCGGGCAAGCGCGGCTTCTACGTGTACGACAGCGGGAAGCCCGAGCTGGACCCGGAGGTCGCCGCGCTGCTGAAGCAGGGCGACTCCGTCCTCACCGAGGAGCAGGTCCGCGAGCGCGTCCTGGACGCCGTCGCCCAGGAGATCGGGCTCATGCTCGACGAGGGTGTCGTCGCCGAGGCGCAGGACATCGACCTCTGCCTGATCACGGGCGCCGGCTGGCCCTTCCACCTGGGCGGCATCACGCCGTACCTGGACCGCGAGGGTGTCTCGGACCGTGTGAACGGCAAGAAGTTCCTGGCCCCGGGCGTGGCCTCGGTCCCGGCGTAACGGCCAACGGCCGAAGGGGGGCCTCCGCGGTACGCGGAGGCCCCCTTTCGCATGCCGTTTGAAGGTCAGGCCGCGTCGATCCACTCGGCGACGGTGGGCAGCGGGGCCGGGAGGGCGCCGATCGGGGCGTCGGGGGCGAGTTCGGCGGCGGAGGCGGTACCGAGGGCGTCGATGGCCTCGAAGACGCGCTCGCAGTTGCCGCCGCCGCGGTGCACGAAGAACTCCTCGACGCGTGCCCGGTGTTCGGGCTGGACGGTGAAGTCTCGGCCGATGGCGGCGATGATCTCGTCGACGGCCTGGTCGACGGTCCGGCAGACCGGGCCGAACCCGTCCTCGGCGAGGTTGAAGTAGCCGCGCTTGTAGTGCCGCCCGTAGAAGTCCTCCTCGTCGAAGGGGACGTAGACCAGCGGGATGCCCATGTAGGCCACGTCGAAGAAGACCGAGGAGTAGTCGGTGACCATCAGCGAGCACTCCTTCATCGCCTGCTGCACATTGCGGGTGTGCGGGTCGGCGACGTGGATGGACGGCGAGGAGAACTGGAAGGTGTGCAGGTAGGGGCGGATCTCGTAGTGCGGGAAGAACTCGAGGTCCACGCCGAAGTGGTCGAGGGCGCGGCCGAGGCGGGGGTCGGAGAGCAGGGTCCGGTAGAAGCGGTAGTACTCCGACTGGGTGAAGCTGGTCTTCGCCGGTCCGGAGGACTTCTGGTAGGAGGCGGTGACGATCCACTGCCGCCAGGTCGGCATCAGCAGTATGCGCGGCTTGTCCCGCCGTTCGCGCTGAAGGGCGTCGAAGCGCGGGAAGCCGACCGGCTGGGCGCGGTCGCCGTAACCGGCCTCCAGGGCCATGAAGTCACGCTCCTGACGGCCGGCGGTGACCAGCAGGTCGTAGCTCGCGATGCGCTGGTCCGCGCCGGAGGTCACGTCGTTGTAGGTGACGCCGTGCTGGAGGAAGACCCGCTGGTACTTGACCAGTTCGCCGAAGCGGTGCAGGAAGAGCGCCTTCTTGTAGCCCTCGGGGACGAGGTAGGACTCGGAGTCGTAGGAGCCGATGAGCTTGGTCGCGTGCAGCAGATACACGCGGTGTTTGAAGGAGCCCAGCTTCAGGACGTTCCCGTAGGGCGCGACCTTGGCGTGGTCGGCGGAGGCCGTGTCGATGACGTAGTACACCTTGCGGCGCTTGCGGTAGATCCGGGCCCACTTGAAGAAGTGGTACGAGTTGTCCTGCGCGGTGTCGGAGCGCTCGCCGACCAGCCAGATCTCCTTGCCGTTGAGGAAGGGATAGGTCAGCCAGTAGCCGAGGCGCATACGCCAGCCGGGGTTGCGGGTACGCAGGATGCGCAGCTCGCGGCCGGTCCGCCACATCGCGTGCCTGAGGCGGGCCGTGCGGCTGGGGGCGACCAGGCGCAGGTGCAGGGCGTCCTGGGCGCCGATGGTCAGCATGTAGGGGAGGCGACCGACCTTGCCGGGGCCCTTGAGGCGGTGCAGGGCGAGGCGGGCCTTCATGACGACGTTGCGGTGGCGGGTGCCGTCCGTGCGGTGCACGCGCAGCCGGAAGTCGCCGACGCCGAAGCCGGTCTCGGCGAGCCTGGTGGCGGGGATCTCCGCGTACCAGCCGGCGTACAGGTCCCGGCCGTTTCGCGCGTTGTACAGGTCGCGGCGGTAGACCTGGGTCAGCGGGACGGTGACCTTGGTGTCGCGGACCTGGTAGACGAGTTCGAGGCGGTTGCCCATCGGGCCGCCGAGGTCCAGGCCGGGGAAGGCCATGCAGCCCTCCAGGACCAGCACGCCGTCACGGGTGCGGACGCTCTCCACCACCACGTTGGGGTCCCTGACCCGGGCCGCGCCGCTGTGCAGGTGGCCGCCGGGGAAGGTGCGGTAGAAGCCGTCGTCGTCGAGCTCCACGACCGGCGGGGCGGCGGCGAGGGCCGATTCGGGGTCGGCGAACAGCGGGAAGTTCCCGGTTCGGGCCGCGTAGTGGTCGACCTGCTGGGCGGGGCTGGTGACGAACTCGGTGATGACGTCGTCGGGGATCTGCGCGTAGTGCCAGTGGATGTCCGGGAACATCTCGGCGAGCTGCGTACGGCCCATCACGTTCCGGGCGTTGCACAGGAAGCCCTTGTAGGTGCGGGTGGCGTAGCGCTGGAACATACGGCGGATCTCGGGGCGTTCCTCGCTGCTGTAGTGCAGGAGGAAGTGGTTGAGGCGCAGGTGGTCCCGGTAGTTGGCGGGCTTGCTCCACAGGGAGTCCATGATGGACGAGCCGTCGGGACGGCCCCGGTACCAGTAGACGGGCCGGTCCACGATGCTCAGCGAGCCCGCACGGAGCATCGCGGGCAGGGTCAGCCAGGCGTCCTCGAAGTGCACGCCCTCGCCGAAGCGCAGGCCGAGCCGGCGCAGCAGAGCCGTGCTGAAGAGCTTGTTGCAGGCCGAGCCGCTGAAGATCATGTCTGGGATCTCGGCGAAGTCCGTGATCAGCCGGTCGCCCTGGCCGAAGTAGTCCTTCCACGGGCCGTAGGGCCGGTCGGGGAAGTTGACGAGGTCGCCCATGACGACCTCGGAGCCGTCGCGGTGGGCGGCTTCGAGCATCGCGGCGAGGGCGTCCTCGCCGAGGATGTCGTCGGAGTCGAGGAAGGTGACGTACGGCGCGACGACCTGGTCCAGGCCGGTGTTGCGGGCGTTGCCGAGACCGCCGTTGCGCTGGTGGACGACGGTGACGTTGGCGTAGTGGCCGGCGAACCGTTCCAGCATCTGGGGCGTCTCGTCGGTGGCGCCGTCGTCGACCAGGATGACCTGGGTCTGGGCGAAGCCGCGCTGGGCGGCGAGGGAACCGAGGCAGTCGTCCAGGTACTTGGCCACGTTGTAGCAGGGCACGACGACGGCGAGTTGGTAGGGGGCGGTCAGCTGCCGGATCGGCGGGTGGATGCGGTCGCGCCACCACATCCAGGGGGCGTTCGGGTCGTTCTGGTCGGTCTCGAAGGTACGCCGGCCCACCGTCGCGGAGCGGAAGGCGAGGTTGCCGCTGACGGTGCGGTAGCCCTCGTACTCCTCGCCGTCCCGGTCGAAGCGGAGGCCGTCGAGGGTGGTGTCGCGGACGTTCAGCGCGGAGCGGGAGCGGCTGCGCTTCCATTCCACGATGACCGAGACGTTCCACACCGTGCTGTCGGCGAGGTCGTCGCCGAGCAGCTTCGCCAGGTCGGCGCTGCCCTCGAAGGTCACAAGGCGTTCGTCGACCGAGACCGCAGGGACCGGGACGACCACGTCCTTCTTGGTGTGCCGGTTACGGACGGCGAGGGAGAGGGAGACCGGGTCGCCGGAAGCGATCCGGCCGAAGCGGTTGACCAGTTCGCCGGTGTACGACAGCTCGGTGCGCGCCACGCGCCAGCTGGTGAGCTGGGCGAACAGCGGGAGCTGGGTGACCGGGGCGGCGGCCAGGCCCAGTTCGGTGACGTCCAGCATGCGGCGGGCGTCCGGCAGGTGCAGATGGTCGGCCGACCAGTAGACCCGGCCGTCCTCCTCGACGAGGTGGGAGGAGAAGACGCTCTTGCGCTGGGTGTAGTCCAGCGTGGTGAGGGCGGCCTCGATCTCCTCGTACATCAGGAAGTAGGCGCGCACCCGGTCGACCGGGCCGCACAGCTCGAAGGCCTCCTCGCTCAGGGAGAACAGGTACGAGCTGACGATGTCGGCGAAGCGCTGCTGGAACTCGGCGTCGCCCTCGGATAGGGCGCGCATGTACAGGCGCAGGTCGTGGGCGAGGAACTTGGCGTCCTTGCGCACCTTCAGCTGCCACAGCCCGCGCTCCAGCAGGAACTGGTCGGTGGCCCGGTGCACCGCGATCCGGTCGGTGATGCTGCGCAGTTCACCCGTGCGGCCGGTGATGGAGG
This sequence comes from Streptomyces sp. NPDC005866, assembly GCF_040629895.1. NCBI lineage: Bacteria > Bacillati > Actinomycetota > Actinomycetes > Kitasatosporales > Streptomycetaceae > Streptomyces > Streptomyces sp. NPDC005866. The sequence continues at coordinate 9,125 of NZ_JBEXWP010000038.1, forward strand.
TGCCGTCCGGCTCCCACATCCAGCGGTAGACGGGCTCGGTGACGACGGTGATGCCCCGGGCGAGGCAGCCGGCGACGGTGGAGAAGTAGGTGTCCTCGTAGAACACGCCCTCGGGGAACCAGACGCCGCAGGAGCGCAGGAACTCCACGCTGTAGAGCTTGGCGGCGGCGATCGGGTCGGAGAGCAGCGGCGGGAACTCCTCCAGACCGGAGACCGTACGGCCCATCGCGTAGACCTCGGGCGCCCAGGGCTCGGTGTCGCCGGTGGCCCGGTTGACGCGGACAGCCTTGCCGGCGGTGATGTCGCTGCCGGTCTCCAGGGCGCTGGCGACCAGCCGTTCGCAGGCGCGGGGCGGGAGTTCGTCGTCCGCGTCCAGGAACATCACCCAGCGGCCCTCGGCCTGGGCGATGCCCCAGTTGCGCGGGGCGCCGACCCCGCCGCTGTTCTCCTTGCGGCGCAGCACCCGTACCCGGGGGTTGGTCCCCGCGAAGCCGGCGACGACCTCGATGGTGCCGTCGGTGGAGGCGTCGTCGACGACGATCACCTCGACCAGTTCGTAGGTCTGGTTCAGGGCCGACTGGAGGGCCTTGCCGATCGTGGCGGCCGCGTTGTGGGCGGGGATGACCACGGTGACCCAGGAGTTGTCGCCGTCGTACCCGTGGTGCTGGTGTGCTGCGCCGGGTCTCATCAGTTGTTCTCCCAGCCCGCCGGAGCCTTGCCGGCCGCGTCCTCGCGCAGCTGTCCGACCTGGGTGAGGGGCATGGTGTCACCGTGCGGTAGGGGGATGTGCGGGAGTCCTGCGACGACGGCGTTGGGCCGCGGATACGGCCGGAAGAAGGGATCGTCCTCCGGCTCCGGGGCCCGGTAGCGCTCGTCGGCCAGCAGGGCGTCGGCCGCCGCGCGGCGGTGGCGGCCCCGGTGCAGTTGCGGGGCGATGGTGCCGGCCGCGGCGGTGTCGGGGCTGAGCTCCTCCATGACCTTGGTGAAGTCACGGGTGGAGAGCCAGAACTTGTACATGATGACGAGTTCGAAGAGCAGCAGCAGGCCGGCCGAGACGGCGGTGGTCACAAGGATCTGGCCGATCAGTGGGCCCACGATGAAGACGAACATCTGGAACTCGATGCCGCTGATGAGGTGCGGGCGCACCCGGGTGCGCAGCATGGCCCGCCGGATCCGGGTGTACCAGGGGAACTGGCCACGGAACTGCTCGTGCAGGTCGACGACGTTGCCTGCGCCGGCCTCGGCGCGGAGGGTCTCCGCGGCGGTGTGGGGGTTGTCGCGCAGCAGGTCCTCCATGAAGACGACCTGCGAGCCGTCCGAGGCCTCCCGTTCCGCCCCGGAGGAACGTTCCTGCTCGACCTGGACCTCCGCCTCGGCAAGGGCCCGGGTGATCTCCTCCGCGCGGGTCCGCGTCACCTTCTCGATCTTGGTCCGCATCGACATGCGCATCTTGTAGATCTGGAGCGCGTCCACGTAGCGGAGCATGTCGAGGAAGACCACGACGAGGGCGGCCACCAGGTAGCGCTCGTCGTCGTGCGGCAGGAACTGGCCGCCCATCAGGGCGAGGGCGCAGAACAGCACGCGGATGCGGTCGAAGACATAGTCCAGCCAGCCGCCGAAGACGGTGCCGTTGCCCTTGAGGCGGGCCAGCTTGCCGTCGACGCAGTCGAGGATGAAGCTCACGTGGTAGAGCAGGGCCCCGATGATCAGGGACTGCCGGTCGCCCTCCAGGAAGAACCCGCCCGCGGCCAGTCCGATGAAGAGGGCCGCCCAGGTGACCCGGTTCGGGGTGATGAAGCGGAAGCGGGCGACGACGAGCAGCAGTCGGGTGGCGACAGGGTCGACGAGGAAGACCGTCCACCAGGCGTCTCGTTTCTTGCAGGTCAGTTTTTGGACAGCCCGCAGCGAAAGCCTGGCCATAACCCCCCAGTCACCCCTTAAGCAGGACACGTCACCTGATGCGTTCACAGGTCGATCACATGAGCGACCCGAACTTTAACAATCCTTCACTTAAGTGTCGACGCGCATTGACCTGCGATTGACCGCGACGTTGATCACAAGTGACCCGTACAACCATTTGCGCTCTTCGCATCGGGGAGCCATGAGGCGGAATCAAGCCATCCGCCCGCCCTCGGACAGGGTGGGAATCCAGCCATCCACCTGGTGGTTCGACACGCCGGGCTCAGTCCCCCACCGGGCGCCAGCCGTCGAGCACGAGCCCGTCCCTGCTCTCGTCCCGGCGTGCCACCAGCAGCCGTCCACCGGGCACCCGGGTCGCCACGGCGAGCCGCCCGGCACGGCTGACGGCCGCGGCCGGAGCGCCGTACGAGGGGGCGCCGGCGTCCTGCCACCACACGCCCGTGTCGGGCCGGCCTGCGGGATGCGCGCCGAGCGAGCAGGTCCCGTCGGCGCCCCGGCCGGCCAGCACGGAGTAGCCCCAGCCCGCGAGTTCGGCACCCCGGGCCGCGGACGGCGCGCCGGAGCCGCTCTCCTGGTCGTCGAGCGGGTAGGGGCCGGGGGCACCCGGCCGCCAGAAGCAGGTCCGGCCGGTACGGGCGTCGCGGAAGAGGACCGCGCCCGGCTCGGCCGCCGGGGCCAGGCTGCCCGGGCGGGCGGCGAACTGCAGGCCGCGGTCCTCGCTCCAGGTGCCGTCCGGGCCGGGGCACCAGCGGAGCACGGCCGAGGTGTCCCGGGCCCGGGCGAACAGCTCGACCCCGCCGTGCTCGGCGGTCACTGCGACCAGGTCGTCGGAGACCCGCAGCCCGCTCAGGTGCCGCCACGGCGTCCACTCGCCGTCGGCCGACCGGCGGCGGTAGCTGACGCTGTGCCCGAAGTTGCGCACGAAGACCAGGAGATCTCCGGCGGCATCGAACGCGGCCGTGGGAAAGCCGACTTCGCGTCCCTTGCGCCAGGCGGCCGCGTTCGGACCGCCGAGCGAGTGCCAGGGGGTGAGGGGTCGTCCGGTGCGGTACTGGGCGGCGTGCACCACCTCGATGTCCACCCCGCCGTCGCCGCGCGCCGTTCTGCGCAGGCCCAGCAGATGGGGCAGCCCGTGCGGATCGCGGACCACGAGGAGACCGGGCAGCAGCCCCGGTCCCTCCAGCAGCTCCGGGCCGCGCCAGCGGCCGCCGGGCAGTTCCTCGTACCAGCGCACCACACCGGCGGCCGTGGGCCAGAACGCGGTGAGCCGGCCGTCGAAGCCGGCCGAGAGCCAGTTCACCGGCGCCGGGTGGCGCGGGGCACTGTCACCGCCCGCGCCCTGCTCGGCGCGCAGACAGTCGACGTACAACGGCCGTCCCGTCTCGGCCTGATGGGCCCGGGCCGCGGCGAGCGCCACGGCGGCGGTCTCGGCGTGCGCGTCCGGCACCCCGTAGGAGGGCACCCCGCTCGTCTCGTCCAGACCGGTGTGCACGGGGTCCGGGTCGAGGGTGTGCAGCCGTTCCGGATCGAGCGCCCGCAGTTCCTCCCGCAGGGCCGGCAGCGCGTTCTGCGGGTCGGTGTCCAGCACCCGGGGACCGCCGCGCACCCGGCAGCCCCGGCTCCCGGCCGTGGCGAGCGCCCGGTCGAGGGCCGCCCGGCCGTCCTTGGCGCCCGCCCGCAGGCAGACCACGGCGATCTCGCTGCCGGGCGCCTCCCGCTCGACCACGGCCACCGCGTCCCGGGGTTCCGGTACGACGACGGCGACCAGGTGCCCGCGGCCGTCCAGTGTGCGGCCCGCGGGCCCCGGCCCGGTCCGGCCGGACCTGCGCGTCATGCCCTCACGTCCTTCTCGTGTCTGCCCTCTCGCGCGCTCACAGCAGGCTCCAGTCGCCCAGGGTCAGCCCCGGGCCGTCGTCCTGGCGGGCCAGCGCGAGCCCGCCGTCCTCGGTCAGCGCCAGCAGCACGACCCGGCCGAGGCCGTCGCGTGCCAGCACCGGGTCGCCATGGCAGACGGCTCCGGTGTCGGTCCACCAGATACCGTTGTGCTCCTCCTCGGCGCCGCACGCGCCCAGCACGATCCGGCCCTCGGTGTCGCGGTGTGCCAGCACCGTGCAGGGGTAGCCGTCGAGGGTGGTGGCGAGCGCGGCGTGCCGTCCGTCGCCCGGGTTCCCGCCGAGCGGCACCGGCCAGGCGCCGGGGCGTACGGCGACGGCACCGCCGCCCACCGCGTCGGTGAGGTAGTAGGTGATCCGGCCCGGCGAGGTCTCAAGGCCGCACGCGGACCCGGGCAGCGGTACGACGGCCAGGTCGGGGCCCCGCTCCGGCACGGCGCCCGGGCCGGGCTGACACCAGGTCAGGGCGCCGGTGCGGGTGGGGGCGAGGAGGTGCACCTGCCCGGTGGAGGTGGCCACCGCGGCCGGGGTGTCGAGGACGGCCGCGACCTTGAGGTCCAGCCATGGCTCCCAGCGGCCCCGGGCGTCCTCGCGCCGCAGGGCCAGGCGCCCCTCCGCCGTGGCCACCAGGATGTGCAGGGCGCCCGAGGTGTCTACGACCGCCGTGGGGGTGCCCATCTGCGCGGTGCGTTCCCGCTTGGCGTGCGGGTTGCCAGCGGACCGCCACTCGCTGAGCGGGCGGCCCGCCTGGTACTGGATCGCGTGGACCAGGTCCACGGCCGGCGGCTTGTCCCCGGTGCCGCGGGCCCGGCGGCCGACGAGGTGGGCGTAGCGGTTGCGGCCCTGTGCGACGGTGAGTTCGGTCACGTTCTTCACCGGCAGCACGTCCGGGCCGAGCCAGCCGGGGCCGCCCGGGCGGGTCTCCGTCCAGCGCAGCACGGCGTCGTCGACCTGCGCGTAGGCGATGAGCCGGCCGTCGTGCCCGGTGAGCAGCCAGGGTCCGGACCGCACCGTGCGGCCTGCCCGGGCCCCGCCGGCCGCCCCGGCGAGACGGTCGCGCACGGAACCGGCCATCAGCGGCGGGCCTCCGGATGGCGCCGGCACCAGCCCGCCCAGGCCGAGGCGACCATGGCGCGGGCGTCGTGGCGGGCCGTCCAGCCCAGTTCGTCGCGGATGCGGTCGGCCGAGGCGACGACCCGCGCCGGGTCCCCGGCGCGGCGCGGGGCGCGGACCGGGGCGGCCGCCGGTCCGTAGCCGGTGACCTCGCCGATCAGCGTGATCATCTCGCGTACGGAAACCCCCTGCCCGCGGCCGATGTTGACCGTCAGGTCACTGCCGGGCTGCCGGCCGGGCAATGCACGCGCGGCGGCGAGATGGGCGGCGGCGATGTCCTCGACGTGGATGAAGTCCCGTACGCAGGTGCCGTCCGGGGTGTCGTAGTCGTCGCCGAAGATCACGGGTGCGCTCCCCTCGGTGAGCTTCTCGAAGACCATCGGGACGAGGTTGGACACACCCGTGTCCGCGAGGTGCGCGTCGGCCGCTCCGGCGACGTTGAAGTACCGCAGGCAGGCGGTGGTCATCCCGTGTGCCCGGCCCGCGGCGCGCACCAGCCACTCCCCGGCCAGCTTGGTCTCGCCGTACGGGTTGAGCGGGGCGCAGGGGGTGTCCTCCGTCACCAGGTCCACGTCGGGCATGCCGTACACGGCGGCGGAGGAGGAGAACAGGAAGTGCCGTACGCCGGTCTCCGCGGCCGCCTCCAGCAGGGTCTGCAGGCCCTGGACGTTCTCGCGGTAGTAGTGCAGCGGCCGTTCGACCGACTCCCCGACCTGTTTCTTGGCCGCGAGGTGGACCACGCCGTCGGTCCCGAGGTCGGACAGGGTGCGCCGCAGGAGGGTGCCGTCGAGCACCGAGCCCTTGACGAAGGTCACACCGTCGGGGACGCGGGCGGGGTCGCCCGTCGAGAGGTCGTCGTACACCGCGACGCGCTCGCCGGCGGCGAGCATCGCGCGGACGACATGGGCGCCGATGAAGCCGGCACCGCCTGTTATCAGCCACGTCATGGCGCGCATACTATTTCTTTGGCTGGTGTTTACAAATACATCACGGGTTGGGCATGATCGTGCGATCGTCCGCCCCTTGTGCGGTTTCGACCGGGCACCACCGGGACCGGCCTCCCCCCACCCGAGTCCTCACGCCGCAGCACCGCCCCGCCGGGGCACGACCTTTGAGGATTCGAAGCAGGATGAGTCATGTCCCGACGCCCCAGCTCAGCGACTCCGACGCGCCCTCCCGGCGGGGCGGCGGGCGAGGCCGTAAGCGCGAGCGCACCGGCGGGCGCCGAAGGGGCCGCTGGATCCTGCTCGCCCTGGCGGTCCTGGTCGTCGCCGGAGCTGGCACCGGTTACTGGCTCTACAGCGGCATCGACGGCAACATCAAGGGCGTCGACATCGACAGGGCGATCGGTGACGACCGCCCGGAGAAACTGCCCACTTCGGGACAGAACATACTGATCCTGGGCTCCGACTCACGGGCCGGCGCCAACGCGAAGCTGAACACCGGCAAGGTCTCCGGGGCCCGTTCGGACACCGCGCTGGTGATGCACATACCCGAGGGCCGCAAGAAGGCCGTCGCGGTCAGCGTCCCGCGCGACACCCTGGTGACCCGCCCGCAGTGCACCACGGCGAGCGGCTCCCGGGTCGCCTCCGCGAAGGGTGTGATGTTCAACTCCATCTACTCCCAGGTCGGTCCGGCCTGCGTGGTCAAGACGGTGGAGCAGATGTCCGGAGTCCGCATGGACCACTACGTCGAGGTCGACTTCGCCGGCTTCAAGGACCTGGTGGACGCGATAGGCGGGGTCACCGTCACCGTCGGCCAGGACATCCACGACTCCTCCAGCGGCCTCGACCTGGCCAAGGGCACCCACAAGCTGGACGGCACCGAGTCCCTGCAGTTCGTCCGCACCCGGCACGGCATCGGCGACGGCAGTGACCTCGGCCGGATCGGCCTGCAGCAGCAGTTCATGCTCGCCCTGCTCACCGAGATCCAGCGGCAGGACCTGCTGGGCAGCCCGGTCAAGGCCTACAAGATCGCCGACAAGCTGACCGCCGCGCTCACCACCGACTCCGCACTCGCCTCGCTCAGCAAGCTCGCCGAGTTCGGCCGCAGCCTGAACGGCGTCAACCCCTCCACCATGGAGACGATCATGCTCCCGGTGGCGTACGACAAGGCCGACCCGAACCGCGTGGTGGCCGCCGAGCCGCAGGCGTCCACCCTGTGGAAGGCGATCCGCGCCGACGCCACGATCCCCGATTCGGCGAAGAAGTCCCCCGCCACCGGCGGAAGCTGACCAAGCGTCAGATATCGCGCCAGGCCTCCAGCGCCAGCCCCGGTTCGTCCTCGCGGCGGGTGAGGAGGAGCTGCCCGGTGGACGGGGACAGGGTCGCCGCGGTGACGCGGCCGTCCTCGTCCGTGGTCAGGGCGACCCTCGCGTCGGCCGGGAGCGGCGGTCCTGACTCGGTCCACCAGGCCCCGGCCCGCTCGTCCTCCGTCGGATACGCGGCGAAGGCCACCCGGCCGCTCGCCGAGCGCTGGGCGAGCAGGGTGCAGTCGTACCCGTCGAGTTCGCAGCGGACCGCCGCGACCGGGCCGGGCCCGACGGAGGGCAGCAGGGTGTACGGCTTGCCGCCCGGACGCCAGGCGCAGAGGTCGCCTGCCTCGTCGCTGTAGTAGAGGGTCGTGCTCTCGGGGGAGGTGGCGAGGGCGGCGAGGGTGCCAGGACGTACCGGGGCCTCAAGCGCCTCCTGCTGCACGGGCGGCTTCCCCGCCTCCTCCTGGCGCCAGTACACGATCCCGCCGGGTACGGCCGCGTACACCTCGACCCGCCCCGACTCACCGGCCACCGCCGCGAGCCCGTCCTCGACCAGCCGGCCCTTCAGATCACGCCATGGCTCCCAGCCGCCCTTCTCCTTCTGGGCGACCATGCTCACCCCGCGTCCCCGGTTGCGGACGAAGACATGGGCACGGCCCTGCGCGTCCACCGCGACGGCCGGGGCGCCGGTGACATCGCCCTTCCTGCTCGGGTGGCCGATCGGCTGCCAGTCCAGGGCGGCCAGCCGCGGGCGGTAGTGGGTGGAGTGGACGAGGCCCGACTCGCCTTTCACGGTGGGCCGCCAGGCGACCAGGTGGGCGTATCCGTCGACGCCCCGGCCCACCGAGAAGCCGGGGTGCAGCCGCTGGTCGCCGCCCATTTTCCGGGGAGTGCCCCAGCGGCCGCCGGGGCCGCGTTCCGCCCGGCACAGCACGGCCTCGCCCGAGGGCAGATAGACACTGAGCCGGCCGTCACGGCCGCGGAGAAGCCAGTCGCCGTTCACCGCTTCACTCTAAGCCGGGCCGTTCGGGACAGTGGCCGGGGCCCTGGCGTGCGAGGCTTGGGGCATGGAAGACAAAGCTCCCCTGCTGGTGATCGTCGACGGCGCGAACGTCGTCGGGTCACGGCCGGACGGCTGGTGGCGGGACCGCAAGGGTGCCGCCGAGCGGCTGCGCGACCGGCTGGCCGAGCGGGGTCTGCCCGGCCACCCGACCCCGGTGGAACTGGTGCTCGTCGTCGAGGGCGCAGCCCGCGGGGTGGAGTCGGTGCCCGGCGTACGGGTGGAGTCGGCGCCCGGCAGCGGCGACGACCGGATCGTCGAGCTCGTCGCCGAGGACCCCGGCCGGCCCCGGCTCGTCGTCACTGCCGACCGTGAACTCCGGCGGAGGGTGACGGAGTCGGGCGCCGAGGTGATCGGCCCGAGCGCCCTGCTCCACTGAACCGGCTGCGCCGACGCCTACGGCTCCGCCGGAGCCGGGGCCACCCACGCCCGTCGCTGCGCCGAGCCGGGGCCACCCACGCCCGTCGCTGCGCCGAACCGCGGGCTCCCGCGGCCACCACACCGCCGGAGCCAGGCCACCCACGCCTGCCACTCCGCCGAACCGGCACCCACCACGCCCACCACTCCGCCAAGCCGGGCCCGACCCACGCCCACCACTCCGCCGGAGCCAGGCCCACCCACCCCCACCACTCCCCCGGATGGGCCCGCCCGGGCCCGTCGCCCCCCGGCCTACTCCCCCGGCACCCGGGCGTAGAGCACCGCCCCGTCCACCTCACCCACCTGCTCGTACCCGGCGGCGAGCAGTCGGCGCAGGCTGGGGACTCGGTCGGGGCCGTACGGCTTGCCCCGGGAGTCGTCGATCACCAGGGCCGGTGCCCGGTCGGCCAGCTCGGCGCGGAAGACCGGCCAGGTGCCCTCGACCGCGTACTTCTCGCCGACCTGCGGGCCGTCCCGGCCGCCGCTGAAGTTGGTGAGGAGGCCTGCGGTGAGATAGCGGGTGGCGGGGGTGCGGTCGGCGAGCCAGTACGTCTCCGGGTGTATGCCCCAGACCAGGACCCGGTCGCCGGGCGCAGTGCGATGGGCGAGGGCGAGCGCGAGCCGCTGGGCGTGGGCGAGTTCGGGGCGTGGGGCCAGTAGTCCCCAGGTCAGGAACAGGGCGCAGAGGCAGGCCGAGGCGCGGACGGCGGTCGGGGTCCGCTCCCTCGACAGGACTTGCAGCGCGGCCGTGGCCAGCAGTGCCAGGGGCGGGGTGAGTTGCAGGAAGTAGTGGCCGAAGAAGTGGAAGCCGAGGGTGACGGCGACCGCCGACGCGGCCAGCCACAGCCACAGGTCGGCGGCGCCGGTACGGGCGATGCGCAGGGCGCGCGCGACGGGCGGGAGCAGCCCGGCGCAGGCCGTGGCGAGGATCGCGGTGTTGGTCAACGCCCTTGCCAGAACGTGGAGTTCGGAGCCGGCGAAGGAGGCGTAGGCGCCGGAGCCGGTGACCGTCCAGAAGGCGAAGCCGGCCGGGTCGGTGAGCAGGGCCGCGCCCAGCACGGGCAGGGCGGCGCCGACCGCCAGTCTGAGCAGGCCGGCGCGCGGGCCGCCGTACCGGTTGAGCAGATAGACCACCGGCAGCAGGACCGCGCCGCCGGTCTGTTTGGTGAGTAACGCGCAGGCGACGGCGGCTCCTGCGGCGCCCCAGCGGCGGCGGTCGGCGCACCACATCGCGGCGGCCGTGCAGGGCAGTATGAACACCTCGAAGGTGGCCGCCTGCGCGTCCTCGGGGTTGAGTCCCACGGAGACCAGCAGATACAGCGCCCCGGCGGTACGTCCCGCGCGGTCGCCCCACCGGCGTCGGGCGATCGACGCGAGCAGTACGGCGGTGGCCAGCTGCGCGAGCACGGCGAGGACCCGGACCGGGGTGAGCGACCCGGACCCGAAGACCGCGAACACTCCCTCGTAAAGCCACGGCAGCAGCGGCGGCTTGCGGTCCACGACCGTCTCGTACAACCGCCCGCCCCGCGCCAGCATGCGCGCCTGTACGGCGAGAAAGCCCTCGTCCGGGTTCCACAGCGGCCGGAGGAAGGACGGCACCCTGGTGACACAGGCCAGCACGGCGAGCAGCGGCAGCAGCCGCGCCCAGTACCCCTTCCGTACGACTACGGACCGTGATGGGACGAGGGGGGCGACAAGCATGGAGAGCACGCTATCCGGCCCCGCAGTCCCATCCGGACGGGACATACGGGGCCGGAGTGGCGAGCCTGATGATTACGGAGCGTTGACGGTGGTGCGCTCCCGCTCGGCGAGGCGACTGTGCGAGCGGCCGTAGAGGAAGTAGACGACCAGGCCGATGACCATCCAGATGGCGAACCGCAGCCAGGTCTCGGCCGGCAGGTTGAGCATCAGCCACAGCGAGGCCAGCACGGACACGATCGGCAGCGCCGGCACCCACGGGGTGCGGAAGGACCGCTCCAGGTCGGGCCGGGTCCGGCGCAGGATGATCACGCTGATCGCGACGACGATGAAGGCGAAGAGCGTGCCGATGTTCACCAGTTCGGCGAGTTGGCTGAGGCTGGTGAAGCCGGCGACGATCGCGATGATGACGCCCAGCAGGATGGTGGGCCGGTACGGGGTGCGGAACTTCGGGTGGGTGTGCGAGAAGAACCGGGGCAGCAGCCCGTCCCGGCTCATGGCGAAGAACACCCGGGACTGGCCGAGCAGCAGGATCATGCACACGGTGGTCAGGCCGACGGCGGCGCCGAAGCTGATCAGGCCCGCGAACCAGGGGTGCCCGGTGGCCTTGAACGCGTCGGCGAGCGGCGCGTCCACGGACAGCGAGCTGTACTTCTGCATACCGGTCACCACGACCGCCACGGCGACGTACAGCACGGTGCAGATGATCAGGGAGCCGATGATGCCGCGCGGCACGTCCCGCTGCGGGTGGCGGGTCTCCTCGGCGGCGGTGGCGACGACGTCGAAGCCGATGAAGGCGAAGAAGACGACGGACGCAGCCGTGAAGATGCCCATCACGCCGAAGTTGGAGGGCGCCCAGCCGAACATCAGCTGGATCAGGGGGGCCTTGAGGTTGCCGCCCGCCGCCACCGGCTCCTTCGGCGGGATGAACGGGTGGTAGTTGCTGCCCTGGACGAAGAAGGCGCCCGCGATGATGACGACCAGGACGACGGCGACCTTGATGGCGACGACGACCGAGGTGACCCGGGCGGAGAGCTTCATGCCGACGACGAGGATCGCGGTGAGGGCGAGGACGAGGGCGGCGGCGAGGATGTCGAAGCCGAAGCCGTGGGCGCCGTCCCGGCCGCTGAGATACTCGGGCAGCTGCCAGCCCACGTTGTCGAGCAGCGAGTGGATGTAGCCCGACCAGCCGACGGCCACCACCGCCGTGCCCAGCGCCAGTTCCAGCACCAGGTCCCAGCCGATGATCCAGGCGGGGAACTCGCCGAGCGAGGCGTACGAGAAGGTGTACGCGGAGCCGGCCACCGGGAGGGTGGAGGCGAACTCGGCGTAGCAGAGCGCCGCGAGACCGCAGACGACGCCGGCCACGACGAAGGACAGGGCCACGGCGGGGCCGGCGGTGTTCTTCGCGGCCGTGCCGGTCAGGACGAAGATGCCGGTGCCGATGATGACACCCACGCCGAAGACCGTGAGGTCCAGGGCCGACAGCGACTTCTTGAGCGCGTGCTCCGGTTCCTCGGTGTCCTGGATGGACTGTTCGACGTTCTTGGTCCTGAAGAGCGTACTGGCCACCTGCCTACCTCCCACGTTGTCGTCCTCGACATGATCGAGAGGGCCGGGGATGCGTATGCCCCGGCAAGGGCAGGTTCACGCAAACGGGCTGGTTCCGCCACCGGTGGGGGTGGAGAAACCAGCCCATTGGGGGCGCTGTGGCCAGGGCGTCCAGGGGGTGTCGTCTGGATCAGGCCGGCAGTGAGGAACAGTTCCTCTTGACCGAGCCGAGCGGGGTCTGGTGCGTGCAACTGCAAGGCGGAGGAGGCATGGACAATCAGCCGCTGCCGCGGCGGGCGACGCGGTGGGGGCACCCCCGGCCGAAGGCTGAGGGACGCCGGCGAGTGACGACAACGCCGCTGGGGGCACCCCCTCTGGGCGAGTGCGTGCCAGGGCCCGCGACGCCGGCCTGATCCAGACGAGACCCCCTAGTCCCTCGCCGACTCCACCGAGTCCACCTCTGCCGTCGATCCGTCCAGCCGGGCCACCAGACCCGTCACCTGGCGGGCGATGTCCGGGGCCGTCAGGCCGATCTCCGTCATGACCTCGCCCCTCGACGCGTGGTCGAGGAAGCGGGGCGGGATGCCGAAGTCGCGGAGGGGGATGTCGACACCCGCATCGCGCAGGGCCTGGGCGATCGTCGCGCCGACGCCGCCGACGCGGATGTTGTCCTCGACCGTGACGACCACCCGGTGCCGCTCGGCCAGCGGAGCCATCGCCTCGTCCACGGGCTTCACCCAGCGCGGGTCCACGACGGTGGTGGAGATGCCCTGCTTGTCGAGGAGGCCGGCGATCTCCAGGCACATCGGGGCGAGCGCGCCCACCGACACCAGCAGCACGTCCGGGGTGTCGGTGCCCGGCTCGCGCAGCACGTCCATGCCGCCCACCTGGCCGACGGCGGGTACGGCGGGGCCGACGGCGCCCTTGGAGAAGCGGACCACGGTCGGCGCGTCGTCGACCTCGACGGCCTCGCGGAGCTGGGCGCGGACCTGTTCGGCGTCGCGCGGGGCGGCGAGGCGCAGACCGGGGACGACCTGGAGGATGGACATGTCCCACATGCCGTTGTGGGAGGCGCCGTCGGTGCCGGTGACGCCGGCCCGGTCCAGGACGAAGGTCACCCCGCACTTGTGCAGGGCCACGTCCATCAGCACCTGGTCGAAGGCGCGGTTGAGGAAGGTGGCGTACACGGCGAAGACCGGGTGCAGCCCGGCCGTGGCGAGGCCCGCCGCGGAGACGGCGCCGTGCTGCTCGGCGATGCCGACGTCGTAGATCCGCTCCGGGAAGGTGTCCGCGAACTTCTTCAGGCCGACCGGCTGGAGCATGGCCGCCGTGATCGCGACGATGTCCTCGCGCTCCTTGCCGAGCTTGACCATCTCGTCGCCGAAGACGGAGGTCCAGTCGGCGCCGGAGGCCTTGACCGGCAGGCCGGTGTCGGGGTGGATCGGGCCGATGCCGTGGAAGCGGTCGGCCTCGTCCTGGAGGGCGGGCTGGTAGCCGCGGCCCTTCTCGGTGAGGCAGTGCACGATCACCGGGCCGCCGAACCGCTTGGCCCGGGCGAGGGCCGACTCCAGGGCCTCGATGTCGTGGCCGTCGATCGGGCCGACGTACTTCAGGCCCAGGTCCTCGAACATGCCCTGCGGGGCGATGAAGTCCTTCAGCCCCTTCTTGGCGCCGTGCAGGGTGTCGTACAGCGGCCTCCCGACGACGGGCGTGCGCTCCAGCAGGTCCTTGCCACGGGCCAGGAAGCGCTCGTACCCGTCGGTCGTGCGCAGGGTCGCCAGGTGATTGGCGAGGCCGCCGATGGTCGGGGAGTACGACCGCTCGTTGTCGTTGACGACGATGACCAGCGGGCGGTCCTTGGCGTCGGCGATGTTGTTGAGCGCCTCCCAGGCCATACCGCCGGTGAGGGCGCCGTCACCGATGACGGCGACGACATGGCTGTCGCGTTTGAGCAGTTGGTTGCCCTTGGCGATGCCGTCGGCCCAGCCGAGGACGGTGGAGGCGTGGCTGTTCTCGATGACGTCGTGCTCGGACTCGGCCTGCGAGGGGTAGCCGGACAGGCCGCCCTTCTGCTTCAGCCTGGAGAAGTCCTGCCTGCCGGTGAGCAGCTTGTGCACATAGGACTGGTGGCCGGTGTCCCACAGCACCTTGTCCTTCGGCGAGTCGAAGACGCGGTGCAGGGCGATGGTGAGCTCGACCACGCCCAGGTTGGGACCGAGGTGTCCGCCGGTCTTGGACACCGCTTCCACGAGGAAGCTCCGGATCTCCTCTGCCAGCTGGAGCAGCTCCTCGGGGCTGAGCCGGTCCAGATCGCGCGGTCCCCTGATACGGGTCAGCAGCGGCACCCGTGCCTCCTTGCAGTTGAGCTGATCGAGCTGTTGCCGGGCTCGTCGAGTCTAATGTTCCGCCCGGGCGGCCGACGTCCGGGTTGTGGGTCATTCGTCACGCGAACGGCCGTACCCGGGGAAACGGTTGCTGAGACACAGCTGTGCCCGGTGCCTTTTCAGACACCGGGCACGTTTCCGACCCATAAGGGGCGGAGTTGTGTCATTTTGCGGCTACCGCCGAGTGGGCGCGATCAGCCATGACGGCAAGTCAGCAGCAATCCCACCGCACCCCCGGCGGCGCGCTAGCCGCGCCCCGCCGCCTTCTGGCTCCGCCGGGACACGGAGTCGATGACGACGGCACCCAGCAGCACACCACCCGTGATCATGTACTGGATGGACGTGTTCATGTTCAGCAGGTCCAGGCCGGTCTGGATGGACTGGATGACCAGCATGCCCAGCAGCGCCGACCACACCGAACCCCGCCCGCCGAACAGCGACGTACCACCGATGACGGCCGCCGCGATGGCGAGCATCAGGGTGTTGCCGCCGCCCGCGTTCAGCGTCGCGCTGGCCGTCTGACCGGCGAAGAACATACCGCCGATCGCCGCGAAGCCACCGGAGATCGCGAACACGGTGATCCGGACCATCGGCACGCTGATACCCGCACGGCGGGCCGCCTCGATGCCGCCGCCGACCGCGAAGACCTTGCGGCCGTAGGTCGTACGACGGAGCACGAAGTCGACGATCACCAGCGACGCGAGGAAGATCACCAGCGCGTTGGAGACACCGGCCGCGTTGTTCAGCACCGCCGCCGCCACGAAGGACGCGATGGCCAGCAGGACGACCCGCATCAGGATCTCGCTGGTCGGGCGGAACGGCACGCCCGCCGCACGGCGCCGGCGCTGCTCGTTGAACTGGCCCAGGGCCGAGAGCACCACACCGAGGCCGGCCAGCACGTAGGCGCCGATGATGGCCTGGTCCATGAAGAAGGAGCTCTGGCCGAGGATGTGCACCGGCCCGCTGTCGGCCGGGATGTTGATCGTGCCGCTGTCGCCCAGCAGCCACAGCATCAGACCGTTCCAGCCGAGGAAGCCGGCCAGGGTGACCACGAACGCTGGTACGCCGATCTTCGCGAAGAACCAGCCGTGCAGCGCGCCGACGCCGATGCCCGTGATGATCGTGAGGATCAGGGCCAGCCAGCCGTTCATTCCGTGGTTGACCACGAAGACGGCGAACACGGTGGAGGCGAGGCCGCTCACCGAGCCGACGGACAGGTCGATCTCGCCCAGCAGCAGCACGAACACCAGGCCGATGGCGAGCATGCCGGTGGCCGAGAGGAAGTAGCTGATGTTGGAGAGGTTGTCCGCGCTGAGGAACAGGCTGTTCTTCGCCTGGAAGATGGTCCAGATGATGATCAGGCCGATGACCACCGGCAGCGAGCCCAGCTCGCCGCCCTTCACCCGGCGCTTGAACTCCGTGAGGTAGCCCTTGAAGCCCTCCTCACGCACCAGCAGCCGCGGGTCGACGACCGTGACCGGCGCGGCCGTGGGGTCGTCGGCGGGGGCCACCGTCGTGGTGGCCGCGGCGGCCTCGGCGGCCGCGGTCTTCTCGGTCTTGGGCGACTCGTCGCCCTGGACGGTCTTGTCGGTCGTCTCGCTCACTTTGCCGCCTCCGTGGTGCGACGCTCCGCACGACGGGTCACGGCGTTCTCCGTGGCACCCGTGATCGCGGCGATGATCTCTTCGTGGCTGGTGCTCTTCACAGGGAAGAAGCCGTTGTTCCTGCCCAGGCGCAGCACGGCGACGCTGTCCGCGACCGCCTTCACGTCGGCCATGTTGTGGCTGATCAGGATGACGGCGAGGTTGCGCTCGCGAAGCCGCTCGACCAGGTCGAGGACCTGCGCGGTCTGCTCGACACCGAGCGCGGCGGTGGGCTCGTCGAGGATGACGACCTTGGGGTCGCCGATCAGGGCGCGGGCGATGGCCACGACCTGACGCTGACCGCCGGAGAGGCTGGCGATCGGGATGCGCACGCTCGGGATGCGGATGGAGAGCGTGCTCAGCAGTTCGCGGGACTGCTTCTCCATCGTCACCTCGTCGAGGACGCCACGGTGCAGCAGCTCACGACCGAGGAAGAGGTTGCCGACCACGTCGAGGTTGTCGCAGAGGGCGAGGTCCTGGTAGACCGTCGCCACGCCGAGGCCCTGGGCGTCGTGCGGCTTGTTGATGCTGACCGGATTGCCGTCCCACTCGATGACACCCTCATCGATGGGGTGCACACCCGCGATCGTCTTGACCAGGGTCGACTTTCCTGCGCCGTTGTCGCCCACCAGGGCGACCACTTCTCCGGCGTGGACCTCCAGATCGACATCGGTGAGTGCCTGGACCGCACCGAATCGCTTGGAGACTCCGCGCAACGCCAGCACGGGCGTAGCGGACACGTGAACCATCTCCTTCGCCGCCTGACCGGCGGGGATGCCGCGCTTGGTGATCAGGCGCGGAGGGCCGTGCGGTACCTCAGGTTGGTCGGTGTACGCACGTGGTTTACAAGATGAACATGCGCGAATCCGCTGCGCTTGGCAACGGGTCCGTCCGACGCCCGCTCCGGCAGCGGGGTATGAAGGCCGGAGCGGGCGTCGGAGGGGTTTCGCGAGACCGCCGGGCGGACGGGGCGCCTTGTGGAAGGGCCGGGTGCGTCGGGCGGCCGGGGCCCGGATGTCGTACTGCGATCACCCGGGCGCTGATGGCCGGAGCCGGAAGGCTCCAGGTCACCGGTCTGGACTACTGCAGGCCCGCGGCCTTGCAGGCCTTGGCGAACTCGGCGGTGCAGATGTCACCAGCGGTGTACAGGCCTTCCTTGATGACCGTGTCCTTGATGTTGGCCTTGGTGACCGACACCGGGGTCAGCAGCTGCGAGGGCACCTTGTCGCCGGAGCCGCTGGTCTGCGTGGCGGTGGCCAGGGACTTGATGTCCTTGCCCTCGAGCAGGTCGACGGCCATCTGCGCGGCGGTCTCACCCTCCGCCTTGTAGTTCTTGAAGATCGTGGCGGACTGGGTGCCGGCGAGGATGCGCTGGATGCCCGCGAGCTCCGCGTCCTGACCGGTCAGCGGGATGCCGGTGATGCCGGCGCCCTTGAGGGTGGTGGCGATACCACCGGCCATGCCGTCGTTGGCGGCGTAGACACCCGCGATGTTCTTGGCACCGAGCTGGGTGATGGCCGCCTTCATCTTCTGCGCGGCGATGGTGTCCTTCCACAGGCCGGACTGCTCATAGGCGATGTCGACCTTGCCGTCGAGGGCCTTGTGCGCGCCCTCCTTGAACTGACCGGCGTTCGGGTCCGCGTCGTCACCGTTGATCATGACGACCTTGGACTTGGTGGTCGCCTTGGAGCCGAGGGCGGAGACCAGGGCCTCGCCCTGGAGCTGACCGATCTTGACGTTGTCGAAGGACACGAAGGCGCTGACCGGGCCCTGGGCGAGACGGTCGTACGCGACGACCTTGACGCCCTTGGCCACCGCGGCCTGGATGGAGGACTTGATCGCGGCGGAGTCCTGGGAGGAGATCACGATGACCTTCACCCCCTTGGTCACCATGCTGCTGACTTGCTGCGCCTGCTTGGCGGCATCGCCCGCGGCGTTCGCGTACTCGAGCTTGCACTCGGAGCACAGCGCCTTGACCTTGGCGTCGAAGTACGGCTTGTCGAACTTCTCGTACCGCGCGGTGACGCTGTCGGGAAGCAGCAGGCCGATGGACTTGTCGCCCGAGGAGCTGCTGCTGCCGGAGTCGCTCTTCTTGCTGTCGCCGGCCTTGCCACAGGCGGCGAGCGACAGCGCCATGGAAACCGCGGCGGTGCCGATCACGACTCTACGCATCGTTGCGTTCATTGGGGGTGCCTCCCTGACAGGGCCGCAACGCTGCGGCCGAGGTGGCTGGAAGTCAACTCGGCCGTGACAGCGACGTCAAGAAGTAAATACTTAACGAGATGGCAACGGCGCCATTCGTTCTCTAAGTGAAGACAGGCGCAACGGCAGGCAACGTGCCGTCCAAAAGGGTTGAATCGCCCATCTCGCTGAGCGCGAGAGCGAGCGCGCCGAGCACCTCCGCACGGCCGCCAAGTGCCCCGGGAAGGACGGAGAGTTGGCGCGCGGCACTGGGGATCGCATAGCGCCCCACGGACTCTCTGATCGGCGCCAGGACCAGCTCTCCGGCCTCGGCGAGGTCGCCGCCGAGGACCACCCGGCTCGGGTTCAGCAGGTTGCAGAGATTGGCCACCCCGCTGCCGACGTGACGGCCGACGTCGGAGATCACCCGCCGGCAGCCCGGGTCGCCGTCCCGGGCCAACCGCACGACGCCTTCCATGGTCAGGTCGGTGCCGTGGCTGGGCTGGAGCAGCGGCAGCACATAGCGGGCCGCCGCGAAGGTCTCCAGGCAGCCGCGGTTGCCGCAGCGGCAGACCGGGCCGGATTCATCAAGTGTGATGTGCCCGATTTCGCCTGCTGTGCCGCCGGGGCCTCGGTAGATCTTCCCGTTGATCACCAGACCGGCGCCGACACCGCTCGCGACCTTGATGTAGGCGAGATCGCGGACGCCCTTGCCGCTGCCCCAGACCAGTTCGCCGAGGGCGCCGAGGTTGGCGTCGTTGTCCACGTGCACGGGGACGCCGAGGCGCAGTCTGAGCTCCTCGGCGGGTCTCGCCCCGATCCAGCCGGGCAGGATGGCGCTGGAGCCGAGAGTGCCCGACTCGACGTCGATCGGGCCGGGGACGCCGACGCCCACGCCGGCGATCTTCGAGCGGTCCACGCCGGTCGCCGCGATCAGGCGGTTGACCAGCTCCTCCGCGCGGTCGAAGCCCTGAGTGGAGGACGAGTCCACGTCCAGGGGCTCGGACTCCTCGGCCAGCACCTGATGGGCGAGGTTCCCGATCGCGACGCGCAGATGGGTGTGGCCGAAGTCGACCCCTATGACGATGCCGGCGTCACCGCTGAGACTCACGCTGCGGGCCCTGCGGCCGCCCGCCGAGGTGGGCGTGACCTCGACGGTTCCGCCGTCCTTGAGCTCGCGCACGATGTTGGAGACCGTCGCCGCCGACAGGCCGGTCGTGCGCGCGATCTCCGCCTGCGTGAGCGATCCGGCCAGTCGTACGGCCCGTACGACACGTTCCAGGTTGGCTCGGTGCAGCGACGACTGCGACCCCGGAGTCTCCATCGACCCATCCACTCCCGCCATCGGAGGCGGCCACGATGCCGCCAACGTGACCCAAGTCACATCACTGGGACCGGGTCACTTACAAGTTATGAACTCCAAGCTCTGCTGAACGGGTTACCGCCGTCAAGTCCTTGACAGAAATCATTGGCGGTTCGGTGGTTTCCCGACGGACACGCGTTGGACATGTCTAGGCCACTGATGAGCAGGTCGGAGAGGGTGCGGGAGGGGTGGGTCAGCGGGTCGAGACGCAGGTGCGGGCCGGTGGGAGTGGAGCGCGCGGTTCGCCGCGCCCCTTTGGTTTGGCAAACGCGGCGCCTACTTCAAGGCGCCGGCCGTCAAGCCCGCCACCACCTGGCGCTGGAAGATGATGTAGGCCGCCAGAACCGGGAGCATCGCCATCACCAGGCCGGCGAACAGACCCGACCAGTCACCCTTGTAGCCCTGGCTCACCGCCAGCTGGACCAGGCCCTGGGTGAGGACGTGCTTGTCGGGGTCCGTGTTGAGGACCGTCGGGAGCATGTACTGGTTCCACTGGCCCAGGAAGTTGAAGATCCCCACGCTGATCAGGCCGGGCTTGGCCATCGGCAACATGATCTGGAAGAACGTGCGGGTGTGGGAGGCGCCGTCGACGAAGGCGGCTTCGGCCACCGATGTGGGCAGGGTGCGGAAGAACGCCGTGAGGAAGAAGACCGTGAACGGCAGCGAGTACGCGATGTAGACCAGGATCAGGCCGTGGATCGTGTTCAGCAGGCCCATGTTGTTCACGACGTAGAACAGCGGGACCAGTGCGAGCATGATCGGGAAGCTCATGCCGCCGATGAAGAGGAAGTAGATGAAGCGGTTGCCCGGGAAGTGGAAGCGGGCCAGGACGTAGGCCGCCATCGAGCCCAGCACCAAGGTGCCGATGAGCGAACCGCCCACCACCAGGACGGTGTTCAGGAAGTAGCCGCTCATGTTGGCGTCGGTCCACGCCCGCGACCAGTTGTCGAAGTGCAGCGTGTCCGGCAGCGCCCAGGGCGAGCTGAAGATGGACCTGTCGTCCTTGAAGGACGTCATCACCGCCCACAGCAGCGGCATGACCACCATGACCGCCCAGAGGATCAGCACGCCGTGGGAGAAGACGTTGAGGATCCCGCCCTCGCGCTTGCGCCGGGGCGGCTTCGGCACGGGGGCGGTCTCGGCCTTGGTGACGGTGGTGTCGGTCTCGGTCGTCGTCATCGCTTCAGTACTCCAGCCGCTCGCGACGGCCCAGCCGCATCACGATCGCCGCGAAGGCGAGCGTGACGATCAGCAGGGCGACGCCGATGGTGGTGGCGTAGGCGGCCTGACCGTCCCGGAACGCCTTCTGGTACACGTACAGGACCATCACGGTCGTCGAGTAGTCGGGCCCGCCCGGTCCGGTCGTCATGATCTGTACGACCGCGAACGACTCGGCGCCCAGCGCGAGAATGCCCATATAGACCCAGCCGGACTGCACGGTGTCCCACAGCAGCGGCAGGGTGAGGCGGAAGAAGGTCGTCGCGCGGCCGGCGCCGTCGAGCAGGGCGGCCTCGTAGAGATCCGTGGGGATGGACGCCATGCCCGCCGAGAAGAGGACCACGAAGAAGCCGACCGTGGACCAGACCAGTACGGCCATCACGCACCACAGGCCCAGGTTCGGATCGCCCAGCCACAGCGGCTGGATATTGTCCAGACCAATTCCGCGCAGCAGTGAATTGATCGCGCCGCTGTCCGGGTTGTACGCGAAGGCGAACAGCAGCGAGACGATCGCGATCGACAGTACCTGCGGGAAGAAATAGACGATCTTGTAGAAGGAAGAGCCCCGGACACCGGAGACGACCGGGCCGCCCTTCCTTCTGGAACCGCCAACATTGATCATGAAGGCGAAGAACAGCGCCAGGCTGATCGTCACCAGCGGCAGCACGACCGCGAACATCAAGCTGTGCTGCAAGGACTTCCAGAAGATGTCGTCATGGAGCATCCTCTTGTAATTGTCCAGGCCGACCATCTTGAATTCGGGGCTCAGGCCGGTCCAGTCCGTGAACGAGTAGTAGATGGACTGGATGAACGGCCAGACCACGAAGAGCGCGTACAGTCCCAGGGGCAACGTCAGAAACCCCACAATGAACCGGTACTTGCCGTGCTGCATCGCCACTCCGGTGCCGTGAGGTGTGTCGTTACTGGTGCTTGTAGTGCTTGATCGAGCTGTCCTTGGCGGCCTCGTCGGCAAAGCCCTGGATCTTCTTGATGGCCTCCGCCGGGGTCAGTCGGCCGGCCATCATCTCGCCGAGGCCGGCCACCCCGATCTTCTCCTTCTGGAGCTGCACATACCAGTCCTGGAGCCGCGGGTTGACCACGTTCGACCCGGCCAGCTTCAGGGCGGCGACACCGGAGGTGAGGCCCGGGGTGAGGGTGATGCCGTCGGTGCCGCCGTTGTACGCGGTCAGCGACTTCACCTTCGACGTGAAGTTCTTGGAGGACGCCTCGCTGAGCATGATGCGCAGCTGCTCCATGCCGCCCTCGGCGTTCTGGGCCTTGGCGGGGACGACGAACGGCTCGCCGCCGGAGGCCCAGATGGTGCCGAACGGCATCTTGTCACTCTTGTCGATGCCGGTGGGCGCGGAGACGGCGAGGTTGAAGTCGGAGGGGATGACGTTCGCCGACTCGTTCTCCACCCAGGAGCCGTTCGGGATGAAGAGGGCCTTGCCCTGGGCCCAGGCGGTCTGCGACTGGATGTGGTCCAGGCCGGGGGTGCCCTTGAGGATGTAGCCCTTCCTGTAGAGCTCGTAGTAGGCCTCGAAACACGCCTTGACGGCCGGGTGCTTCCAGGCGTTCGGCTCCAGGTTGTCGATCGCGTTCAGGACTTCGACGCCGCCGACCTTGCCGATCATCGGATACAGCGAGAAGGGGACGTAGTACGGGTACTTGCCCGCGTACGTCCAGCCGGCCATGCCCTTCTTCTTGGCCTTCTCGCAGACGGCGATCATCTGGTCCCAGGTCTGCGGGTACTCCGCGCCGAGCGAGTCCAGGGCCTTCTGCGAGTACCAGACGCCGTACACCGTGTAGGCGTAGTACATGATCCAGACCGGGTTGCCGTCGAACTGGCCCATCTCGACGATGCCGGGGCGCAGTGTGTCGCGGACCTTCTTGTTCGGGTCGTCGTACGACGGCGCGTCGAGGAGCGGAGTGAGATCGGCCAACTGGTTCTTGCCGACGAGCACGCCCATGTCCATCTGCTCGGCACCGGAGTTGTCGATGAGGTCCGGCGGGGTGCCCTGGTTGAAGCGGGGCTGCAGGGTGGACTGGATCTTCTGGGTGGCGGAGAACTTGACCTTGGCCTTCGGGAAGTCCTTCTCGTAGACCTTCACCGCGTCCTCGGCGTACTCCTTGCCGAAACCGCCGTCGAAGAGGACGAATTCCATCTGGGCGGTCTCGTTGGCACCGAGCGGGTTCTTGGCCGTCTTCTTGCCTGTCTTGGCCTTGCTCTGGCTGTCGCCGCCGCTGCTGGCGCAGGCGGAGAGAAATCCGACGGTGGGGACCGAAATCAGGCCGAGTGCGGCAGACCGCTTGATCAGATCACGGCGGCCGACGCCCTCGGAACCATGGTTGTCTGCGGAAGTGGATCCCATGCTCAAGTCCTCGCCTTCTCCAGGACTCAGGCGGTGAACCGGATCCTCCCGGCACCGCGGTCGGGTAGTGCTGGGTGGTGCAGGAAGTCACGCAGGAAACGCCGACAGGTATAGTCCACTTCCCGCCGACGGGGCAAGATCGAATGCAAAGTTGGCCAAGGGTCTTTTCCTAGTCGAGACCTGTCGGAAATATGAGCGACCGCGGTACGCCCTGCCGGAAAAACACTCGACCCAGACCCCTGAATGCCGCATCCAACACCCTTGACATCACGGGCCACTTGACCACCTACTGGTTCCTGCGCCACGCAGCTGACAACGTTGTCTCATGTGGCAGGGAGGGTACCCGTTGTGATGCAGCGGAGAACGCAGCGAAGAACAGGACACAGATCTGGTACGGCGGTCGTGATCACGGCCGCCGTAGTCATGACCCTTGGCTCCCAGGGAGCCGCGGTCGCCCTGCCGGCCAAGGCGCCGGCCGCGCCGACGCAGTTCGCCTCCTCGTTCGAGTCTGGCGAACCGTCACCGGACTGGACCAACACGGTCGACACGGACCCCGGTGGCGCCCCGCGCGCCTCCGGCGTCGACGGCGGCTACAGCACCGGCATCCCCGGCAATGTCACCGATCATGTGACCGACATGCGGGCCGGCGGCGAGAACACCGGGGCGGGCGAGGTCAAGGAGAACCTCGTCGACGGCGAGCCGGGCACCAAGTGGCTCACCTTCGAGCCCACCGGCTGGGTGGAGTTCGACTTCGACAAGCCCATCAAGCTGGTGACGTACGCCCTCACCTCGGCCAACGACTACGCCGAGCGCGACCCCAAGGACTGGACTCTCCAGGGCTCGACGGACGGCAAGGACTGGAAGACCGTCGACACCCGCACGGACGAGAGCTTCACCGAACGGTTCCAGACCAGGTCGTACGACCTGTCCGCAGCCGCCGAGTACCAGCACTTCCGGCTCGACGTCACGAAGAACAACGGCGCCTCGGACGTCCTGCAGATCGCCGACGTCCAGTTCTCCACAGGCGGCAGCGGCGGTCCGGTGCCCCAGGACATGCTCTCGCTGGTCGACAAGGGCCCGAGCGGCTCACCGACCGCGAAGGCGCGGGCCGGCTTCACCGGGACCCACGCGCTGCGTTACGCGGGCCGGCACACGGCGGCCGGGCAGGCGTACTCGTACAACAAGGTCTTCGACGTGAACGTCAAGGTCGGCCGCGACACGCAGTTGTCGTACCGGATCTTCCCCTCGATGGCAGACGGCGACCTCGACTACGACGCCACCAACGTCTCCGTGGACCTGGCCTTCACCGACGGCACGTATCTCAGCGGCCTCGGAGCGGTGGACCAGCACGGGTTCGCGCTGTCACCGCGCGGTCAGGGCGCGTCGAAGGCGCTGTACATCAACCAGTGGAACGACGTCTCGTCGGTGATCGGTTCGGTAGCGGCCGGCAGGACCGTCGACCGGATCCTGGTGGGCTACGACTCCCCCGCGGGCCCGGCCAAGTTCCGGGGCTGGATCGATGACCTGAACATCAAGAGGGCAGCCCCCGAGAAGCCCAAGGCGCATCTGTCCGACTATGCGCTGACCACCCGGGGAACCAACTCCAGCGGCAGCTTCTCGCGCGGCAACAACTTCCCCGCGACGGCCCTGCCGCACGGCTTCAACTTCTGGACGCCGGTGACCAACGCGTCCTCGCTGAGCTGGCTGTACGAATACGCACGCGCGAACAACGACGACAATCTGCCGACAGTCCAGGCGTTCAGCGCCAGCCATGAGCCCAGCCCCTGGATGGGCGACCGGCAGACCTTCCAGCTGATGCCGTCCATCGCCGCCGGCACCCCGGACACCGGCCGCGCGGCGCGCGGGCTGGCCTTCCGGCACGAGAACGAGACCGCGCGGCCGTACTACTACGGGGTCCGCTTCGAGAACGGGCTGAAGGCAGAGATAACACCGACCGATCACGCGGCCGCGCTGCGCTTCACCTACCCGGGCGACGACGCGAGCGTGATCTTCGACAATGTGACCGAGCAGGCGGGCCTGACCCTCGACAAGGAGCACGGGATCGTCACCGGCTACTCCGACGTCAAGTCCGGCCTGTCGACCGGCGCCACCCGCCTCTTCGTCTACGGCGTCTTCGACAAGCCGGTGACGGGCGGCGACTCCAGCGGGGTCAAGGGCTATCTGCGCTTCGACACGGGCGCCGACCACACCGTCACCCTGCGCCTGGCCACCTCCCTGATCAGCGTCGACCAGGCGAAGGACAACCTGGGCCAGGAGATCCCGGAAGGCACCTCCTTCGCCACGGTGAAGGCACATGCCCAGAAGGTCTGGGACAAGCTGCTCGGCAAGGTGGAGGTGGAGGGCGCCACGGCGGACCAGC
This sequence comes from Streptomyces sp. NPDC005866, assembly GCF_040629895.1. Classification (NCBI taxonomy): domain Bacteria; kingdom Bacillati; phylum Actinomycetota; class Actinomycetes; order Kitasatosporales; family Streptomycetaceae; genus Streptomyces; species Streptomyces sp. NPDC005866. The sequence goes on from NZ_JBEXWP010000038.1 coordinate 34,571, forward strand.
TGACCACCCTCTACTCCAGCATGTACCGGCTGTACCTGTACCCCAACTCCGGGTTCGAGAAAGTCGGTTCGACGTACAAGTACGCCTCGCCCTTCTCGCCGATGACGAGCCAGGACACCCCGACGCACACCGGCGCGAAGATCGTGGACGGAAAGGTGTACGTCAACAACGGCTTCTGGGACACCTATCGCACGACCTGGCCGGCGTACTCACTGCTGACACCCAGTCAGGCGGGCGAGATGGTCGACGGGTTCGTGCAGCAGTACAAGGACGGCGGCTGGACCTCGCGCTGGTCCTCCCCCGGCTACGCCGACCTGATGACCGGCACCTCCTCGGACGTGGCGTTCGCCGACGCGTACGTCAAGGGCGTGAACTTCGACGCGAAGGCGGCGTACGACGCGGCGCTGAAGAACGCGACGGTCGTCCCGCCCTCCTCCGGCGTGGGCCGCAAGGGCATGTCGACCTCCCCCTTCCTCGGCTACACCAGCGACGACACCCGCGAGGGCCTGTCGTGGGCGATGGAGGGGTACGTCAATGACTACGGCATCGCCGAGATGGGCCTCGCCCTGTACAGGAAGACCGGCGAGAAGCACTACAAGGAGGAGTCGGACTACTTCCTCAACCGCGCCCAGGACTATGTGAACCTCTTCGACTCCAAGGCCGGCTTCTTCCAGGGCAAGGACGCCCAGGGCAACTGGCGGGTGAACTCGTCCTCGTACGACCCGCGGGTATGGGGTTACGACTACACCGAGACCAACGGCTGGGGCTACGCCTTCACGGCACCGCAGGACAGCCGGGGCCTCGCCAACCTGTACGGCGGCCGGGCCGGGCTCGGGGACAAGCTGGACGAGTACTTCGCGACACCCGAGACGGCCTCCACCGACTTCGTCGGCTCGTACGGCGGGGTGATCCACGAGATGACCGAGGCCCGGGACGTCCGGATGGGCATGTACGGCCACTCCAACCAGGTCGCCCACCATGTCCTCTACATGTACGACGCGGCGGGCGAGCCCTGGAAGACGCAGGCCTCCGTCCGCGAGGCGCTCTCCCGGCTCTACGTCGGCAGCGAGATCGGCCAGGGCTACCACGGCGACGAGGACAACGGCGAGCAGTCGGCCTGGTACCTCTTCTCGGCCCTCGGCTTCTACCCGCTGGTGATGGGCAGCGGCGACTACTCGATCGGCTCCCCCCTGTTCAAGAAGGCCACGGTCCACCTGGAGAACGGCCGGGACCTGGTGGTCCGGGCGCCGCGGAACAGCGCGACGAACGTCTTCGTGCAGGGCGTGCGGGTCAACGGCCGTATCTGGACGTCGACTTCGCTCCCCCACTCGCTGATCTCCAAGGGCGGGATCATCGACTTCTCGATGGGCCCGAAGCCGTCGGCGTGGGGCACGGGCAAGGACGCCGGGCCGGTCGCGATCGCCAAGGGCGACGAGGTTCCGACCCCGCGCGCGGACGTCCTTAAGGGTGACGGCTCCCTGTTCGACAACACGTCGGCGACGGAGCAGGCGGTGACGTCGGTGGACCTGCCGGTGACCCGGTCGGCCAAGGGGGTGCAGTACACGCTCACCTCACCGGCGGACCACACCAGGGCTCCGACGGGCTGGACCCTCCAGGCCTCGACGGACGGCACCGACTGGCGCACCGTGGACCGGCGTTCGGGCGAATCCTTCGCCTGGGACCTGCAGACACGGGCGTTCACGGTCCGCACGCCCGGGACGTACACGCACTACCGGCTGGTCCTGGACGGCGCACCGACGCTGGCGGAGGTGGAGTTGCTGGCCTGAGACAGCGGCATGGAAGGGGGGCGGGCCCGGTCGGGTCCGCCCCCTTTCGTTTCCCTGTTTCAGCCGGTGGCGAGGGTGAACACGTGCAGGTCGGTGTTCTCGGGGAGCCGGACGCTCTTGATGCTCTTGCCCGCCGGCGCCTCGAACGGCTTGGTCGCGAAGACGTAGGTCGCCACGGGGTCCTTGTCGGCACCCGCGACATTGCGGTACGCGGTCTTCGCCACGGTCACGTTCCCGTACTGGACGGTGCCGCCTCCGCCGCCGACGGTCCAGTCGGTGAGGGAGAGCTCGATCGTGTCGGTGGTGCCGTCGGTGTAGGTGACGGTGGCCCGGCCGGACTGGTTGCCGTTGGTGGCGCTGCCGACGAGGGACAACCGGGTCGCCGGGGCGGGGAGTTCGATGGACTGGGCGGCGGCCGTGGCGTTGTCGGGGCGGCCCGCGGGGGCGTTCGGCCAGGTGTAGGTCAGGCCGTCGACCGTCCCCTGGGTGCCCGCGGTGAGGCCGGCCGCCGCGAGGGCCTGGCGGGAGTAGCTCCAGCCGCCGCCGTCGAAGTCGGCCTCGTCGTGGTCTCCGGAGTCGTCCGAGACACCGGTGTTGTCGTAGGCGGCGAGGAGGGTGCCCGGGGCGGCGACGGTCAGGGCGACCGGCTGGGAGTAGGAGGTGCCGGTGGAGGTCACCGTCACCTGTACGTCGTAGTAGCCCTGGGGGGTGTCGGGGTTGGTGGAGAGGGTGATCTGCTGAGAGCCGTCGGTCACCGTGCCCTCGGCCGGGGTGGCCTTGACGCCGTCCGGGGTCTCCACCCGGAAGCGGACCTCCGGGCCACTGCCGCCCGTGAGGGACAGGGCACGGATGCCGACCTGGGTGCTGTCACCGGGGGCGAGCGTCGCGGTGGTCGGTCCGACGCCGATCTGGTACGGCTGCTCGCCCTGGCGGAAGGACGGCGGTGTGGAGGAGGTCCCCCAGGCGCGGTTCGGGGTGGTGGAGAGGGTGTAGTCGAGGCGGCCGCCGTCGCGGACGAAGGAGCTGTCGAGCCAAGGGCGGTCACTGGTACGGCCGTCCACCTTCAGGGACTGGATGTACGGGGCGTCCGCGGCCGCGCCCTGGGCACGGATCGAGATGTCGTTGCCGTGCGGGCGGTCGATCTCCACGCGCTCGAACAGGGGCGAGGCGAGGACCAGTTCGGCGCGGGAGGGAACCTGCGGGTACATGCCGAGCGCCGAGAAGACGTACCAGGACGACATCGCACCGAGGTCGTCGTTGCCGGGGATACCGCCCGGAGCGGTCGACCACAGTGCCGTCATCGCGGCGCGGACCGTCTCCTGCGCCTTGTACGGGGCGCCCGCGTAGTCGTACAGGTAGGGCACGTTGATCGACGGCTCGTTGTCCAGTTCGGACTTGTCTCCGCCGCTGCCGCTGAAGGCCCAGCTGCCGTCACCGTTGTGGAAGAAGGCGTCGAGACGGGCGAGGGCCTGGTCCGTGCCGCCCATCGCCGCAAAGAGCCCGGCCGGGTTGTGCTGGACCATCCAGGTGTACTGGGCGGCCGTGCCCTCCACGAACCCGTTGCCGGTGGCCGGGGTGAAGCCGGTGACCCAGCTGCCGTCCGCCTTGCGGTTGGCGATGTAGCCGCCGCTCGGGTGGGCGGCGATGTTGAAGTTGTTCTGCCACCACTGGGCACGGTCGGCGAAGGTGGCCGCGGTGCTCTTCTGCCCCGCCGCCGAGGCGAGTTGGGAGAGGGAGAAGTCGGCCGTGGACATCTCAAGCGTCTCGGCCGCGCCGCCCCAGGCGTTGGAGACGGAGGGCATGTAGTGCTTGTCCAAGTACTTGTCCAGTGAGGGGCGTTGGCCGACCGACAGCACCGGCTTGCCCGCCGGTGACAGGTCCTGTGGGGTCGGTACCGTGGCCGCCTTCACCAGTGAGTCCAGGGCACCCTTCAGGTCGAAGCCCGTGCCGCCGAAGGCGCGGATGCCGGCGAGGGCGGTGGGCGAGGGGTCGCCGTTCATGACATGGGTGCCGCTCGCGCCGTGCAGCCAGCGGTCCCAGATCCCGCCGTTCTGCCGGGCGAGTTCGTAGAGCGACTGGGCGATGTCCGAGCCGGTCCCGGGGTCCAGCAGGGTCAGCAGCTGGACCTGGCCGCGGTAGATGTCCCAGCCGGAGAAGGTGCCGTACTGCGCCCGGTGGCCGCGCCCGACGCGGTGCACCCGGTCGTCGCTGCCCCGGTAGCGGCCGTCGGCGTCGCTGATGACGTTCGGGTGGAAGAGCGAGTGGTAGAGGGCGGTGTAGAAGGTGGTGCGGTCGGCCTCCGTGCCGGCCCCGACGCGCACGGCGCCGAGGCGGTCGCGCCAGGCGCGGTGGGCCGCGTCACGGACGGCGTCGAAGGAGCGCCGCGGCGGGTTCTCGGTCTTCAGATTCGCCTCGGCGGCGGCCTGACTGACGTACGAGATACCGACCTTGACGTTCACCGGGCCGGTGCCGGGCGCGAACTGGACGTATCCGCCCGCCCCCTTGCCCGCGACCGGCCGTCCGCCGTGCGCGAAGCCGCCGGTGCCGCCGGAGGCCGTCGTGGACCCCGGGCTGAGCCTGTCGTCCTGCCAGGTGCCGGTGGCGGTGAAGGAGCGGTCGAAGTGGGCGGTGAAGTACAGGGTGTAGTAGGCGCGTTGGCCCTCCGGGTCCAGGTAACCGCAGAAGTCGCCGGAGGTGACCGAGCCGGACACGGTACGGGTGGCCGGGTCGATGGTGACCGTCGAATCGGCCGAGCCGACCTCGGAGTTGGCGGTCCGGACCAGCAACGAGGCAGGCCTGTCCGCCGGGTAGGTGAAGCGGGCCGAGCCGGTGCGGGTGGTCGCGGTGAGGTCGGCGGTGACACCGGAGGCGAGACCGACCTTGTAGCGGCCGGGCTCGGCGGTCTCGTCGGCGTGGCTGAAGTCGGAGGCGTAGACGGCGTCCTTGGTGTCGCTCGCGGGCGACGAGGTGACCTCACCGGTGTACGGGAAGAACGGGATGTCGCCGCTGCCGCCCGCGCAGCCGGTGCCGGACATATGAGTGAGGCTGAAGCCGCGGATGCGGGTGGCGTCGTACTGGTAGCCGCCGGGCGCCGCCGTTCTGGTCGCGTCGCCTCTGGTGTTCTCCGGGCTCCAGGAGAGCATGCCGAACGGCATGACGGCGCCCGGGAAGGTGTTGCCGCCGTTCTTGGTGCCGATCAGCGGATCGACGTACGCCGTGGGGTCCTTGACCAGTTCGGGTGGCCCGCTCGCGGTCGCCGCGAGGGCGGGGGTGGCGCCGCCGGTCGCGAGTACCGCGGCCAGCAGCAGGGAGATGGGACGGAAACGCATGACGCGGCCCCTCCTTCGGACGGGTCGCGCACCACAGGTCGCACAAGCCGCAGGGACAGTAACGTGCGCCACCCGTAGCACGGAAGACCGCGTGCACCCCGAAGGGCACCGCCCTGGTTCACCCGGTCGGGGTACCCGAAGTGGGTTGACATCGTTGTCGGTTGAGGCGGTAGAGTCATGTACAGACCATGAGACAACGTTGTCGCTCGTCACAGCGTCGACACAAGCCGAACAGCAAGGCGTGCAAGAGGCAGTTCGAGCCACTTCCCCCCGGGCAGGCACCCCGCCCCCCCTCGCCTGCCCGGCTCGCGGACCCGGTGTGTACCGACACCGGGTCCGCCCGGAGCCGGTCAGCGGAGTCAACCGACCTGACAGGGCAGGGCGGTTGTGCTGTCCCCGCCGTCGCCCTGGACGACGTGGCCGAAGGCCGTGCTCCGCCCGGGACTGAGCGAGCCGTTCCAGTCGTTGTGGACCATCACGTCCCCTCCGCTGTAGGTGGCGTTGCCGTTCTACAGACCGGCCACCGACTGGCCCCCGGGGAGCGTCTAGTCCACCATCCAGCCGAGTCGGGACGTCACCGCTGGTGGTGACGGTGACCTCGGACTGGTAGCCGCCGGGCCAGCTGTTGGTCGTGGTCGCCGTCGCGGTCGCCCTGGCCTTCGCCGGGTTCGCGGCGCCCACCTCAACGGGCTTCGGTGAGCCGAAGCGGGAGAGGGCCCCGTTGCCTGGCGTTGCCACAGTGAGCCCACAGACTTGACTCTTTTTTGGCCAAACACGCTGGTGGTGACTGGCGTTCGGTCATGTTCACTTGTCGCGTCCACAAAGTTGATTCTTGACGCTTTCTGAGTCAGTCAGGTGGGTCGTGTGAGCAGCCGTCCCGGCCGAATCTCGACCCTCCGATGCCGACCGTCGTGCTGTCAGGGCGCTGCGATGGAGGAAGAACTCTTGAGAAGACAGATACGCGCGATGCTGGCCGCCTTCACCGGGGCACTGCTGCTGACGATGGGGATCACCGCGACCGGCGGCCATCCGGCGCAAGCCGATGACAACGGTGTCGGGCTCAAACCCGCACTCGGGTGGAGCAGTTGGAGCTTCGTCCGCCGCAATCCGACCGCACAGACCATCGAGGCGCAGGCCAGGGCGCTCAAGACGAGCGGCCTCGCGAAGAACGGGTACGTGTACGCCAACGTCGACGACTTCTGGTACCAGTGCCCGGGCAGCCAAGGCCCGGACGTCGACCAGTACGGCCGCTGGGTCACCGACCCCGCGAAGTTCCCGCCGCGCGGTGCTGAGAACGGTATCCAGGTCGTGGCCGATTATGTCCACTCCCTCGGGCTGAAGTTCGGGCTTTACGTCACTCCGGGCATCTCCCGGCAGGCGGTCTCGCAGAACACCGCGATCCAGAGAACCCCGTACCACGCCCAGGACATCGCCACCACGACGACGGAGAACAACTACAACTGCGGCGGCATGGTGGGCATCGACTACACCAAGCCCGGCGCACAGGCGTTCATCGACTCCTGGGCCGGCCAGTTCGCCGGCTGGGGCATCGACTATCTCAAGATCGACGGCGTCGGCACCCCCGACGAACAGGACGTCCAGGCCTGGTCGGACGCCCTGCACCGCACCGGGCGGCCCATCCACCTGGAACTGTCCAACAACCTCGACATCCACAACGCGGCCACCTGGGCCAAGCTGTCCAACGGCTGGCGCACCGGCGGCGACATCGAGTGCTACTGCGGGCCGGACGGCAGCAGCTACCCGTTGACCACCTGGGCCTCCGTCGCCTCCCGGTTCGACCAGGTCGCCGCGTGGGCGCCGTACGGTCGTCCCGGCGGCTACAACGACTACGACTCCCTGGAGATCGGCAACGGTGACCACAACGGCCTGACCCCGGACGAGCGCAGGACCCAGATGAGTCTGTGGTCGCTGGCCGCCTCCCCGCTCATGCTCGGCACCGATCTGACCCACCTCGACCCGGCCGACCTGGCCCTGCTGAAGAACACCGACGTCCTCGCGGTCGACCAGGACGGCATCGACGCCCGGCGGATCTCCGGGGACGGCGACTCCCAGGTCTTCGCCAAGACCGAGCCCGACGGGGACGTGGTCGTCGGCCTGTTCAACACCGACGCGGCTCCCCGTGAGGTCGCCACGACCGCTGCCGCGCTGGGGCTGCCGGCGGCACGTGACTACTCCCTGCAGGATCTGTGGAGCCACCGGACGACCGAGTCCGCGGGCCGGATCGCCGCCGACGTGCCGCCGCACGGCGTGGTGCTGTACCGGGTCCACGGCACCCACCACGTGGTGCGGGGCGCGGCCCCCGATGTCTCGCTGGCACTGCACTGGGCGCCGGCGCCGAGCGACAGCACCAGGCGTACGGTGACCGCGGTCCTGTCCGACAACGGCTCCCGGCCGGTCACCGACGCCGGTCTTGCCCTCACCGGGCCTTCCGGCACGAAGATCACCACACGTGACGCGACCCGCGCCCGGACGATCCATGGCGGCAGCGCGCTGAAGGCCACCTTCAGCGTTTCGATGCCGCCCTCGGCCGACCTCTTCGCCTCCAGCGCGTTCCGCGGGTCGGCGACCTACCGCTACCGGTCCGCCGGTGCCACGGGACTGAAGGCCGGTGACACGATCACCGTCAACCATCCGGTGACGGCCCCGTACCGCACGTTCGCCTCCACCACGGCGAGCTTCAGCGAGTCCGGTTCCCGGCTCGGTATCCGTGCCCAGGGCGCCGACCTGTACAACGGGACCAACGAGTACGGGACGGTCTATCTGCCGGGGGCCGAGCACGACGGTTCCACGACCACCGTGAAGATCGACTCCCAGTCGGACACGGACGTCTGGGCGAAGGCCGGAATCATGGTCCGCAACGACATCACCAAGCCGGACACCTCCCCGGGTTATCTGGCCCTGGTCGTGACCCCCGGCAACGGCTACCTCCTCGACTGGGACAGCGACGGTGACGGACGGCTGGACTCCCAGGCCTCCACCGGCACCGCCGCCTATCCCTCGTGGCTGAAGCTGGTCCGCCACGGCACCGCGTACAGCGGCTACTACTCCACCGACGGCTCCACCTGGAACCTGGTCGGCACGGCCACGGTCCCGACCGCCGCGGCCACCCAGGACGTCGGCCTCACCCAGACCTCGCACGCATCGGGTACCACCGGCGAGGCCGACTTCGACACGTTCACGACCACTCCGTAGCCCTCGGCGACACCGCCCCGCCCGGCGCCACTCTCCCTGGACCGACGCCGGGCGGGCGCGCAATACCGTGCCGGCGGGCGGGCATTCGCTGACCGGGAGTCCGAGGGTGAACTCCGTGTGGCCCGGCATGCTTTCCACCTTGATGTGGCCGTCGTGGGCCGTGGTGACCGCCGCGACGATGGCCAGGCCCAGCCCCGAGCCGCCTCGCAGGACACCGGCGCGGGTGCGGGAGGAGTCGGCGCGGGTGAACGCTCGAAGACGGCGGGGAGGAGTTCGGGCGGGATGCCCGGTCCGTCGTCATGGGCGCGGATCACGCAGGTGGCGGCGGTGCCCTCGACCGTGGCGGTCACCGTCGTACCCGCGGGCGTGTGCACCCGCGCGTTGGCCAGCAGGTTGGCCACCACCTGGTGCGGCCTGGCCTCGTCGCCCAGGACCGACGCCCGGCCGCTCAGGTTGAGTTCGAGCCGCCAGACATGAGCGGCGGCCGCCGCCCGCGCGTCCCCCACCGCCTCCGCGGCCAGGTCGACCTCGCCGGACTGCAGCGGCCGTCCCTCGTCGAGGCGGGCGAGCAGCAGCAGGTCCTCGACCAGGCTGCGCATCCGGGCCGACTCGGCGTTGACCCGGCGCCAGCCCAGACCCGGCTCGATGCGGTCCGTGCCTCGGTTCATCAGCTCGGCGTATCCGGCGATCGAGGCGAGCGGGGTGCGCGGTTCGCGTCCGCGACGGCGGCGGAGAGCAGCTCGGTGAGACCGGGCTCCTCGTCGATCAGGACGCGGACTCGGCCGGTTCGGGACCCTGCGGTGGCAGACATGTATCGAGTCTGTGCCGGTCCGCTGCGGGAATGCTGTGTTCCGGCTGAGCCTCGGCGATGTCCCGCAGAGATCGCGCACAGGTACGGCGAAGGGCCGCGCCCCCGCTGACCGGGGACGCGGCCCTCAAGAGCCCCGTGGGACCTACTTGCGGAGCAGGCTGCGCAGCACGTACTGCATGATGCCGCCGTTGCGGTAGTAGTCGGCCTCACCGGGGGTGTCGATCCGGACGACCGCGTCGAACTCGACGCCCGTGTCGGTGGTGACCTTGACGGTGCGCGGGGTGGTGCCGTTGTTGAGCTCCTCGACGCCGGTGAAGGAGAAGGTCTCCTCGCCGGTCAGACCGAGGGACTCGGCGTCCTGACCCGCCGGGAACTGCAGCGGGAGCACGCCCATGCCGATGAGGTTCGAGCGGTGGATGCGCTCGTACGACTCGGCGATGACGGCCTTGACGCCGAGCAGCGCGGTGCCCTTGGCGGCCCAGTCGCGGGACGAGCCGGAGCCGTACTCCTTGCCGGCCAGGACGACCAGCGGGATGCCCTGCTCGATGTAGTTGCGGGAGGCGTCGTAGATGAAGGAGACGGGAGCGTCGTCCTTCGTGAAGTCGCGGGTGTAGCCGCCCTCGGTGCCCGGCGCGATCTGGTTGCGCAGGCGGATGTTGGCGAACGTACCGCGGATCATGACCTCGTGGTTGCCTCGGCGGGAGCCGTAGGAGTTGAAGTCACGACGCTCCACACCGTGCTCGATGAGGTACTTGCCGGCCGGGGTGTCGGCCTTGATGGCGCCGGCCGGGGAGATGTGGTCGGTGGTGACCGAGTCGCCCAGCTTGGCGAGGACGCGGGCGCCGGCGATGTCGGAGACCGGGGACGGCTCCATCTGCATGCCCTCGAAGTACGGGGGCTTGCGGACGTAGGTCGACTCGGCGTCCCACTCGAAGGTGTTGCCGGTCGGGATCGGCAGCGACTGCCACTGGGCGTCGCCGGCGAAGACGTCGGCGTAGGACTTGTTGAACATGTCCTCGCCGATCGCGTTCGCGACCACGTCGTTGACCTCGGCCTCGGTGGGCCAGATGTCCTTCAGGAAGACCGGGTTGCCGTCGGTGTCGGTCCCGAGCGCCTCGCGGGTGATGTCCACGTTCATGGAACCCGCGAGGGCGTAGGCGACGACCAGCGGCGGGGAGGCCAGGTAGTTCATCTTGACGTCGGGGTTGATACGGCCCTCGAAGTTCCGGTTGCCGGAGAGGACCGCGGTGACGGCGAGGTCGTGGTCGTTGACGGCCTTGGAGACCTCCTCCGGCAGCGGGCCGGAGTTGCCGATGCAGGTGGTGCAGCCGTAACCGACCAGGTTGAAGCCGACCTTGTCGAGGTATGGGGTCAGGCCCGCCTTCTCGAAGTAGTCAGTCACGACCTTGGAACCCGGGGCGAGGGTGGTCTTGACCCAGGGCTTGCGGGTCAGGCCCCTCTCGACCGCCTTCTTGGCCACCAGGGCGGCGGCGACCATGACGTACGGGTTGGAGGTGTTGGTGCAGGAGGTGATGGCCGCGACGGTCACCGCGCCGTGGTCCAGCTCGTACGACGTGCCGTCGGGGGCGGTGACGCGCACCGGGTTGGACGGCGAGCCGTTCGGGTGCAGCGCCGGGGCGTCCGAGGCCGGGAAGGACTCGACGCCCGCCTCGTCCACGACGTCCACGTAGTTGCGGACGTCCTGCTTGAACTGCTCGGCGGCGTTGGCGAGGACGATACGGTCCTGCGGGCGCTTCGGGCCGGCGATGGAGGGGACGACCGTGGAGAGGTCCAGCTCCAGCTTCTCGGAGAAGTCGGGCTCGGCCTTCGGGTCCAGCCAGAGGCCCTGCTCCTTGGCGTACGCCTCGACGAGCGCGACCTGCTGGTCGCTGCGGCCGGTGAGGCGCAGGTAGCTGAGGGTCTCGTCGTCGATCGGGAAGATCGCGGCGGTGGAGCCGAACTCCGGCGACATGTTGCCGATGGTGGCGCGGTTGGCGAGGGAGGTGGCGGCCACGCCCTCGCCGTAGAACTCGACGAACTTGCCGACCACGCCGTGCTTGCGCAGCATCTCGGTGATGGTGAGCACCAGGTCGGTGGCGGTGGTGCCGGGCTTCAGCTCGCCGGTCAGCTTGAAGCCGACGACGCGCGGGATGAGCATCGAGACCGGCTGGCCGAGCATCGCGGCCTCGGCCTCGATGCCGCCGACGCCCCAGCCGAGGACGCCGAGGCCGTTGACCATGGTGGTGTGCGAGTCGGTGCCGACCAGGGTGTCGGGGTAGGCCTGGCCGCCCCGGACCATGACGGTCCGGGCCAGGTGCTCGATGTTCACCTGGTGGACGATGCCGGTGCCCGGCGGGACGACCTTGAACTCGTCGAACGCGGTCTGGCCCCAGCGCAGGAACTGGTAGCGCTCCCTGTTGCGGCCGTACTCCAGCTCGACGTTCTGCTTGAAGGCGTCGTTCGTGCCGAACTTGTCGGCGATGACGGAGTGGTCGATGACCAGCTCGGCCGGGGCCAGCGGGTTGATCTTCGCCGGGTCACCGCCGAGCTCCTTGACGGCCTCACGCATGGTGGCGAGGTCCACGACGCAGGGGACGCCGGTGAAGTCCTGCATGATCACGCGGGCCGGCGTGAACTGGATCTCCTGGCTGGGCTGGGCCTGCGAGTCCCAGGTGCCGAGGGCACGGATGTGGTCGGCGGTGATGTTCGCGCCGTCCTCAGTGCGGAGCAGGTTCTCCAGCAGCACCTTCAGGCTGTACGGAAGGCGAGCCGAGCCTTCCACCTTGTCCAGCCGGAAGATCTCGTACGACTCGTCGCCCACCTGCAGCGTGCTGCGGGCGTCGAAGCTGTTCGCCGACACGACAGTCTCCTTCATTGATGTGCGCGTACCACCGTCAATCGTGCCGCCACGCCGACTTGGCCGATCCAGTAAGGTCAGACTAAGTTAGGCATACCTTACTAGAGGGGGCGGCTACGGTGCGCCTAGGCAGATATCTCGATGTCGAGATAACTCTAGTACACAGGCGCGGGAAGGTCATGCCCGGACCCGCTCTCCCCTGTCACCGTGGCGCGTCCGGACTCGGCTCCCGGGGACGGATCACCACATCCCGAGCGGGCGCGTGGGCGCGGATCACCGCGCCCCGGACGGGCGCCAGCGAGTCAATGCGAGTTTCGCGCCCATCAGTTGGCGGAGCGGGGGTAGCCGACGAGGGAAGCGAAAGGAGTCACCGTCATGCCGCTCACCTTCCGGAAGAGCTTCCGGATCCTGCCCGGAGTGCGCCTCAACATCAATCGCCACTCCTGGTCCATCACCACCGGGGGCAAGAACGGGCCCCGGCAGACGCACAGCAGCACGGGACGCCGGACGACGTCGATGGACCTGCCCGGACCGTTCGGATGGCGGCGCACCTCCAGGGCGCGCCGGCGGTGACGTCGCGGGCGGGCCGGAGACTCCCGTTCGGTACGGGTTGGCGCAGCGCCTCCAGGAGGATGCGGGCCGCCTCGTCCCCATAGGTGGCGGTGAACGCCGTGACATGGATCACCTGGGTACCTCCGTCCGGGTCCGGACGGAGGTACCGGGAACCCACACGGCGGATCGTCGGCGTGTCGGAAAATATGCCAGAGCGGGTCAAGCCGGGCTTCCTGCGAGATGAGGTCGAAGCGCATACCGGTCGGGCCGTCACCCACCCTGGGCGGACGCCCGCGGCACCCTCGTTGAGCAGGCAGTTCAGGCTCCGACCCGCCCGGTCGGCGGACAGCATGCCGGTGCCGGTGGCGACCTCGGTGGCCCCGCTCCGGCACTCCGGACCGCTCGTCGCGTGGATGCCGTCGACGAAGGCGCCGAACCCGTCGCCGAACCGGTTGTCCTGGATCCTCACCTGGAGCGGACAGGACTTTCTTCCGCTATTTGGGCGGCGGCCGTGAATTGAGCGGCGCGGACCCATTCTTCACGGTCTTCACGGTGTTCGGCAACGAGTACGGAATCGGTCAGCAATGTTCCGGAAACCGTGAGGTGGGTGTCGACACGGTCGGCCAGGTCCGTCGGCGGAGTGTCGACTTCGAAGTGAGTTCGAAGTGGTTTCCGATGGTGCTGGAGTTGTCCCGGGAGGCGGATGGAGAGATCCGTACCGGGGTCGGTGACGGGTACTTCTCTGCGGGCCAGGAGAAGTTGGGAGGTGATCCGATGGTTCGCCGCGAGCCAGCCCGGGATGTCGATCTCGGAAAACCTTTTCAGACCTCATCCGGCGACCTGAAGAAGATCGGCGGAGAAGAAGCGCAGTGGAATCCAGAGCACACTGGTCCTGGAAAATAAGTCCCGCAGGGCCCGGCGGGACGGCACTCGGCCTTGGTCGAGCGGCACCGCGACCGCCCGCGGCGACGTCGGCTCCCGTCCGCTCCGCACCCCGTCGAACGTGAACGCCGGGACCCCGGACAGGCACGCTCCCAACCGCGTCCGCGCCGGGCTCCGCCCCCGTCCGGCATCCTCAGGGCGAGGCCGTACATGTCACCGTCGCTCGCCATGCCTTCCGCCACCCGAATTCTTCGAGACATTTGCGATCTCCGCCGTGTGCGGTGAGAGTGCGGGAATTCCAGGTGGCCGCCGCCGGAGCGTATTCGAGGAGTCCACCGGCGACGGCAGCCGGCACAACGAACCGCGCATCAGATTCCGTTGCGGACGGCCGCGAGAACGCCCTGGGATTCTCACCCTCGGGTGTCATGGCACTCGTTCGCTGATCGGCGTCGCGGGACCCGAACGGGGTGATCTTCCGGACTTGCAGAGCTCCCACGAACAGGGCGGCTCCGATGGCACCCTGGGGAATTTTCCATACCGCCGACTTGAGCCCGATGGCAAGTACCGACGGTTCGCACCGGGTACCACACCAGCGTAGGGAGGAAAGGACTCCGTGCGATGGCCGCCGGAATTCAGGTCCAAGTGTCGGGAGCGGCGGTGACGTTCCTTCGTCCCGCCCTTGCATGACTCGGAACAATGGTCGACGGGCCGAACGCGTAGGCCCGCTGACGCGGCATCACCCGAACGGACCCCCCAGCGGGCACCATCTCATATCTGAGATAGCCTCAACCTCATGGCAGACGACTACCTCGTACGCATCGGCAGGCTCATCCGTGACGCCCGACAGCACCGCGGCTGGACACAGTCACAGCTCGCGGAGGCGCTCGGCACCAGTCAGAGTGCTGTCAACCGCATCGAGCGCGGCAACCAAAACATCAGCCTTGAGATGATCGCTCGAATCGGTGAAGCCCTGGACAGCGAGATCGTCTCACTGGGCTACGCGGGCCCGATGCATCTGCGGGTGGTGGGCGGGCGTCGGCTGTCCGGCGCGATCGACGTGAAGACCAGCAAGAACGCGTGCGTGGCGCTGCTGTGCGCCTCCCTGCTCAACAAGGGGCGCACGGTGCTGCGCCGGGTGGCCAGGATCGAGGAGGTGTACCGCCTCCTGGAGGTTCTCAACTCCATCGGCGTGCGCACCCGCTGGATCAACGAGGGCGTCGACCTGGAGCTGGTACCGCCGGCCGACCTCGACATGGCGTCGATCGACGCCGAGGCCGCCGTACGCACCCGCTCGATCATCATGTTCTTCGGCCCGCTGCTGCACCGCATGGACCACTTCAAGCTGCCGTACGCCGGCGGCTGCGACCTCGGCACGCGGACCATCGAGCCGCACATGATCGCGCTGCGCCGGTTCGGGCTGGACATCGCGGCGACCGAGGGGCAGTACCACGCGCAGGTCGACCCCTCGATCCGGCCGGACCGCCCGATCGTGCTGACCGAGCGCGGAGACACGGTCACCGAGAACGCGCTGCTGGCCGCCGCCCGGCACGACGGCGTCACCGTCATCCGCAACGCGTCCTCCAACTACATGGTCCAGGACCTCTGCTTCTTCCTGGAGGCGCTCGGCGTCAAGGTCGAGGGCATCGGCACCACGACCCTGACCGTGCACGGCGTCCCGAACATCGACGCGGACGTGGACTACTCCCCCTCCGAGGACCCGGTCGAGGCGATGAGCCTGCTGGCCGCGGCGGTGGTGACGGAGTCGGAGCTGACGGTGCGCCGGGTACCGATCGAGTTCCTCGAAATCGAACTGGCCGTCCTGGAGGAGATGGGCCTCGACCACGACCGTACGGCGGAGTACGTCGCCGACAACGGCCGCACCCGGCTGGTCGACCTCACGGTCCGCCCCTCCAAGCTGGAGGCGCCGATCGACAAGATCCACCCGATGCCGTTCCCGGGCCTGAACATCGACAACGTCCCGTTCTTCGCGGCCATCGCGGCGGTCGCGCAGGGCAAGACCCTGATCCACGACTGGGTCTACGACAACCGCGCGATCTATCTCACCGACCTGAACCGCCTCGGCGGCCGCCTCCAGCTCCTGGACCCGCACCGGGTGCTGGTGGAGGGCCCGACCCGCTGGCGCGCGGCCGAGATGATGTGCCCGCCGGCGCTGCGCCCCGCCGTGGTCGTCCTGCTGGCCATGATGGCGGCCGAGGGCACGTCCGTGCTGCGCAACGTGTACGTCATCAACCGCGGTTACGAGGACCTCGCCGAACGCCTCAACACGATCGGGGCGCAGATCGAGATCTTCCGGGACATCTGACCCGGAAGTCCGGACCGGTCAGTCCAGCCGCGGCCGGGCCGGGGCGCAGCCGACGACGCGCGTCTCTCGCCCGGGACCTCGGGCCGGGAGGCCTGGCGGCCGGGTCGGCGCCCGGGGCGGTCTCCGGTGCGGCCGCCCCGGTCCGGCCGCCGCACGAGGCCGTAATCTGGAGCCCATGTCAGCCATCCGTCTTCTCGTGCTGGGCGCGGTGCGCCGGCATGGGCGGGCCCACGGCTACCAGGTGCGCAACGACCTGGAGTACTGGGGCGCCCACGAGTGGTCCAACGCCAAGCCGGGGTCGATCTACCACGCCCTCAAGCAGATGGCGAAACAGGGACTGCTGCACGCGCACGAGGTCGCCCCGTCCACGGCCGGAGGCCCGCCCCGGACCGAGTACGAAATGACGACGAAGGGCACGGAGGAGTACTTCCGGCTGCTGCGCGAGTCGTTGACCGCGTACGACCAGAAGCCGGACGTGCTCGCCGCGGCGCTCGGCTTTGTCGTCGACCTGGAGCGCGAGGAGGCGCTGGACCTGCTGCGCGACCGGGTGCGGGCCATCCGGGAGTGGCGCAAGACCGTCACCGAGTACTACACGCCGGAGGACGGCCCGGACCGGCTCGGGCACATCGGCGAGATCATGAACCTATGGATCCACTCGGCGGACGCGGGCGCCGAGTGGACCGACGGGCTCATCCGGCGCGTGGAGGGCGGCGCCTACACCTTCGCGGGTGAGGGCGAGCCCTTCTCAGAGGTGCACGCGGTGCTCGCGGAGGGCGAACGGAACCCGTACGCCACCGGAGAGCGGCATCCGGGGGACGAACGCTGAGGCACCCCGCCCGCCGGGCGGTCCGTTGGCACGCCGTTCGTGTAGGCAAGTTTGACTAATCTGCGGAACGGGCACTAGCTTGTCGCAGAACGGTAGTCAAGCTTGACTACACGAGGCGGAGGAGACGCATGACCGACGCGATCGACGTCGAGGGCGTACGGAAGCGATACGAGGACAAGGCCGCTCTGGACGGACTGGACCTGCGGGTGGGACGCGGCACCGTGCACGCCCTCCTCGGCCCGAACGGCGCGGGCAAGACGACGGCGGTCCGCGTACTGACCACGCTGCTGCGGCCGGACTCGGGCCGTGTGGCGGTCGCCGGGTACGACGTGGTGAAGCAAGCCGACCGGGTGCGGGCCCGCATCGGACTGCTCGGCCAGCACGCCGCGCTCGACGAGGAACTCGGTGGCCGGCAAAACCTGGAGATGTTCGGCCGGCTCTACCACCTCGGCGCCCGGCGGGCCCGCGCCCGCGCCGACGAGCTACTGGAGCGGTTCGGCCTCACGGACACCGGCGACAAGCAGGTCAAGCGGTACAGCGGCGGCATGCGGCGGCGGCTCGACCTCGCCGCCTCGCTGATCACCGAGCCGGAGGTGCTCTTCCTGGACGAGCCGACCACCGGGCTCGACCCACGCAGCCGGGCCGAGGTCTGGGCTTCGGTGCGCTCGCTGGTCGGCGGCGGCACCACGGTGCTGCTGACCACCCAGTACCTGGAGGAGGCAGACCAGCTCGCCGACCGGATCTCGCTGGTCGACCGGGGGCGGGTCATCGCGGACGGCACCGCCGACGAGCTGAAGGCCCGCACCGGCGGCGACCGCATCGACGTCGTCCTGCGCGACGCGGAACGGTTGGCCGCCGCGGTGGCCCTGATGCCGTTCGCCGCCGACGACGTCACGGTGGACGCCGACCGCCGACGGTTCAGCGCGCCCGTGACCGACCGGATGAGCGCGCTCAACCAGGTGGTGCGCGCGCTGGAGTCGGCGGGAATCGAGGCGGAGGACGTCGCGGTGCGCAGACCCACCCTGGACGAGGTGTTCCTGCGGCTGACGGGGCGTTCCGAGGAGGTCCCGGCACACGACGAGACCCGGGCCAGGGAGGCAGTATGAGCGCGGTGAGCACGACGAGCGCGGTGCGCGAGAGCGGCGGTGGCCTCGCCTTCGCACTGAGCGACTCCTGGACCATGACCCGGCGGGAACTCGCCCACTGGGGCCGGCAGCCGGTGCAGGTGGCTGTCGGCGTGGTCTTCCCGGTGATGATCCTGCTGATGTTCGGCTATCTGATCGGCGGTGGCCGGAACGTCGGCGGCGACTACATCGACTACCTGGTGCCCGGCATCCTCGTGCTGACCATGGCCTTCGGCCTGGAGAGCACGGTGATCGCGGTCACCCAGGACCTCAACAAGGGCGTCATCGACCGGTTCCGGTCCATGCCGATGGCCAACGGCGCGGTGCTGGTGGGCCGTTCGGCGGCGGACATGCTGCAGTCCGCGGTGAGCCTCGCTGTGATGATCGGTGTCGGGTATGCGATCGGCTGGCGGGCGCACGCGACGGCGGGCGGGTTCCTCGGTGCCGTGGGCCTCCTGCTGCTGTTCCGGTTCGCGATGCTGTGGATCGGCATCTACCTGGCCCTGGTCGCCGGGAAGCCGGAGCTGGTGCAGGCCGTGCAGATCCTGGTCTGGCCGGTGGGCTTCCTGTCCAACGCCATCGCGACCCCCGCGTCCATGCCGGACTGGCTGGGCACGGTGGTGCAGTGGAACCCCATGTCCCAGACGGCGACGGCGGTCCGGGACCTGTTCGGCAGCGTCGGCGGCACGTCCGGACACGTCCTGGCGGCCGTGGTCTGGCCGATGGCGCTGTTCGCCGTGTTCTTCCCGCTGGCCGTGCGCCGGTTCGCCCGGCTCAGCCACTGAGACCCCGTCGGCCCTCGCCGGCCGACAGCCGCTCCGCCCCTGGATCCCGCCGGGGACCGGCCCTGCGCCGGCCCCTGCGGTGAACGTCGGTGGCCGCGTCCCTGCCCCCCGTCAGCGGACGCGGCCACCGTCGTATGCGCGGCCGCGTGCGGCGCTCCTGCCATCGGCGGACGGGAATCGAGTGAGGCTCCAGCCTCGTGGGTGAGGCTCGATGTCCTAGGACGCAACCGAGGCTCAGGACTGTGAGGAATCCGATGAAACGGGTCGTGATTACCGGCATGGGGGTGGTCGCCCCGGGCGGTGTGGGCGCCAAGGCGTTCTGGGAGCTGCTCTCGGGTGGCCGTACGGCCACCCGAGACATCACCCTGTTCGACGCGGCACCGTTCCGCTCCCGTATCGCCGCCGAGGCCGACTTCGACCCGGCCGAGCACGGATTCGCACCCGTGGAGGCCGAACGTCTCGACCGGGCGGCTCAGTTCGCTCTCGTCGCCACCCGCGAAGCCCTCGCGGACAGCGGAGTCCACGAGGCGCTGGACCCGCTGCGCACCGGGGTGAGCCTCGGCAGCGCGGTCGGTTGCACCACCGGCCTGGACACCGAGTACGCGGTCGTCAGCGACCGCGGACGGGACTGGACCGTCGATCACACCCGGGCCGTGGCCCACCTCTTCGACTATTTCGTGCCCAGCTCGCTGGCGGCGGAGGTGGCCCGGACCGCCGGCGCCCAGGGCCCGGTGTCACTGGTGCCCAACGGCTGCACCTCCGGCCTGGACGCGATCGGATACGCCGCCGAGCTGATCCGCGAGGGCAGCGCCGACGTCATGCTGGCGGGTGCCACCGACGCGCCGATCTCCCCCATCACGGTCGCCTGCTTCGACGCCATCAAGGCGACCAGCCCGCGCAACGACGCCCCGGCGACCGCCTCCCGGCCCTTCGACCGGACCCGCGACGGCTTCGTCCAGGGAGCGGTCCGGCACCTGGTGGCCCGCCGGGCCGCCCGCGCACGACCCCGCCCTGGCCCTCGCCGAACTGCTCGACGGCTGACCGCCGTCCGACCCGCCGACGGCGGCCGGCCCGCCCCCGCCCCTGGGGGCGGACCGGCCGCCGTTTTCCCTGTACCCGGCGGCCGTCGCCCGCCGAGCCAGGCTCCAACGAGCCTCCAGGTGTCGAACCCACCATGGGTATCAACGCCGTTCGCCGGATCCCGGCCGGACGCGGACCTGAAGGAGGCATCGTGGAAGGCACCATCGCGGGGCCGCGTCCGCTCGTCGAGGGCTTCGTGGACCAGGCCCGGCGGACGCCGGCGGCGACTGCCCTGGTCTGGCGGGGGCACTCGGTCGGCTACGGGACGCTACTCGCCCGCGCGGAGCGGGAACGGCACCGGATCGCCGCGCTGCCGGCCGGGGCACCGGTGGCCCTGCCCGCGGTCAAGTCACCCCGGACCATCGCGGTGATCCTGGCCTGTCTGCTGGCCCGGCGCCCGTTGCTGCTGCCGTCACCGGACCTGGGCACGGACGTCGTGGAGCGGCTGTACGAGCAGGCCGGGGTGGGCCATGTACTCGCTCCGGGGCGGCCGCCCGCGGCCCGCCGCTCCCCCGGCGCGGACCTCACCGGGACCGCGCTCCTGCTCACCACCTCGGGATCCACCGGACTGCCCAAGATCGTGCCGCTGTCCGGCGCCGCGCTGGACCGTTTCGCGGCCTGGGCGGGCGACGCCTTCGGCATCGGTCCCGGCACGACCGTGCTCAACTACGCGCCGCTGAACTTCGACGTGTGCCTGCTCGACGTGTGGACGACCCTCGCCCGCGGCGGACGGGTCGTCCTGGTCGACGCGGACCCCCTCGCGGTCTTCTAGGGGCACTCGACGCTGCTCACCCACCGGGCCACAGACAGGCCTTCGTCCGCCGCGGCTCGGTAGTCTCCAGCCCGCGGCTCCGGGCGACGACGGCGGCCCCGGTGCTCCGGGCGCCGTGAGCGCCAGGGCGTCGGCCGGCTCGACGCGGCCACCGCGCCCGCGTGACCTGCCGGCAAAGGCGCGCCCGACACCGGACCGCGGAGCCGGGCGGTTCGAAGCGGGTCAGTCACAGGGCCGAGCGGCGGGCCAGCAGGCCCAGTACCAGTAGGCCGGGGGCCATCGGCAGCCATCCGGTCAGGAGGCGGTAGCCCAGGACCGCCGAGACCGCCGTCTGCCCCGGTGCTCCGGCCGCCGTGAGCGCCAGGGCGAGTGCGGCGTCCAGCGACCCCAGCCCGCCGGGCGTGGGAAGCAGCGCCGCGGCGCCGCTGGCGACGAGGTACGCCATGACCACGCGGCCAGTGGGCAGTCCGAGGCCGAGTGCGTGGACCACGGCGACGACCACCCCGGCGTGCATGAGCGCGAACGCGACCGAGCCGCCCCACAGCGCGCAGGCCCGTGCCGGGCACCGGTGCACGTCCCGCACGTCGGCGAAGGCGAGGGCCGCCGCCCGCCGGATCCGACCGCTCGTCAAGACCGCCAGCACGACGGCTCCGACCGCCACCGGCAGCAACACCAGCAGGTGCGGCACGCGTGCCGAAATCCGGACCGTGCCCGGGGAGGCGAGCAGCAGGGCCACGCCCAGCACGCATCGGACGAGCCCGCCGGCGGCGGCCTTCACCGCCAGCGCGGTCGCCGAGCGTCGTGTGGACAGCCCGCACCGGGTCAGGAACCGCAGGTTGACCGCCGTCGCCCCGGCCCCCGCCGGGAGGAGATGGTTGGCGGCGCACGCCGCGAACTGCGCCGCCACCAGCCGCCCCCTCGGCAGCCGTTCGGCGACCGCCCCCTGCTGCGCCACGGCCGCGCACACCCAGGTGGCCACGGCGGCGAGGCAGGCCAGCAGCAGCCACTCCCCGTCGGCGGCCGCCAGCTGGTCGGCCCCGCTGTCCAGCGTGGCCCGGTGGGCGGCGAGCAGCGCGCCGGCGGCGACAAGCAGCGCCAGCGTGACCCCCAGTTGGCAGTACAGGCGCCTGCCGCCGGTCACCGGAAGGCCGTCAGCCGCGGTCACGACGGTCACCTCCCCCGCCGCGCGGAGGGAGCCACGTACGCCTGGAGCACTCCGACCCGTTCCACGGGCCAGGTGCGGGCGTAGGCGGGCGCCCGTCCGCCCGGCGCGGAGAGGACGGCGACGGGTATCCGGTGGGCGGCCCGAGTGAGTGCGGCCGCGGTGGTGCTGGTGTCGTGGCCCGCCGTCTGGGCGGAGCCGCAGCCGGTGTAGAACGCGACCGGGACGGCATCGTAGCCACTGAGCAGGCACGGAGTCCGCACCCCGAGGGAGTGGAGGGCGGCGGCGGTGCGGGACCAGTCGGCGTGGGCGGCGGCGGTGCGGTGCACCGTGCGCTCCAGGACCACGTACTGCACGGCCAGGTGGCCCGCAAGGCCGACCCCCACCAGACTCACGGCGACGGCGCGCGCGGTCCTGCCGGCCGGGGCTGAGACCAGGTGCACGAGTCCGTGGGCGACGGGCAGGGCCAACAACGCGTAGGCGGGCAGCAGGAAGCGGGGGGCCGCGTAGCCGATGAGGAACAGGTACGGCACGGCGGCCGTGACGGCGCAGGCCGACGGGAGCAGGACGGGCAGCGCGCGCCGGGCGCGGACGGCGGCCACCGTGCCGAGGGCGGCGAGGAGCGGCAGCGCGAACCACCACAGGGTCACCCCGGGGCTGGGGACCGGTCCGGTGCAGGGCCGGCACAGCGTGCGCCCGCCGAGGCTGCGCAGTTGGTCGAGGACGGCGAAGTGCCAGCCGAGGCCGCCCTGGATGCGGGAGGCGTCGGAGAGGCGCTGCGCGAGGCCGCCGTAGCCGACGTATGCCTCGATCACCCACTCGCCGGCGCCCGCCAGCAGTCCGGCGACCAGCACGGCGAGGAGTCGCCGGCGGCGCAGGGAGAGGGCGAGCAGGGGCAGCACGACGTAGACCGCGTCCATCGGACGCATCCACGCCATCAGCGCCGCCCCCGCGAACACGCCCCACCAGGCCGCCCGGTCCCGGGTGTTCGCACGGGCGCGCAGGAAGCAGCCGACGCAGGCCAGGGCGCCCATCGCGACCCAGTAGTTGGGCATGGCCTGGGGACCGTAGAACAGCGTCACCCACAGTGAGGCGAACAGGGCACCCGCCAGCGCCAGGACATGCGGCATGACGTGGGCGCGCCAGACGCGCAGGGCGAAGTAGAGAGCCAGACCCGAGAGGACGGCCAGGTAGATCCTGAGGAGGGCGGTGGAGTCGGACCACGATGTGATGGGAGCGACGAGGAGCGGGACGCCCCGGGCCCGGGGCGCGCTGAAGAAGGCGGCGGGGACGTGGCCGCTGACCTGGCTGACGTAGACCGTCTCGTCCCAGCCGAGACCGAGACCGGGCCGTACTAGGATGAGCTGGGCCAGCGTGAAGAGGGCCGCGGCCCCCACGAGCCAGGGCTCGCCCCGGGCCCACCGAGCCCGGACCGCCAGGGGCGGGAGACCGAGGCGGCGGGCACCGGCCGTGGTGACGTTCGAACCGTCGGACATCATGCACCTCTCGACGTCGTACGCCACGAGATCAACTTCCCCCCTACAGGTCGTAGGGCCGCCGCCCAACCCTACATCCTGTAGGGTTAAGAAGGAGGGAGAAGGGCACCTCCGCAGGTGAGGGACGCCCGCGCATCCGTTCAGGCTGCTTTCAGGCTCCGAGTGCCATCGTGCGGATCATGACCGCAGAGCACGTCCTCGACGACCGTCCACTCGCCCCCGTACGCCGGATGGCGAACAAGGTGCCGGAAGTGACCGTCTACTTCTGGATCATCAAGGTGCTGACCACCGGCATGGGCGAGACGGCGTCGGACTTCCTGGCCCACCTGCTCGGCCCGGTACCGGCGGTCGCGCTCGGCGGCCTCGCCCTGGCGGCCTCCCTGGCCGTCCAGTTCGCTCTTCGCCGGTACGTGGCCTGGGCCTACTGGACCGCCGTCGTCATGGTCAGCGTGTTCGGCACCATGGCCGCCGACGTCCTGCATGTCGGCCTCGGCGTGCCCTACACCATGTCCACACCGTTCTTCCTCGTCGCGCTGGCCGCGGTCTTCGCCCTCTGGTACGCGAGTGAGCGGACGCTGTCCATCCACGGCATCCGCACCCGCCGCCGCGAAGTGTTCTACTGGGCGGCCGTCCTCGCCACCTTCGCCCTCGGCACCGCCGCCGGCGACCTCACCGCCACCGCCGGCCTCGGCTACTTCGGCTCGGCGGTCCTCTTCGCCGCCGCCATCTGCGTGCCCGCCCTGGCCCACCGCTTCGGCACCCTGAACGCGGTGACCGCCTTCTGGACGGCGTACGTCATCACCCGCCCCCTCGGCGCCTCCCTCGCCGACTGGTTGGCGCTCGGCCACGCCCGCGGTGGCCTGGGCCTCGGGCTAGGACCGGTCACCCTCGTGTGGACGGTCGCGATCGTCGGCTTCGTGGGCTACCTCGCTGTGTCACAGCGCGACACCAGCGCCCCCGCCGCGGCCTGAGCGGCAGCCGCGGCAGGTCACCGGCCCCGCTGGTCTCGTCAGGGACAGCCGGCCGACGGGTGCCGCCGCCCGTGAGCCCCCTAGGGGGTGTCGTCTGGATCAGGCCGGCAGTGAGGAACAGTGCCTCTTGACCGAGCCGAGCGGGGTCTGGTGCGTGCAGCTGCAAGGCGGAGGAGGCATGGACAATCAGCCGCTGCCGCGGCGGGCGACGCGGTGGGGGCACCCCCGGCCGAAGGCCGGGGGACGTCGGCGAGTGACGACAACGCCTCCGGGGGCACCCCCTCTGGGGGAGTGCGTGCCACGGCCCGCGACGCCGGAATGATCCAGACGACACCCCCTGGCCCCATGAGCTAACCCCGTGAGAGGGACCCGTCGTCGTCGCGGCTCACCTCGTGGTGGCGGCCGTCGGGGCGGGGCAGCGGCTTGAGGTCGACCTGGATGCGGTGTGTGGAGTCATGGCTCACCGAACCGCCCAGCCGGGCCTCGACCACGCCCAGACGCAACCCCGCACCGCCCTCGCCGGCCCGGTGGAACTGCACCGAGAACTCCAGGCTGACCTGCTCCACGCTGAACCGCCAGTCGCTCTCGGCGCCCTCGGCCTGGGCCCGGGCCAGCTCCGCGCGTACCGTGCCGATGGCCTCCGCCAGACCGATCGGTTCCGGATCCCCCATGGCAACTCACCGCCGAATTCCGTTGATTGACCGATCCAACCTGGTCACAAGTCTAGGGACGCACCCTGCCCCGCGCGTAGTGTGAGACAACATGGGGGAACTGCGTGCGGACTGGAGACTCAGGCTGCGACGCGAGGACGCGCACGGTCCCATCTGCGGGGCCGGTGTACTCGTCGACCAGCACACGGCGCTGACCTGTGCACACGTGGTGCGTGACCCGGACGCCGTGATGTGGCTGGAGTTCGCCGAGAACGGCGCGCTGGAGCCGGTCGCCGCACGGGTCATGGCGGACGGCTGGCTCCGGAATGGCGAACACGGCGTGGACGTCGCCGTGTTACGGCTCGACAGCCCGCGCCCGCAGGCGCGTCCCGCTCCGCTGGACACCGGGCTCAGCGCCGGTATGGAGGTGTACGCGACCGGGTACGCGAAGGGCTTCGACGACGGCATGAGCCTGTGGGGCCGCATCGGCGGCGCCAGCGGCGAGCGGGTGCAGCTCGACGCCGTCACCAAGGCTGAGGTGGTGCGTGCCGGGTTCAGCGGCGCCGCCGTGTGCACCCGGCCGCGGGAGGGCCGCCCCGCCCGGGTGGTCGGCCTCGTCGCCAGCTGGCGCGGTGACATGGGCGAGCTGCTGCCCGAGAACAACCGGCTCGCCTTCTCCTATCTGGTCCCCGTCGGCCGCATCGCCGAACTCTCGCCGGTGGTGAAGGAGTTGAGCGGCCCGGACGCATGGGACCACGGCTTCGAGGAGCGGCTGAGCCGGTGGTGCGACGATCCGGACGAGGACCCGGTGAAGATCACCGTGGTGCCCTCGGGCAGCGGCAAGGACCGCTCGCTGCGCCATCTCCTGCACCGCGCCGACGTCGTCCATCGCGGCGGCGACAGCAGACCGCACCTCGCCGACCACGCCCTGGGGCGGATCTCCTTCCCGGTCGGCGAGTATCTGGCGTACTGGGACTGGCTGCTCGGCACCAGGCCCCAGCCGCCGCAGGCAGCCGACGTGACACCCGTCCGGCCCGTCACCGTGGTCGTCGACGGCCTCGACGAGGAGCCCCGGCCCGGTCCCCTGCTGGAACTCCTCACCCGGCTGCGGGTGCTGGGATTCCGGTTGCTGCTCGTCTTCCGCCAGGAGGGCGGCACCGGCTGGAACACGGCCCGCGACGACCTCCTGCGGCCCGCGCTGCTCGGCCACGCGGACGCGCTGCTCGGCCGTCTGGAACTCGCCGAGTTCGGCAACGCGATCCGCCGCGACGTCGTCGACAGCGCCTCCCTCGACTCCGTCACCGAGACGGCCGACCTGCGCCGGGCCGAGCTCCGCCGGATCGGCGCGTTACCGGACCCGCAGCAGCAGCTCACCGGGCTGCGCGCGCTGCTCAGGACCCTGCGCGCCGACCTGGACCGCCAGGGACGCCGGTGATGCGGGGAGCCCGGACCGGGCCGGAGAGGGGGACGGCAGGAGGATGACCAACTGCCCGCACCGGAACTTCGACGGATCCCGCTGCGTGGGCGTCGTACTGCCCACCGGCTGGTGCGACCAGTGCGGTCGCGCGGACCGGGGCCCCGGACTGCCCGCCCTGCCCGGGGACCCGCGGGACGTCGGCCCCCGGGACCTCCTCGCGCTCCCCGAGCGCGCGCCGCGCCCCGCCGAGGCACGCCTCATCCGTGCTCGGTCGCCGCTGCGCATCCGGATGGGCTGCTCGGCCGCCGACTGCGGCATCACCTTCGCCCCGCCCTACACCGAGGGCCCGGTGCCCCTCACGGGGTACTGCCCGGCCTGTGGCGAGCGGTACTCGTACGAACCCGAACTCACCGAGGGCGAGTTGCTGCGCGACCAGTACCGGATCATGGGGCCCATTGCGCACGGCGGCCAGGGCTGGGTCTACCTCGCCGAGGACACCCATCTCGGGGACGTCGTCGCCGTCAAGGGTCTGCTCAACCGGTACGAGCACGACGGCGCCCGGCTCGCCGACGTCGAGCGCCGCAACCTGGTCGCGATGCGCCACCCCCGTATCGTCCAGATCCGCGACTTCGTCGCCCGCGGCGACGGCACGGGTGAGATCACCGGTGGCTACATCGTCATGGACGACGTCGGCGACGGCACCCTGGAGAAGGTCGTCGAGGAGACCCGGCGGGGCGAGTCCGTCCTCGACATCGAGGACGTGGCAGCGTACGGCTGCCAGATCCTCGAAGCCCTGGTGCATCTGCACGCCGGCGGCGAACGGGTCTTCGTCTACGGGGACATGAAGCCCTCGAACGTCGTCCACCACGGGGACGGCGTCAAGGTCATCGACCTCGGCGGCATGCGCGAGGAGGGCCAGAGCCGGCCGCCCGCCCATGTCACCAGCGACTACATGGCGCCCGAGACCGCGTTCTCGGGCCTGCCCACCGTCGCCCACGATCTGCACACCGTCGGCGTCACCCTGCGGGAACTCGCACACTGGGCCGTCGACGAGGTGCCCGGCCTCGGCGCCGGCTCCTTCTGGCAGGTCGTCGAGCGCGCCGTGCGGACCGACCCCGGCCTGCGCTTCGCCGACGCCCGCGAGATGGCCGGCCAGCTGCGGGGCGCGCTGCGGGAGATCCGGGCCCTGCGCGGCAAGAGCGATCCGCCCGAGCCGTCCGACTACTTCCGTCCGTCCCCGCAGCTGCTCGGCGCCCGGCTCGGCACGGTGCCGGGCATCGAGCACTGGCTGGAACGGCCCCGCCGTGACCGGTACGAGCCGCCCGCGGCCCCGGCTCTCGACCTCGGCGCCCCCACGCCCACCGAGATCGCCGGCTGTCTGCCGGTGCCGCGACGCTATCCGGGCGACCCGCAGACCGCGCGGTTCGAGGTGAGCAGCGGTTACGACCCCGGGCTGCTCCTCGACCAGGAGGACGAGAAGCCGGCCTCGGTGGAGATATGTCTGCACAACGTGCGGGTCCTGCTGGGCCGGAACACCAGGGACGACCTGGAGCTGGCCCAGGCGGAGCTCGACACCGCCGACTCCATCCCCGGGCCGTCGGCGGTGCGCCGGTGGCGGCTGGAGTGGCACCGCGCCCTGCTCGCGCTGCGCAGCGCCGGTCTCCACGACAACCCCCAGCAGGTCGCCGAGGCCCGGGCCCACTTCATGCGGGTCCACCTCGAACTGCCCGGCGAGTACGCCCCGAAACTGGCCGTCGCCTACTGCGGGGAGCGGCTCGGCGACAACGGCACCGGGCCCACCGCCAGGGCACTGTACGAGGCGGTGTTCGCCCGCAACCCCGCGCACGGCGGCGCCGCCCTGGGCCTGGCCAGGCTCGCGCTGCGCGCGGGCGACCGGCGGGCGGCCCTCGACGTCCTCGGCCGGGTCGGTCCCGGCACCCTGGATCACACCGTGGCCCGGATCGCGTCCCTGCGTATCCGCGCGGCCCGGCTGCCCGGGGACGCCGGTCCGCCGCCGAAGAACTTCGATCCGCTGCCCGCGCCCGCCGAGGTCGACGCGGCGCTGGCCGAACTGCCCGGCCTGGTGGGCCGTGGACCGGGCGCCGGCGAGCCGAGCCTGTCCGAGGACGAGGCGCTGCGGCTGAGGACCGAGCTGCACGAATGGAAGCTGGACGCGCTGCACCACCAGAGCGACCGGTCCGGCGCTCCGGGCGCGGGTGCCGGCCGGCTCGACGCCCGCCGGCTCCGACGCCTGACGGCGCCGGAGCGCGAGCAGCGCAGGCGGCTGGAGTCGCTCTACCGGCAACTGGCCGCCCGGCACCGGGAGTCGGCCGCCGCCCATGAACACCTCGTGGATCTCCTGCACGCGGTACGGCCGCAGACCCGGATCTGACCGAACGGCACGACGGAACCGAACGGCACCGGGGACGCGGTGCGCACGGCGACGAAGGGAAGGAGCGGTGAGGCAGGACATGAGCAGCCACACCCGGGCACCGCAGCCGGGCATCCGACTGCACGTCGACCTCGACGGCGAGCTGCGCCCGCATCGCAGCGCGAAGATCGAGGCCCATCTGCGGGTCGACGTGGCCGCCGACGGCGCCCCCACCGACCTGCCCGCCGTCGAACTCGCCGTGATCATCGCGGTGGACGTCGCCGAGCCCAACCGGGCGGCCGTACGGCACGCCCTGCCCGCCGCGCTGGGCGCCCTGCCCGACCGGATCTCGTTCGCCGTGCTCGGCAGCGGCCCCGAGCCGGTCCGGTGCTACCCGCGCGGCGACGACGAGTGGGCCGTCGCCGACCAGAACCAGCGACGCCGGGCCGCCTTCGCCGCAGGGTCGCTGCCACTGCACCGGGACGGTCCGCGTCCCGCCGGGTACGCCCCCTGGGCGGCCGGGGCGCGCGCCCTGCTCGCCGGCCGCCCGCTGTCCGTCCGGCATCTGGTGCTGATCACCGACGGCAGCAGCGCCGCCGGCGAGACCCGTCTGGAGGAGGAACTGGCGGCCTGTGCCGGCCGGTTCACCTGTGATGTGTTCGCGGTGGGCGCCGACTGGTCCCCCGATCCGCTGCTGGCCCTCGCCGAACGGCTGCACGGCACCGCCCAGTTCGTGGACGAGGGACTCGGCCGGGCCGTCACGGACGCCATCGCGCGACTGCGCCGGGTGCACACGCCCCAGCTGCCGATCGAGGTGACCCTGCGGCCCTCCGTGCGGCAGGTCTCGCTCAGCGAGAGGGCGCCCCGGCCGCACCGCCTCGTCGGACTGCCCCGGACCGGCCGGTCCCACTGCTGGAGCTTCCCCACCCACCAGTGGGAGCAGGGCAGCCGTGACTACCTTCTCACGCTGGTCGCGGGCGCCGACGACGATCCGCTGGAGACCGAGCTGCAGTTCGCCATGGTCTCCATCGGCGACGTCCACGCGTCCGTCGTCGCCCGCTGGCACCTCCCCGGGCAGTTGCCGCCGCCCGTCCCGGCGGGCGGCGGCAGTGTGCGCAGTCTCCACGCCACCGCCCGGATGCGCGGTGCGCTGCGCGAGGGGCTCACCGCGCTTCAGGAGCACCTGCCCGACACCGCCCAGGAGTGCCTGGGGCAGGCGGCCCAGCTGGCCGCGCGGTTCGGCACGGACTGGGTGCTGGACGAGATCCGTACGGTCGCCGACATCGAGGACGCTCCCGCGGGGCGGATCCGGCTGCGCGCCGTCGACGCCGGCACCCTCGGACCGATGATCCTGCGGGCCGGCTCCCGTCCCGGCGAGCCCGTCGCCGACGCCGTCGACGCGCCGCCGGGCCCGCGCTGCGGCAACTGCCTCAGCCGGGCCGGGAGCGAGGCCCGTTACTGCATCGCCTGCGGGGGGAAGCTGCTGTGACGACCGTACGGACGGACTTCTCACGGCGGTACTCCCCCGCCGCGTTCTGGCGCGGGCGGCTGGGCCGCCGCCGGACCCGCCGGCTGCTGGAGACGCATCTGCTGGTGCTGCTCGTGTGTGCGGCCGTGGCCTCGACCGCCTTGTTCTTCTCCTACCGGCAGACCCAGCGCGGTGCCGCGGCCCTCGCCGCCCGCGAGGCGCCGGCCGTGCAGGGGCTCGCCGCCACCCGGCTGGCGGCGCTACGGGCCGACCAGGAGGCCCACGACCTGGTCAGGACCCACCTCGTCGACGTCGCGGGCTCGGGCGAGACCTACCGGTCCCAGCTCTCCGCCGCCGACCAGGGCCTGTCCCGGATCGCCGACCGCACGGACCAGGACCTCGGCACGGTCAACGGTCTGCTCGCCACCTACGGCAACTCGCTCAACCTCGGTACGTCCATGTACCGCGACCAGCCGCTGATGCGGGAGCAGAAACTCGACGAGGCGGACCGGCTGCTCAACCGCGCCAAGGTCGGGCTCGCGCCCCGCCTCGACGAACTGCAGCAGGCCCAGCTGCGGCACGCCGAGGCCGCGGCCACCGAGGGGTGGTGGCAGCGGGCCGGGTGGTGGCTCGCCGAACTCGCCCTGGCCGCGCTGGCGCTGACCCTGCTCTCGGCGCTGTTCGTGCTGCGCGACCGGTGCGGCCGCGACTGGAACCCGTATCTGCTCGCGGCCTTCGTCCTCACCGTGCTGCTCGCGGTGTTCCCGCTGATGACGACGTCCGCCACCGAGCACCGCCTGGACGGGGCGCTCGGGGATCTCCGGCGGATCACCGAGGTGTCCCGGCGGACCGGTCCGGGGCCGGCCGCGGCGCAGCAGAGCGTCGCGCAGAGGTCGGAGGAGGTCCGGCAGGAACTCTCCGACGGCGGCTGGACCGACCGGATGTACCGGGGCACCGTCGTCGGCGGCCTGCTGGTCGTCGTCCTGCCCGCGCTGGGCCTCGGTCTCCGGCTCGACAGCGACTACTGGAGGCGGCGGTGACCCGGCGGTTCAAGGTGCTGGTCGTACTCGTGGTCATGCTGCTGATCGCGGCCGGCGGGCTGGTGGTGGCCTGGGCACAGCGCGACGAAGGGGAGCCGGTGACCATCCTCGGGACCTGGACCGGGAAACAGGCGGAACAGTTCGAGGCCGTGTTACGGGGCTTCGGCATCCCCTTCCGCTACCAGGGCACCGCTGCCCAGCGCGAGGTGCTGCTCTCCAAGGTGCAGTCGGGAGAGCCCCCGGACATCGTGATCATGCCCGGCATCGGTGAACTCGCCGAGTACGCCGGCCAGAACCGTCTCAAACCGCTGAACAAGCTCTACGACCCACAGCAGTACGGCGCCCCCTGGAACGCGACCGGCACGGCCTCCTCGTCCGTGTACTGGGTTCCGGTCAAGGCCGACCTGAAGAGCATCGTCTGGTTCCGCCAGGGCGACAGGCCCGACAACTCGCCTGCGCCGCTGCGCAGCTGGTGCATCGGCATGGGCGACGACGGCGCCTCCGGCTGGCCCGGCACCGACTGGATCGAGGACCTCGTGCTGCAACGGGCGGGCCCGGCCGTCTACGAGCAGTGGGCGCTGGGCACCGGCGCCACGCAGTGGTGGCGCAGCGATGCCGTGCGCTCCGCCTGGGAGGCCTGGGCCGGTCTGCTAGGGCAGGACCGGACCAGAGCCAGGCACGCCCTGCTCACCGACCATCGCGGGGACCCGAAGAGCGACGGGCTGCTGTTCGACGGCTGGGGCGGATGCGGTCTGGAGCACCAGGGTTCTTTCGCGCGCTCCTTCTACAAGACCGAGGCACCGCACGCGGACCTGATGGACTCCGCTCCGCTGCTGCCCGACGGCGGCCCGGTCCGGGCGCACGAGGTCACCGGGGACTTCGCGGCGCTGTTCAGCGACGGTCCCCGGGCCAGTGAGCTGATCCGGCGGCTCGCTTCCAAGGAGGGCCAGCAGGCGTGGGCCGCCTCGGCGGACTTCTTCTCGGCGAACCGGCAGGTGACCCCGCAGAACCACCCGGTGGAACGCGAGATCGCGGCACGGCTCCGCGAGGGCCCGCGCTGCCTGGACGCCTCGGACGTCATGGCACCCGCCGTACGGGACGCCTTCTACGAGGCCGTCCTGCAGACCATCGCCAGGGTCGCGGCCGGCCGGGACCCCGGCATCGCGGGCCTGCTGCGGGACGTTCAGCGGGTGCAGGACGTGCAGGGCACCCCCAGCGGAGCGGCGCCACGGACGGTGTGCAGCCCGCGGTGAGCGACCGGCCGCCGGCACGGCACCGGAAGGAACTCGCCGTCCAGGACCTGTCCGGCGGGATCATGCCGCGGACGCGGGGTGTGGCCGCACTCCCCCAGACGCAACGGCTGATTGTCCACGCCTCCTCGCCTTGCAGCCGCACGCCCCACACGCCGCCCAGCGCCGACGAGTCACCGCTGACTTCCTGCGACTTGATCCGCCGGACAGGCCCTAGCGGAGGGCCGCCCCGATCGCCGTCAGCCAGGTGTCGACCGGCCCGGCCGTCAGCAACCCGCTGCCCGCGCCGGCGAGTTGGCCGGCGGCCGGGCGCAGCCGGTCCTGGCAGCGGCGCAGGGCGGGGCGGTCGCCGAGCTCCAGGGCGACGGCCGCCACGACACACCACAGCGCCTCCTGCACGAGGTCGGCAGGAGGCTCGGGCAGCCCGCGCAGCGCATCGCGGGCCGCCCCTTCGCCGTCGGCGGCGAGGGCGAGCCCCGGACGGATCCAGGGGAGATACGGCCCCCAGTCGGCGGCCGGGTCGAGGGCCGCGCGGATGCCGTACGGCCGCCCGGACAGCCGGAGACAGAGCAGCGCGAGGGGAAGCAGTCCGGCGCGCACTCCGGGCATGCCCGGCCCGTCCAGAAGGCGGTCGACCTCGCGGTAGGCGGCCTCGGCGCGGCCGGGATGCCCGGTCGCGGCCAGGCGTAGCGCGCGGTACCCGTCCGTGAACACACGGACCAGCGGCAGTTCATGGCGGTCGGCCAGCCGGTCGGCCGCCTCGGCGTGCGCGTCGGCGGTGGTGAGGTCGGCGAGGCCCGCGCGGGCCTGCACCCGGATCAGGCGGCCGAGCACCTCGTAGGTGACCAGGCCGTGCCGGGTGGCCAGGGCGAGCAGTTCGGTGCCGATGGTGTCGCGGCGCGGGGCGAGGCCGGCCCGGGTGCAGGACTGCATGAAGACGCCGTTGAGCGTGAAGGCGAGCACCGCCGGATCGTCCAGGCGGCGGGCCAGGCGTTCCGCCTCGGCGGCGGCCTCGGAAGCACGGGCCGATCGGCTGCCGCGTGACTCCAGGGCGACCGTGGCGAGCAGCCGGCAGCGGGACGCGTCCTGGGCCGGGGTCGCGGGCAGCCGGGCCAGTGCGCGTTCGGCGGCCTCGACGACCCGGCGGGCGCCCTCCGGGTCGTCGGAGCGGGTCCAGATCGCCGGGACGTCATAGGCGCCGATGACCCGTGCGGTCAGTTCCGGGTCGCCGGACTCCTCGGCGGCGGTGATCGCCGCGAGGCGGTGTTCGCGAGCGGCGGCCAGTCCGCCGGAGCCGGTCACCGCGAGGGTGCGCAGCAGGCCGACGGTCGATTCGAGCCGGGCCCGGGCGCCTGCGGCGACGGTACGGTCGTACGCCTCGGCCGCGCGGGACCACACCCAGGCCGCCGCGGCCTCCCGCTCCGCGTCCAGGGCGGGGTCCTGCGCGAGGATGCCGGCCTCCAGCCGGCGCAGCGCCGGGCCGGGGTCGATCCCCAGTTGGTCGGCGAGGATCGCACGGGCCCGGCGCAGCACCGCGAGGGCGTCGCCCTGGCGGCCGGTCCGGTAGAGGGCGAGCGCCAGCAGCCGCCAGCCCTCCTCGCGCCACGGGTGCCCGGTGAGGTGGGCGTCCAGATCGGGCACTGCCTCGGCCGGCCGGCCCCCGGCGAGCAGTGCCTCGGCCCGCTGCTCCACGGCCCGCAGCCGCAGCTCCGCCAGCCGGGCCCGCTCGCCCGCGCACCACTCCTCGCCGGTGAACTCGGCGTAGGCCGGCCCCCGCCAGAGCTCCAGCGCCTCGCGGAGCCCTTGAGCGGCCTGCGCGGGCTCCTCCTGTGCGGCGGTTTCCACGGCCGTCTCGAACCGCCAGGCGTCCACCGCTTCCGCGCGCAGGGCGTAGCCGGGGCCGTCGGTGACGAGCAGCCGGGCCGGGGTGCGCGGCGGGCGGCCGGGTTCGAGGGCGCGGCGCAGATCGCCGACGAAGGTGCGGACGGCGCCGACGGCGGTGGGCGGCGGCTCGTCCCAGAGGTCGGCGACCAGGCGGGCCACCGGCACGACCCGTCTGCGGGCCACGATCAGCCGGGCCAGTACGGCGCGGTGCCGTGGGCCCTTCAGAGCGAGCGGGACACCGGCGCGCTCGGCCGTCACGGGTCCGAGCACCCCGAAGGCGACCTGGTCCATCCTCACGCGTCCCACGGTAGGTGCTGATCGGCTGCTGATCCGCGGGCGGGAGCCTCGGCACATGAACATCCCCGGTTTCACAACACACCGTGTCCCGGTCGCGGACGGCGTCCGCCTGCACGCGTCCGTCGGCGGCACGGGCAGCCCGGTCGTCCTGCTGCACGGCTTTCCGCAGACCCATCTGATGTGGCGGCATGTGGCCGCCGGCCTCGCGTCCGACCACACCGTGATCTGTCCCGACCTGCGCGGCTACGGCGCCAGTGACAAGCCGGCCGACGCGGACGGGATGTCGTACGCGAAGCGGACCATGGCCGCCGACGTCGTGGCGCTGGCCCGGGCCCTGGGCCACGAGAGCTTCGCGCTGGTTGGGCACGACCGGGGCGCGCTGGTCGCCTTCCGGGCGGGCCTGGACCACCCGGACACCATCACGCATCTGGCCCTACTGGACGTACTGCCCACACCGGACATGTGGGAGGTGCTGCACGGCACCACGGCGGCCGTGGCCTTCCACCTCTATCTGATGGCCCAACCGCCGGGACTGCCCGAGCAGTTGATCGGCGCCGCCCCGGACCTCTTCTTCGGTCACTTCCTCGACCTGTGGGCGCGCGACCCCTCGGCGATCCCCGCCGACGTCCGCACCGCCTATCTCGCGGCCTGCCGGGCGGCGGTGCCCTCGATTGTGGCCGACTACCGGGCCTCGGCCGGCATCGACACCGAGCACGACCTTGCCGACCGGGCCGCCGGGAACGTGCTGGGCATGCCGGTGACCGTGCTCCAGCAGGACTGGGGCGCCGCCCTCGGCTACGACGCGGCCGCGCTGTGGCGGGCCTGGGCGCCGGATCTGGAGCACCGCACGGTGAGCTGTGGGCACTTCATGGCGGAGGAGGCGCCGGCCGAGATCACCTCGGCGCTGCGGAAGCTGCTGACCCGGTGATCCGTGCGCGAAAGGACGGTGCGGAGCGGCGGCCCGGCACCGCCGGGGTGCCGGGCCGCCCGGGCACGCGCCTCAGCCGTCGGTGAGGGTGATGTCCTGCTGCCGGGTGGCGTGGAAGGACGGCAGCGGCAGGCCGCCCGCGGGGCGCAGCTCCATGATCGTGGCCTCGACATGGGCCGCACCGGCCTCCAGCTTCTCCGAGGTCACCTTGCCGGTGTTCTGCCAGCGGTGTTCCGCGCCGTCGCACACGGCCCGGGTGCCGCCGATGCCGTGGCGGTAGTTCGGCGAGCCCTGGCTGACCGACGAGCTGATGAACACGGGTCCCGTGGAACCGGTGCAGGTGTAGGTGCCGGAGAGGGTGACCGTGCCGTCGGAGGCGAGACGGCCGGTCGGGGCGACGGTGACGGACTCGTAGGGGCCGGCGGTCGCGGGGGCGACGGCCGCGCAGAGCAGGGCGGCGGAAACGAGGGCCGCGGCGAGGACGTGGCGTAGGGGCATGACATCCTTCCCGGATCGTGGGGTGGGGCTAGGGCCTGTTGCGAAAGTCCCGCCTGCCCCGCGACGCCCGGCACGCACTCTCGCCGCACCGGGCACAAACCCAAGTACGTCCAGTACGAG
>NZ_JBEXWP010000039.1:0-67636 GCF_040629895.1 Streptomyces sp. NPDC005866
GGGAAGAACTCGTACCAGGAGCCGAAAAGGGCCCGCTCGCGCTCGACCAGCAGCGGCAGCGGCTCGGACGCGGTGACCAGCTCCCGCAGCGGATGCCGGGCCAGGACCTTGTCGACCTCCGGCGTGAGGGCGGCGGCCAGGCGCCAGGGGGCGGGCCGTTCCTCGTCGCGCAGGGCGGCCGCGGCGGCCAGCAGGATCTCCCGCTTCCTGGACTTCGGGACGCCGGCGGCGGCCCGTTCGTAGAGCCGTGCGCCCTCCTCCAGGACCAGATCGGTGTCGATGCCCGCCGGGATCTTGATCTGGGCGTGGTGGCGCCAGGTGGTGACCGGATCTCCCCAGGCCTCGACCTGATAGGTCCAACGCCCCGGTTTTCCCTCGACGGTGACCGTGGCGCCCCACCGGTCGGTGCCGGGGGCGAGCTCCCGCATCGGGGTCCAGGGACCCGGGCGGCCCTTCGCGTCCTTGAGTACGACATTGGCGGCGACGGCGTCATGGCCCTCGCGGAAGACGGTGGCGGAGACCTCGAACGACTCCCCGGTCACCGCTTTTGCGGGCCGGCGCCCCTGCTGGACCAGCGGACGGACGTCGAGGACGGGTATGCGGCCGACGGCGGTGGCCTCGTCCGCGGGGGGTGTGGCGCCGGGTGAGGTGCGCTGTGTCGGAGGTGCTGACGACTGGTGCGTGGCGGGCATGACCGCTCCTGTCCGCGGCGACGTGGGTGTGGGCGGATGGATGGTGGGGAGGGGAGTCCTGCGGGTTCACCTGAGGGTCTACCTGTGCCGGGTATCAGTGCTGTGTCTTCGGGGTGTACCGGAGGAGCCTTCCCACCCTATTCGGGTGGGCAATCCGGCACTTTGTTAACTTCTCAGCCGTACGTCTACGCACAAGACCGGCCCCGTTCCGCACGAACGGGGCCGGTGGCGTGTTCGCATAGGAGAAAACGCTTTACGGTTTCGGTACCCGGAGGAGTCTGTTCGGCGACCCGGGCCCCGTACCGGTCACCTTCCCGCTCGCCGCCTCCGCAATCAGGGCCTTGGCGATCCGGGCGGGGCCGGGCCTTCGGTTGGCGGGTTCTTCTGGGTGCGCTCAAGCCGTACGCGGCTGTCCTGGACGACGGAGGCGACCCGCGAGTCCGTGGCGAGCCGCCGGGCCTGGGCAGCGCTTGCCCGGACGGTGTAGCCGTTCAGCACGGTGTCGTAAGTATGGCTTATTTTCACCCCATAGCGGCTGGCGACGGGGTCTTTCGGACCGAACGGGGGTCTGGGAGCCGAGCCCCCGGCAATGGCCCCCTCGACACCGGTACCGTCTGAGGAACGCCGAGCCGCACACCGCCGTACGGCTCTCACCACGAACGCGTGGAGTGGAATGTGAAGGCGATCCGCCGGTTCACCGTCCGTCCCGTTCTCCCCGACCCCCTCCGTCCCCTCAGTGACCTGGCCCGTAATCTGCGCTGGTCCTGGCATGCCGAGACACGTGACCTCTTCCAGGCCGTCGACCCCGAGCGCTGGGCCGCCTCGGAGGGCGATCCGGTGCGGCTGCTCGGCAGTGTGCCGCCGGCGCGGCTCGCCGAGCTGGCCGGTGACCGCCGTTTCCTGCGCAGGCTGACGGCGGCCGCCGACGATCTCAACGACTATGTGACCGGTGACCGCTGGTACCAGACCCGGCCGCAGGCCGGCGAACTCCCGGCGGCCGTCGCCTACTTCTCGCCCGAGTTCGGCATCACGGCCGCCCTGCCCCAGTACTCGGGCGGCCTCGGCATCCTGGCCGGCGACCACCTCAAGTCGGCCAGCGACCTCGGCGTACCGCTGATCGGCGTCGGCCTCCTGTACCGGCACGGGTACTTCCGGCAGACCCTGTCCCGGGACGGCTGGCAGCAGGAGCACTATCCCGTCCTGGACCCGAACGAACTCCCGGTGGTGCCGCTGAAGGAAGCCGACGGCACCCCTGCGCATGTCTCCCTCGCCCTGCCCGGCGGCCGGCTGCTGCGCGCCCGGATCTGGCTGGCCCAGGTGGGCCGGGTGCCCCTGCTGATGCTGGACTCGGACGTGGAGGAGAACGACCTCGGCGAACGCGGGGTCACCGACCGGCTCTACGGCGGCGGCAGCGAACACCGGCTGCTCCAGGAGATGCTGCTCGGGATAGGGGGTGTGCGCGCCGTACGGACGTACTGCCGGCTGACCGGTCACCCCGAGCCGGAGGTCTTCCACACCAACGAGGGTCACGCGGGCTTCCTGGGCCTGGAGCGGATCGCCGAACTCTGCGCCCAGGGGCTGGACTTCGACTCCGCGCTGGAAGCGGTGCGCGCCGGTACCGTCTTCACCACCCACACCCCCGTCCCGGCGGGCATCGACCGCTTCGACCGTGAGCTGGTCGCCCACCACTTCGGTTCCGACGCCGAACTCCCCGGCATCGATGTCGAGCACATCCTGCGGCTCGGCATGGAGACCTACCCGGGCGGCGAGCCCAACCTCTTCAACATGGCCGTGATGGGGCTGCGGCTCGCCCAGCGCGCCAACGGGGTCTCCTTGCTGCACGGCAATGTCAGCCGGGAGATGTTCTCCGGACTGTGGCCGGGATTCGACCCCGACGAGGTGCCGATCACCTCCGTGACCAACGGGGTGCACGCCCCGACCTGGGTGGCGCCGGAGGTGGTCAGGCTGGGGGCGAGGCAGCTCGGTGACCGCCGTAGCGAGGAGGCGCTGACCGTCGGTGGCACCGAGCGCTGGGACACGGTCGCCGATGTCACCGACCAGGAGATCTGGGACCTGCGCCGGAATCTGCGGGAGCAGATGGTCCTTGAGGTGCGGGAGCGGCTGCGCGCGTCCTGGCGGCAACGGGGTGCGGGGACGGCTGAGCTGGGCTGGATCGACAGCGCCCTCGACCCGGACGTGCTGACCATCGGATTCGCCCGCCGCGTCCCGTCGTACAAGCGGCTCACGCTCATGCTGCGCGACCGCGACCGTCTGATGGATCTCCTGCTGCACTCCGAGCGGCCGATCCAGGTCGTGGTGGCCGGAAAGGCGCACCCGGCGGACGACGGAGGCAAGCGGCTGGTCCAGGAGCTGGTCCGGTTCGCCGACGACCCGCGTGTCCGGCACCGGATCGTCTTCCTGCCCGACTACGGCATGGCGATGGCGCAGAAGCTGCTGCCCGGCTGCGACATCTGGCTGAACAACCCGCTGCGCCCGTTGGAGGCGTGCGGGACCAGCGGGATGAAGGCGGCGCTGAACGGCGGCCTCAACCTCTCCGTCCTGGACGGCTGGTGGGACGAGTGGTTCCAGCCGGACTTCGGCTGGGCGATCCCGACGGCGGACGGCGCCGGCACGGATCCCGAGCGCCGGGACGACATCGAGGCGGCCGCCCTCTACGACCTCCTCGAACAACGGGTCACCCCCCGCTTCTACGAGCGCGGCCAGACCGGGTTCCCGGACCGCTGGATCGAGATGGTCCGCCAGACGCTGACCCTGCTGGGCCCGAAGGTACTGGCGGGCCGCATGGTCCGTGAGTACGTGGAGCGTCTGTACACCCCGGCGGCCCACGCACACCGGTCCATGACCTCCGGCACGGCCCGCGAACTGTCCGCCTGGAAGGGCAGGGTGCGGGCCGCCTGGCACGGGGTGTCGGTCGACCATGTGGCGACCACCGCGGCCACGGCCACCGCCGAGCTGGGCGCCACCCTCGCCCTGCGGGTCCGCGTCCGCCTGGGCGACCTCGCCCCCGACGACGTGGAGGTCCAGGCGGTCTCCGGCCGGGTCGATTCCGAGGACCGCATCACGGACGCGACGACGGTGCCGCTGAAGCCGACCGGAGGCCCGGACCTGGAGGGCCACTGGACCTACGAGGGCCCCCTCTCCCTGGACCGCACCGGGCCCTACGGCTACACGGTCCGCATCCTTCCGTCCCACCGCCTGCTGGCGTCCGGCGCGGAGCTGGGCCTGGTGACGGCTCCTTCGGAGGGCGCGGTGGACGGGGCGGGGTTGCTGATGCGGTAGCCGTCGGGGCGTCGGGGCGGGGCGGTCGCACGGCTGCCCCGCCCCGTTTGGGGCAGTGACGTAGCCGCTCAGCCCTGGTCGTCGTACGGCGCGCACAGCCTCCGTAGCACCGCCCCGCAGCGGCGGGCGTACGCGTTCTGCAACCCCCGGCTCGCCGCCCCGCCCGCGCGGGTGTACCACTTGACGGCCTTGCTGAAGGCCGCGACCGTCAGCCAGACCGTGCCGTCGCCGGTGCGGGTGACCACGAAGGCCTCCTCGCCGCACTCCGGGTGGCCGGGGAGGGTGCCGTAGGCCCAGCCCACCCGGCGGGACTCCTCCGCCGTCCAGACGATCCGGCATGGGGCCTTGATGAGGCCCCCGAGCGTGATGGTGACGTCCACGCCGGGGGCCGCGCGGTCGGCGGAGGCCTCGATGCCCACGCCCAGGGCGCGGTGGAGTTCCCAGGTGAGGACCGCCTCGGCGGCATGGCGGAAGACCTCGTCGCCCTCGCCTATACGCGTGCGCACATGGAGGGGGTGGAAGCCGGGCGGGCAGGCGGCGAGGTCCTCGCGGGTCGCGCCGACCGCCTCGTACGTGAAGGACATGGGAGAGAGCGTAGGGCGACCCCCGAGGATGCCTTCGTCCCGGGGGTCGCCCTTGATGACCGACGGATCAGCCGGTGACGTTGACCGCCGTCCAGGCCGCCGCCACCGCGTTGTACTCGGTGCTGCCGGAGCCGTACAGGGCGGCCGCCGCCGAGAGCGTGCCGGTGCGGGCCGACCTGTAGTTGGTGGTCGACGTGAAGTACGTGGTCAGCGCCTTGTACCAGATCTGCAGCGCCTTGTCCCGGCCGATGCCGGTGACCGTGGAGCCGTTGTATGTGGGCGAGTTGTACGAGACCCCGTTGACGGTCTTGCTGCCGCTGCCCTCGCTCAGCAGGTAGAAGAAGTGGTTCGCGACGCCCGACGAGTAGTGCACGTCGAGGTTGCCGACCGTCGAGGACCAGTAGTTGGCGGAGCCGCCGTCCTTGCTGGGCTGGTCCATGTAGCGCAGCGGGGAGCCGTCGCCGTTGATGTTGATCTTCTCGCCGATGAGGTAGTCGCCGACGTCGTTGCTGTTGGCGGCGTAGAACTCGACGCCGGTGCCCATGATGTCGGAGGTCGCCTCGTTGAGGCCGCCGGACTCACCGCTGTAGTTGAGGCCCGCGGTGTTGGATGTGACACCGTGGCTCATCTCGTGGCCGGCCACGTCCAGCGAGGTCAGCGGGTGGGTGTTGCCGGTGCCGTCGCCGTAGGTCATGCAGAAGCAGCTGTCGTCCCAGAACGCGTTGACGTACGCGTTGCCGTAGTGCACCCGGGAGTAGGCCGCGACGCCGTTGTTCTTGATGCCGCTGCGGCCGAAGACGTTCTTGTAGAAGTCCCAGGTCTTCTGGGCGCCGTAGGCGGCGTCGACGGCCGCCGTCTGGTCGGTGGTCGACGAGGACGCCGCTCCGGTGCCCCACGTGTCGTCCGCGTCGGTGAACAGCGTGCCCGTCGAGGAGCTGGTGGTGTGCGACTTGTTGTACGTCTTGTGGCCGCCGCGCGTGGTGTCGTACAGCTGGTACGTCGAGCCCGAGAGGGTCGTGTTCAGGCTGACGGTGCCGGAGTACAGGCTCTTGCCGGTGCCGGTCTCGATGCCCTGGTACTCGAAGAGCTTCTTGCCGGTGGCCGCGTCGGTGATGACGTGCAGCTGGTTCGGGGTGCCGTCGTCCTGGAAGCCGCCGACGACCGTCTCGTAGGCGAGGACGGGCTTGCCGGAGCCGGCCCAGACGACCTTGCGGGCACCGTCGGCCGCGGACTTGGTGGAGCCCAGCGTCCTGGCGGCGGTCAGCGCCTGCTTCTCGGCCTTGGCGGTGGTGATCTGCGGCTTGAGGGAGGCCACCTTGATGACCGTCTTCGTCGCCTTGGTGACAGCCTCGGTCCTGCCGGACTTGGCCGTGTGCACGACCAGGTCGCCGCCGAGCACCGGCAGGCCCGCGTAGGTGCGCTCGTAGCGCGTGTGGACCGTGCCGTCGACGTCCTTCACGACGTCCTTGACGACCAGCTTCTCCTTGGCGCCGAGGCCTATCTGCTGGGCGGTCTCGGCGACGTCCGCCTGCGCCTTCTGGATGAGGGCGGTGCGAACGGAGTTGGACAGCAGGGTCGGGGCGCCGGCCAACGGCTGCTTGCCGGCGGCGGAGGCGTTGGCGGTCAGACCCGTGGTGAGCAGGGCGCCGGCGGCGACAGCGGTGGCGATGGCCAGAGTGGTGCGCTGGTGACGCGCGTAGAGGGGGCTCACTCAAGCTCCT
The DNA here is from genome assembly GCF_040629895.1 of Streptomyces sp. NPDC005866. Taxonomy (NCBI): domain Bacteria; kingdom Bacillati; phylum Actinomycetota; class Actinomycetes; order Kitasatosporales; family Streptomycetaceae; genus Streptomyces; species Streptomyces sp. NPDC005866. The sequence goes on from NZ_JBEXWP010000039.1 coordinate 6,298, forward strand.
TCAGGATGTGGGGAGTCCGGGACGGTGTGGGGTTACCGAACCCGGCTGTGGGGTTGTGAAGTTGTTGTGCTGTGCTGTGCGACGGGTGAGGGAAGAGTGACATCAAGGTCGCGTACATGTCAGGACCTTGAAGTGATGTTGGCCGAAAAGCAGGTGTTGGGTGAACATTGCGGGCAGGTGAAACGGGCGCCGTCCGGGGGGAGTCGAACCCCCCGGACGGCGCCCGCGGCTCACGCCCGTGTCCTGCGGTTTACGGGAAGGTCAGCTTCCAGCTGTTGATCTTGCCTGTGTCCTGGGCGGCCTGGTCCTGCACCTTCAGCGTCCAGGTCCCGTTGGCCGGTTCCGACGAGGCGTTCACCGTGTAGGTGTCCGTCACGTTGTCCGCGGAGTCGGACGAGCTGAAGCTCTTCAGGCGGTACGAGGTCCCGGACGGACCGACGAGGTCGATCACCAGGTCACCGCGCCAGGTGTGGCTGATATTCGGCGTCACCTGGAGGTTGCTCGGCGCGTTTCCGGTCCTGCCCGAGACCGTGATCGACGAGGTGACCGCGGGTCCGTTGTCCGGAATCGACACCGCTGTGGTGCTCTCGTACGAGGTGCCCGTACCGCCGCCACCGCCCGAGCGGGCGCCGACCGCGATGGCCGCCCAGGCGTCCTGCACCGCCTTGTACTCGGTGCCCGTCGTGCCGTACAGCTCACCCGCCGCCGCGAGGGTGCCGGTGCGGGCGGCGGCGTAGTTGGTCGTCGAGGTGAACTTGGTGGTGAGCGCGCGGTACCAGATCTGCAGGGCCTTGTCCCGGCCGATGCCGGTGACCGGAAGGCCGTCCGCCGTGGGCGAGTTGTAGCTGACGCCGTTGATGACCTTGGCGCCGCTGCCCTCGCTCAGCAGGTAGAACCAGTGGTTCGCGGGGCCGGACGAGTAGTGCACGTCGAGGCCGCCGAGCCCCGAGTACCAGCTGTCCTTGGAGGCGCCGTCCTTGCTCGGCTTGTCCATGTAGCGCAGCGGGGTGCCGTTGCCGTTGATGTCGATCTTCTCGCCGATGAGGTAGTCGCCGACGTCGGAGGAGTTGGCGGCGTAGAACTCCACTCCGGTGCCCATGATGTCCGACGTGGCCTCGTTCAGGCCGCCCGATTCACCGCTGTAGTTGAGGCCCGCGGTGTTCGAGGTGACACCGTGGCTCATCTCGTGGCCGGCCACGTCCAGCGAGGTCAGCGGGTCCGCGTTGCCGGTGCCGTCGCCGTAGGTCATGCAGAAGCAGCCGTCGTCCCAGAACGCGTTGACGTACGCGTTGCCGTAGTGGACCCGGGAGTAGGCGGCGACGCCGTTGTTCTTGATGCCGCTGCGGCCGAACGAGTTCTTGTAGAAGTCCCAGGTCTGGGCGGCGCCGTAGTGCGCGTCGGCGCCGGCGGTGGCCGCGTTCGACGTGGTGCCGTTGCCCCAGGTGTTGCTCGACTGCGAGAACAGCGTGCCGGTGCCCGACGTGCCGTGGTTCAGGTTGTACGTCTTGTGGTTGCCGCGGTCCCCATCGGTCAGGTTGTACGTCGAGCCCGACTGGGTCGTCGTCAGCGAGACCGATCCGCTGTACTGGGTGTTGCCGGTGCCGGCGGCGTTCTCGATGCCCTGGTACTCGAAGAGCTTCTTGCCGGTGGCCGCGTCGGTGATGACGTGCAGCTGGTTCGGGGTGCCGTCGTCCTGGAAGCCGCCGACGACCGTCTCGTAGGCGAGGACGGGCTTGCCGGAACCGGCCCAGATCACCTTGCGGGCGCCGTCCGCGGCCGGCTTGGTGGAACCGAGGGCCTTGGCGCGGGAGACGGCCTGCTTCTCGGCGCTCGCCGCGCTCACGGCCGCGGTGAGGCCGGCGACCTTGATGCCGGCGTTGTTCGCCTTGACGACGCGCTCGGTGGCGCCCGACTTGGCGGTGTCGACGATCAGGTCGCCGCCGAGGACCGGCAGGCCCGCGTAGGTGCGCTCGTAGCGCGTGTGCAGCGTGCCGTCGGTGTCCTTGACGACGTCCTTGACGACCAGCTTCTCCTGAGTGCCGAGGCCTATCGCCTTGGCGGTGGCGGCCTTCTCGGCACTCGCGTCACGCAGCAGCTCCGCGCGCTGCGAGGGCGAGAGCTTGACGGCGGCGTGAGCGGGGTTGATCTCGCCGGCCTGCGGCGCGGCCGGCGTGGCGCTGGCGGCGCCCGACTGGACGGCCGCGGCGATCAGGGCGGTGACGCCGGCGAGGGCCACTACTGCGGTGCGGCGGGGGGTGCGTCTGCGAGAGGAACTGCTTCTCAACACTGACTCCTTCTGCGTGGCCGCGGGTCACACGGCCAGGGGAGATCCGGACGGCGGTTGGGCCGTCCGGGCAGAACATGCGGAACAGGCGGAACGCGGAACCACGTGCGGGTGCAGTGCCGGACCCGGCAGCGACGCGGTGACTCTGTGGGGTTGCTGTGAGTCGGCCGTGGGAAGAGTGGCACCAGAAAACGCGATCTGTCAGGACCGCGTCAGAAATTTGGCCGGAAATGGTTCGTTGACCGGATGTTCAAGTCCGGTATGCGGACCGTTTGTTCTGGCCGGGGGATCTCAGCGCGTCTTGTCGCCGTGCCAGGTCGCCCACAGCGCCGCGTACGCCCCGCCCGCCGCCACCAGCTCTTCGTGGGTGCCGAGTTCGGTGACCAGGCCGTCCTCCATCACGGCCACCCGGTCGGCGTCGTGCGCGGTGTGCAGCCGGTGGGCGATGGCGATGACCGTACGGCCCTCCAGCACCGCTGCCAGGGCACGCTCGGCGTGCCGGGCGGTCGCCGGGTCCAGCAGTGCCGTCGCCTCGTCCAGGATCAGCGTGTGCGGGTCCGCCAGCACCACGCGGGCGAGCGCGAGTTGCTGGGCCTGGGAGCCGTCCGTGGCACAACCGCCCGTACCGAGCGGGGTGTCGAGGCCGCCGGGGAGGCCGCGGACCCAGCCGTCGGCGCCGACAGCCGTCAGCGCCGTCCACAGGTCGGCGTCGCTCGCGGCCGGTTCGGCGATCAGCAGGTTGGCCCGGACCGTACCGAGGAAGACATGGTGTTCCTGGGTGACGAGGACGACCTGGCGTCGCAGCCGCTCCGGCTCCAGACCGGCGATCGGCACCCCGCCCACGGTCACCGTGCCCGACCCGGGCGCGTCGACACCCGCCAGCAGCCGGCTCAGTGTCGTCTTCCCGGCGCCGGACGGCCCGACCACCGCGAGCCGCTCCCCGGGCCGCACCGTGAGATCCACCCCGCGCAGCACCTCGCCGCCGCGCTCATAGGCGTACCGCACCTCGCGCACATCGATCCGGTCGTCCGCCGGAGCCGGCGACCCGCCGTCCGCCTCCGCCCGCGGGGCCTGCGCCAGCCCCTCCACCCGGGCGAACGAGGCACTGCTCGACTGGAGTTGTTCCACCCGCATAAGGATCTGGTCCAGCGGTTCCGTGAACTGCTTCAGATACAGCGCCGCCGACACCACCACGCCGACACCGACATGCAGCAGCCCGCCGATCAGCAGCACCCCGGCCACCGGCACGGAGTACGACACCTCGACCGCCGGGAAGAACACGGTCCGCAGGTACAGCGTGTGGAAACGGGCCTTCCGGTTGGCCTCCAGCGCGTCCCGGTTGGCCGCGATCCGCTGCTCCTGGAGCCGGAACGCCTCCACCGTGCGCGCGCCCGCCACCGTCGCCGTGACGATCTCCGCAACCCCGGAGGTCGACGCGCCCTCCGAGAGATAGCCGTCCCGGGCCCGGCGCAGATACCAGCGCAGGGCGATCCAGATCGGGGTCAGCCCGAGCACCCCGAACACTCCGAGAGTCGGATCCAGTACGAAGACCGCGCTCATCACGAACAGCGCCTGCACCATGTTGACCAGCAGCTCGGGTCCGATGTCCCGCAGCGTGGTGCCGACGGCACTCACGTCGGAGGTGCCGCGCGCGGTCAGGTCCCCGGTACCGGCCCGCTCCACGACCGACGCGGGCAGCGCGAGCGCCCGGTCCACCAACTCCTCGCGCACCCGGGCCAGGGTCCGCTCGCCGAAGCGGTGGCCGAGATAGCGGGCGGAGCGGGCGAGCAGCAGCTGGGCGAGTGAGCAGAGCAGGATCCACAGGGCGAGGCGGTCCACGGCGCCGACGCCACGGCCGGCCCGCACCGCGTCCACGATCCGGCCCACCAGCCACGGGCCGACCAGCCCGGCGGCGGCGGCGAGCGCGTTCAGCAGCAGCGCGGCGGAGAAGGCCGCGCGGTCGGCCCGCACCAGGCGGAGCAGGGCCCGGCGTACGTCGGCCCGTCCTGCGACGGGGAGTTGGCTCGTGCTCGTCGTCACCGGACGACCTCCTCTTCCGCGTCCCGGGCCACCAGGGCGCGGTATCCGGGCTCGTCCTCCAGCAGGTCCTCGTGGGTGCCGGTCGCCGCGACCTTGCCGTCGACCAGGTAGATCACCTCGTCGGCGCGGGCCAGCAGCAGGGGGGAGGTGGTGGTGAGGAGGGTGGTGCGGCCGTCGCGTGCGGTGCGGAGGCGTTCCGCTACGAGGGACTCGGTGTGGGCGTCCAGGGCGGAGGTCGGTTCTACGGCGAGGAGGACCTCGGGGTCGGTGAGGAGGGCGCGGGCCAGGCGGATGCGTTGGCGTTGGCCGCCGGAGAGGTTGCGGGCCTGGGCGGAAAGTTCGGAGCCGAGGCCGTTCGGGAGGGCGTGGAGGATGTCGGTGGCTGCGGCTGCGTGGAGGGCTTGGGGGATGTGCGCATCAGGGGGTGCGTCTACGGGTTGAGCGGCGGCTGCGGGTGCGTGGGGGCTGGTCGCGCCCACGCGGCGGTAGCCGCACATTTGATACCGCCCCGCGCCCCTTAGGGCGTTGCGGAGCGTGTCGGCGAAGAAGTGGGCCTCGTTGTCGGCGACCAGGATGCGGGCCCGTACCTCCGGCAGCGGTACGGCGTCCAGTCGAGCCTCTCCCCAAGTCACGTTCGACGGGGTGTAGCGGCCCAACCGGTCGATCACCGTGGCTGTTTCCGTCGGGCTGGCGCCTACCAGGGCTTGCAGCCGGCCGGGGCGGACCCGTACGCCCGACTCAGGGTCGTGCAGTACGGCGGGGTCGGCGGGGGCCGGTTGGGTGCCCTCGTCCGGCTCCGGCTCCAGGCGCAGCAGTCGTACCACCCTGCGTGCGGCCACCACGCCCCGGCTGAGCTGGTAGCCCATGTCCAGGAAGAACGCCACCGGGCCCACCAGGACCGCGACATAGCCGTACACCGACACCAGCTGGCCCACCGTGATCTCCCCGCGGGCGGCCATCCGGGCGGCGATCCAGGTCACCACCGCCAGGTACACCGTGGGCAGGCCGACGCCCAGCGCCTGGACCCAGCTGGCGACCGAGCCCACCCGGTAGCCCTGGGCCCGCAGATGCTGTGAGTCCTTGCGGAAGGCGTCCGCGAACAGGCCCTTGCCGCCGAGGCCGTTGAGGACGCGGAGGCCGCCCGCGAGGTCACCGATGCGGGCCGTGAGGACGCTCTGGCGTTCCCGGTACTCGGTCTCCCTGCCCTGGAGCCGCCGGGCCAGCGGGCCCGCGAGCAGCGCCACCACCGGCACCCCGAGCAGGACCACGCCGGTCAGCAGGGGCGAGATCGTCACCAGGAGGCCGGCCACCACCGCGTACACGACGACCGCGCCCACCCCGGGGCCGACCACGGTCAGCGCCTGGGCGATGGTGTGCACATCACCGACACCGATCGTGACGACCTCGCCGGCCCCGGCCCGGCGCGGCAGTTGGGCACCGAGTCGTACCGCGTGGCCGACGACCACCTTGACCGTGCGGAAGTAGGCGTCCATGCGCACCCGGGTCATCGTGCGGTGACGCATGATGCTGATCCACGCGTTGACCGCCCCGAGCACGAAGATCGCCGCGGTCCACCCGGCCAGCACCGCCATGTGCCCCGGCACCAGCCCGTCGTCGACGGCCCGCGCCATCATGTACGGCGTCCCGGCCATCAGCGTCAGCCACACGCTGCCCAGCAGCGCCCCGGCCAGCGAGCGGCCCGGCTGGCGGTGCACCAGCCACCACAGGTAGTACCAGCCGCCGCGCGTGTCGGGCGTGCCCGGATCCTCGTACGCGTCGATCACCCTGCGCCCCCCCGTTCTCTCCGTTAGGGCCTGTTGCGAAAGTCCCGTCGTCCGCCCGGAGGGCGGGCCCCGCGGCGTCCGGTGCGTGCTCTGGGGGTCCCCCCGGCCGGAGGCTGGGGGAGTGCCGGGTGCAAGCCGTCGTACTGGACGTACTTGGGTTTGTGCCCGGTGCGGCGAGAGTGCGTGCCGGGCGTCGCGGGGCAGGCGGGACTTTCGCCACAGGCCCTAGGCCAGACTGTCCCGCCACGCCCGGTGCAGGTCCGCGAACCGGCCTGTGCCGGCGATGAGTTCGGCCGGGCGGCCGTCCTCGACGATCCGGCCGTGCTCCATCACCAGCACCCGGTCGGCGATCTCCACGGTGGACAGCCGGTGCGCGATCACCACCGCCGTACGGCCCTTCAGCACCGTCGACATGGCCCGCTGCACGGCCCGTTCACCGGGGATGTCCAGGGAACTGGTTGCTTCGTCGAGGATCAGCACCGCCGGGTCGGCGAGCAAGGCGCGTGCGAACGCGACCAGTTGGCGCTGTCCGGCCGAAATGCGCCCGCCGCGCTTGCGGACGTCCGTGTCGTAGCCGTCGGGCAGGGCGGTGATGAACTCGTGCGCGCCGATCGCCTTCGCCGCCTGCTCGATCTCCTCGCGGGTGGCGTCCGGCCGGCCGACGGCGATGTTCTCGGCGACCGTGCCGGAGAACAGGAACGCCTCCTGGGTGACCATCACCACCCCGCGCCGCAGTTCGGGCACGGTCAGTTCGCGCAGGTCCACGCCGTCCAGCAGGACCCGGCCGTCGGTCGGGTCGTAGAAGCGGGCGAGCAGTTTCGCCAGCGTCGACTTGCCGGCGCCGGTGGAGCCGACCACCGCGACCGTCTGGCCGGCCGGAAGGGCGAGGTCGAAGCGGGGCAGCACCTCACCGCCGGTGCGGTAGGCGAAGCGGACCCCGTCGAAGACGACCTCGCGGCCGGGCAGTTCGCTCTCCAGGGGAGGGAGTTCCCTGGGAACCGAGGGCTCCGGCACGGACGGCGTCTGGGCCAGCAGGCCCGCGATCTTCTCCAGCGAGGCGGCCGCCGACTGGTAGGAGTTGAGGAACATGCCGAGGCGGTCGATCGGGTCGTACAGCCGGCGCAGATAGAGGACGGCCGCGGCCAGGACGCCCAGCTCCAGCGACCCGGACGCCACCCGGGAGGCGCCCCACAGCACGATCACCGCGACCGAGGTGTTGGCGACCAGCCGGGAGCCGATGACATACCGCGCCATTTCGAGGAGCGCGTCGCCGTTGGTGCGTTCGTGGCGGCGGTTCAGTACGGCGAACTCGGCGTCGTTGGCGGCCTCCCGGCGGAACGCGCGCACCGGGCGGATGCCGTTCATCGTCTCCACGAACTTCACGATCACCGCCGCGATCGCCGTGGACCGCGCCTTGTACACCCGTACCGCCCGCCGCTGGTACACCCGCACCAGCAGATACAGAGGCACGAACGAGGCCACCGCCACCGCGCCGAGGCCCAGATCCAGCCAGAGCAGCATCGCCGAGATGTACAGGAAGGAGAGGATGACCGTGACCAGCTCCTGGAGGCCCTCGCTCAGCAGCTCGCGCAACGACTCGACGTCCGTGGTGGAGCGGGAGATGAGCCGGCCGGACGTATAGCGCTCGTGGAAGTCGATGCTCAGCGCCTGCGCGTGCCGGAAGATACGGCCGCGCAGGTCGAGCAGCACGTCCTGATTCACGCGCGCGGACGCCTCGATGAACGCGTACTGGAGTCCGCCGGAGAGCAGGGCGCTCAGACCGTAGCCGACCGCCACCGCGACCAGCGGGCCGTGGTCGTGGTGGCGGAACGCCGGTACGGCACGGTCGATGGCGTACGCCACCAGCAGCGGGCCCGCCTGCACGGCCGCCTGCTGGAGCAGCAGCAGGAGCGTGGTCACGGTGACCCGCGCCTTCATCGGCGCGAGCAGCGAGCGCAGCAGGGTGGCTGTGGCGCCGGGCGGGGTGGGCAGGACGTCCCGGTCGAAGGGGTCGCCGCCGGCGGGCTTGGGGCGCGAGAGTTCGTCGTCCTCGTCGGGGGCGGGCAGGGAGGTGGCGGCGGTCATCGGCGGTGATCCTCCCCGGACATCAGACGGGTGTACTCGGCGTTGGTGCGGAGCAGTTCCTGGTGGGTGCCGACGGCGGTGACACGGCCGTCGGAGAGCAGGGCGACGCGGTCGGCGAGCAGGACGGTGGAGGGGCGGTGGGCGACGATCAGGGCGGTGGTGTCGGCGAGTACGTCGCGCAGGGCTGCCTCCACGGCGGCCTCCGTGTGGACGTCCAGGGCGGAGAGCGGGTCGTCCAGCACGAGGAAGCGGGGCTGGCCGACGACCGCCCGCGCCAGCGCGAGGCGCTGGCGCTGGCCGCCGGAGAGGCTGAGGCCCTGCTCGCCGACCTGGGTCGCGGTGCCCTGGGGCAGGGCGTGTGCGAAGTCCGCCTGCGCGACGGCAAGGGCGCGCGCCACTTCCGGTTCGCCGGCGCCGTCTTCGGCTCCCATCAGGACGTTCTCGCCGACGGAGGCGGAGAAGAGGGTGGGCTCCTCGAAGGCCACGGCGACGAGGGCGCGGAGCTCCTCGCGGGGCATGGCGGTGATGTCCCGGCCGTCGAGGGTGATCCGTCCGGAGGTCGTCTCGTGCAGGCGGGGGATCAGGGCGGTGAGGGTGGTCTTCCCACTGCCGGTGGCACCGACCAGGGCCATGGACTCGCCGGGGCGGATGTGGAGGTCGATGTGGGTGAGGGTGGGGGGTGAGTCGGGGGAGGCGTCCGGGTAGCGGAAGGAGACCGAGTGGAAGCGGATGCCATCGTTGTCGGCCGACGTGGCGGCGGGGAGCCGTGGCGCATGGGCGGCACGGGTGGGCGACGGGGGTCCCCCCGCTCGAGCGAAGTCGAGAGTGGGAGAGGCACCCGGCAGGCGCCGGTAAGCGTCCCCGCCCTCCGGCAACGCGTCCCGCACCTCGAAGTACCGCTCTGTCGCTGTCGCCGCCTCCTGACTCATCGCCAGCAGGAAGCCGATCGACTCCACCGGCCAGCGCAGCGCCAGTGCCGTCGACAGGAACGCCACCAGCGTCCCCGCGCTCAGCTCGCCCTCCGCGACCTGGATCGACCCCCACAGCAGCGCCGCCCCGATGGCCACCTCCGGCAGGGTGACGATGACGCCCCAGATCGTCGCCAGCATCCGCGCCTTGCGCAGCTCCGTGCCCCGCAGGGTCCGCACCAGCTCGCGGAACGCGCGCGCCTGGCTGCGGTGCCGGCCGAACCCCTTGATGATGCGGATGCCGAGCACGCTCTCCTCGACCACCGTCGTCAGGTCGCCCACCTGGTCCTGGGCGAGCCGCGCCACCGCCGCGTACCGCTTCTCGAAGATCAGGCACGTCCACATCACGGGGATGGTGGGGACGAGGATGACCAGGCCCAGCGTCCAGTCCTGGAGCAGCATGATGATCACGCCGACGAGGATGGTCACCCCGTTGACCAGCAGGAAGGTCAGCGGAAAGGCCAGGAACATCCGGAGCAGCATCAGGTCGGTCGTGGCCCGGGAGAGCAGCTGACCGGAGGCCCAGCGGTCGTGGAAGGCGACCGGCAGACGCTGCAGATGGCCGTAGAGGTCAGCCCGCATCTCCGCCTCGACATGGGAGAGAGGTCTGGCCACCAGCCAGCGCCGCAGCCCGAACAGCAGCGCTTCCGCGATCCCGAGCAGCAGCAGGTACAGCGCACCGAGCCAGACCCCGCCGGGGTCGCGGTGGGCCACCGGGCCGTCCACCATCCACTTGAGAACGAGCGGGATGACGAGCCCCGTACAGGAGGCGATCACCGCCACGAACGCGGCGGTGGACAGCCGCACCCGCACCGGCCGTACGTACGGCCACAGGCGCAGCAGGGTACGGACGCCGGAGCGTTGCTTGGTGGTTGCACGTGTCGGAGGCATCAGGGGCGAGCCTACGGATCGGCACTGACAACGCCTACCGAGTTTCGGCCGGACCGGAATCCGTCGCTGGACCTAGGACCAGCGGGTTCGAGCGGTCGGTACAACTGGATACGCCCCATCAGCCGATCGGTTGATGCCCCTTCAGCGGGGCGGGCGATGTGACGGACCCGGCCCGGACGGGACCCTCGGAGCATGTCAGCCGGCCACCTTCAGCAGCAGCACCGCCCGGGCGGGCACCGTGATCGCCGTGCCGGCCGCGTGCACCACGCCCGGTGCCTCGCCCTGCTCCTCCCCTGAGGTGTCCACGAGCACCTCATAGCGTTCCGCCCACGGCGGGCCCGGCAGCAGGAACTCCGCCGGGCGGTCGCCGGCGTGCAGGACCATCAGGAAGCTGTCGTCCAGGACCGGCGCCCCGCGCTCATCGCGGCCGGGGATGTCCCGCCCGGAGAGATACATGCCGAGGGTGGCGGCCGGCGCGTACCAGTCGCCCTCGGTCATCTCCTCGCCGTGCGCCGTGAACCACGCCAGGTCACGCAGCCCGTCCACCGAATGGGCGCGGCCCGAGAAGAAGGCGCGGCGGCGCAGCACCGGATGGCGGTGGCGCAGCGCGATGAGCCGGGAGGTGAGGTCGAACAGCGGCCGCCAGCCCGGGTCGTCCAGCAACTTCCAGTCCAGCCAGCTGATCTCGTTGTCCTGGCAGTAGGCGTTGTTGTTGCCGCGCTGCGTGCGGCCCAGCTCGTCACCGGCGACCAGCATCGGAACGCCCGTCGACAGCAGCAGGGTCGTCAGGAGGTTCCTCAACTGCTGCCTGCGCAGCGCCCGTACGCCCTCGTCGTCCGTCTCGCCCTCCACCCCGCAGTTCCAGGACCGGTTGTCGCTCGAGCCGTCGCGGTTGTTCTCGCCGTTGGCCTCGTTGTGCTTCGCCTGGTACGACACCAGGTCGCGCAGTGTGTAACCGTCGTGCGCGGTGATGAAGTTGACGGATGCGTAGGGGCGGCGGCCGCCCCAGGCGTAGAGGTCACTTGAGCCGGAGAGGCGGTAGCCGAGGTCGCGGACGTCCGGGAGGGCACCGCGCCAGAAGTCCCGGACGGCGTCCCGGTAGCGGTCGTTCCACTCCGTCCACAGCGGTGGGAAGGCGCCCACCTGGTAGCCGCCGGAGCCCACGTCCCACGGTTCGGCGATCAGCTTCACCCGGCGCAGCACCGGATCCTGGGCGATGACCGCGAGGAAGGGGGAGAGCATGTCGACGTCGTGCATCGAGCGGGCCAGCGCGGCCGCGAGGTCGAAGCGGAAGCCGTCCACGCCCATCTCGGTCACCCAGTACCGCAGCGAGTCCGTGATCAGGCGCAGCACATGCGGCTGGACCACGTGCAGGGTGTTGCCGCAGCCGGTGTAGTCGGCGAAGCGCCGGGCGTCGTCCTGGAGCCGGTAGTAGCCCCGGTTGTCGATGCCCTTCAAGGACAGCGTCGGCCCCAGCTCCCCCGCCTCCGCCGTGTGGTTGTAGACCACGTCGAGGATGACCTCGATCCCGGCCGTGTGCAGCGCCCGCACCATCCGCTTGAACTCGCCGACCTGCTGTCCCGTCGTACCGGAGGCGGCATAGGCCGCGTGCGGGGCGAAGTAGCCGATCGAGTTGTAGCCCCAGTAGTTCTTGAGGCCGCGCTTCAACAGGTGGTCCTCGTGGGCGAACTGGTGGACGGGGAGGAGTTCCACGGCCGTCACGCCGAGGTTCACCAGGTGCTCGACGGCGGCCGGGTGGGCCAGACCCGCGTAGGTGCCGCGCAGTTCCTCCGGTATCCCGGGGTGCAGTCTGGTGAAGCCGCGCACATGCAGCTCGTAGATGACGGAGTCCGCCCACGGTGTCTTCGGGCGGTGGTCGTCGGACCAGTCGTCGTCATCGTGGACGACCACGCCCTTCGGGACGTACGGCGCCGAGTCCCGGTCGTCGCGGACGGTGTCGGCGACCTGCTGGTCCGGCCAGTCCCGCACATGCCCGTACACCTCGGGCGGCAGACCGAACTCGCCGTCCACCGCACGGGCGTACGGGTCGAGGAGCAGCTTCGCCGGATTCCAGCGGGCGCCCGTCCACGGGTCCCAGCGGCCGTCGACCCGGTAGCCGTACCGCTGCCCGGGCAGCACACCCGCGACGAACCCGTGCCAGATCTCGTGCGTCAGTTCGGTCAGCGGGATCCTGGTCTCCCGGCCGTGCTCGTCGAAGAGACAGAGCCGGACCGCCTCGGCCCCGGCCGCCCACAGGGCGAAGTTGGTGCCGGCCACCCCGTCCGGGCCGACCCGGAACCGGGCACCCAGCGGTGTCGACGACCCCGGCCATGCGGCCGGGACGGGGAGGGCCGTCCCGTTCACCGCGGGGGCCTCCGCCCTCGGGGCCCGCGCCCGTGCCCCCTGCTGCTCGGCTGCGCTCGTCACCTGTCGGCCCCTTTTTTGTTCCGCGGCTCGCCGACCTCCGGGGTGCACCCGACCCGCGTCCGGGCAGCCGGCCGTGCCCGGACTCCCGGTCCCGGGCACGGTCGGCGGCTCGCTACGGACGCGCCCGCGACGGCTCTCGCACGGGCGCGGCGGCTCCCCAGCTCGTCGTCCTTCCCTCTGTTCTGCCCAGTGCCGGCGTCGCACTCACGTTTCCCCGGGGCGGGCCCGGTCGTTGAGTCCCACGTGAGGCATCCACAACGGCGCGCACGGCGCGCGGGGGCCGCGTTGGCCGCGGTACTGACATGGGCGGGGCTGCTGGCGGGAGCCGTCGGCTGCTCCTCGGACGACACGGACGGGCTCGGCATCGACCACGTCCTAGGGGGCGCGCCCCCGGCCCCCGAGGACGTCATCCGCATCTCCCCGGACGACGGCTCCAAGGCCGTACGGCCCGGCGACCGGCTGATGGTACGGCTGCCCAGCGGCCGCCTGGAATCCGTCAGCGTCATCAAGTCCCAGGACGCCCAGGACTCCCCGGTCCCCGGCCACATCGCCGCGGACGGAATGACCTGGCGGCCGGACGACCCCAAACTCGCGCTCGCCGCCAAGTACACCGTCGACGTGGTCGCCCTCGACGGCCACGGCCGCCGCTCCGCCCGCCACACCACCTTCACCACACTGGTCCCCGACGAACGCTTCATCGGATACGTCACCCCCGAGAACCGCGCCACCGTCGGCACCGGAATGATCGTCTCCCTCGCTTTCAGCCGCGAGATCGAGAACCGCGCCGCCGTCGAGCGCGCCGTCCAGGTCACCGCCAGTCCCGCGGTCGAGATCCGCCCGCACTGGTTCGGCAAGAACCGTCTCGACTTCCGCCCCGAGCACTACTGGCAGCCCGGCACGGTCGTCACCGTCGGCCTCGAACTCCGCGACGTCGAAGGGGCCCGCGGGGTCTACGGCCTCCAGCACAAGACGTTCACCTTCACCGTCGGCCGCAGCCAGGTCTCCCTCGTCGACGCGTCCGAACACACGATGGAGGTCCGCCGCGACGGCGACCTGCTCGCCACCGTCCCGATCACCGCGGGCGCGCCCGCGCACACCACCTACAACGGGAAGATGGTGGTGATGGAGATGCACGAGGTGACCCGCATGAACAGCCGCACGGTCGGCTTCGGCGGCGAGTACGACATCCCCGACGTCCCGCACGCCCTCAAACTCACCGACTCCGGCACCTTCCTGCACGGCAACTACTGGGCGCCGGACGCCCCCGGGCGCGTCAATGTCAGCCACGGCTGCGTGGGCCTGCGCGATGTGAAGGGCGGCAGCGCGGACACGCCCGCGGGCTGGTTCTACGACCGCACCCTGATCGGAGACGTGGTCGAAGTCGTGCACAGCAACGACAAAACGGTCGCTCCCGACAACGGCCTCGGAGGGTGGAACATGGGGTGGAAGGACTGGAAGGCGGGCGGCGCGGTCAAGTAACCGGTGGGGAGCGGTTCGGCGAGGGGCGGGGGCGCGCCCGTGCGAGGCGACAGAAGTTGCGACGCAACGGTGACATTCGCCCAACACCAAGCTCAAAACCGTCCGGTTACTATGCGCCAATGCGCGTGCGGGACGCGCCGGGGTGGGCCTGACCAGGCCCTGGGAGGGGAGAACGACTTTGAACGTACGGCCGATATCGGGGGCGGCGGTTCGGGCTCGGGGGAAGGGCCTGGCCGTCGCGGCCGGTGTTCTGCTCATGGCCGTCACCGCGTGCGGTGGCGGCTCCACCGACAAGGGGAGCGGGGACGGCAAGCAGAAGGACTCCACGGCACAGGCGAGCAAGCAGTCCGTCGCCACCGTGAGCATCAGCCCCAAGTCCGGGGCGACCGGTGTGGACACCAAGGGAACGCTCAGGGTCAGCGCTGCCAAGGGCAAGCTGACCGAGGTGGAGGTCAAGGACTCCAAGGGCAACGCGGTCGACGGCGTGATCGCGGCCGGCGGCGCCAGCTGGACGCCGTCGGGTCACCTCGCCAACTCCACGAAGTACACGGTGCACGCGGTCGCGAAGGACGCCGAGGGGCGTGAGTCCGCCGAGGACTCCGCGTTCACCACCCTCACCCCGAAGAACACGTTCACCGGCTACTTCACGCCGGAGGACGGCTCCAGGGTCGGCGTCGGCATGCCGTTCTCCATACGGTTCACCCGGGGCATCACCGACCCGGCCGCCGTCGAGAAGGCGATCACCGTCAAGACCGAGCCGGCGGTCGACGTCGAGGGTCACTGGTTCGGCAACGACCGCCTCGACTTCCGCCCCGAGAAGTACTGGAAGTCCGGCACGAAGGTCTCCGTCACCCTCAACCTCAACGGCGTCGAGGGCCGTGACGGGGTGTACGGACAGCAGGCCAAGACCGTGAAGTTCACGATCGGCCGCAACCAGGTGTCCGTCGTCGACGCCAGGAAGCACACGATGAAGGTCATGCAGGACGGCAAGGTTGTGAAGACCCTCGCCGTCACGACCGGCAAGCCCGGCTACGACACGTGGAACGGCCAGATGGTCATCAGCGAGAAGCTGCGGGTGACCCGGATGAACGGCGAGACGGTCGGCTACGGCGGCGAGTACGACATCAAGGACGTGCCGGACGCGATGCGCCTGACGACGTCCGGCACGTTCATCCACGGCAACTACTGGGGCGGGGGCGCCTTCGGCAACTACAACGCCAGCCATGGGTGCGTGGGACTCCGGGACATCCGGGGCGGGGGTGACCGGGGAACGCCGGCCGCCTGGTTCTACGACCACTCGGTCGTCGGGGACGTGGTGACCGTGAAGAACTCGAACGACGAGACGGTCGCTCCGGACAACGGCTTGAACGGATGGAACATGTCCTGGAAGGAATGGACCAAGTAGTCGTTCGGGCTGCCGCCGCGTCGGAACCGGCCCCCTGGGCTGCGCGGATGAACCAGCGTTAACCTGCTGGGCATGACTGTGACCCTCGAAGTCGCCGAAGGTGTCGGGACCCTCCGCCTCGACCGGCCCCCGATGAACGCCCTTGACGTCGGCACCCAGGACCGGCTCAAGGAACTGGCGGAAGAGGCCACCCGCCGCGAGGATGTCCGAGCCGTCGTCATCTACGGCGGCGAGAAGGTCTTCGCGGCCGGTGCCGACATCAAGGAAATGCAGAACATGGACCACACCGCCATGATTCTGCGCGCCCGTGACCTCCAGGACTCCTTCACCGCCGTCGCCCGGATTCCCAAGCCGGTCGTCGCCGCCGTCACCGGGTACGCCCTCGGCGGTGGTTGCGAGCTCGCCCTCTGCGCCGACTACCGGATCGCCGCCGACAACGCCAAGCTCGGTCAGCCGGAGATCCTGCTCGGGCTCATCCCGGGGGCCGGCGGCACCCAGCGGCTGCCCCGTCTGGTCGGGCCCTCCAAGGCCAAGGACCTGATCTTCACGGGCCGTATGGTCAAGGCGGACGAAGCCCTCGCCATCGGCCTCGTCGACCGGGTCGTACCCGCCGCCGACGTCTACACCGAGGCGCACGCCTGGGCGGCCAGGCTCGCCCAGGGGCCGGCGATCGCTCTCCGTGCCGCCAAGGAGGCGATCGACACCGGCGTCGAGACCGACCTGGAGACGGGGCTCGCCGTCGAACGGAACTGGTTCGCCGGGCTGTTCGCGACCGAGGACCGTGAGCGGGGGATGCGCAGCTTCGTGGAGGAGGGGCCGGGCAAGGCGAAGTTCCTGTGATCTTCGCCTAGTTGTGAAAGCCGCGAACCGCTTGCAATTGACGTGATGTCTGATTCCTGGGTCCCTCGATGGGGCGGTTTATGGGAGCCTTAGGGCAACCTTAGGTCTGCCTTGTCGAGGGGGTCTGTCGCTTGCCCGGAGATGAGCCGTCATCGCAGGTCGGACGGCCTGTCAGAACCCCCGAAATGCCGACGGCATATGCCAGTCGGCCAGCACGGGGTGGCAGTTTCGCGGAGGCGTATTCCTCCGGAACGGCCCCGGAGGGCCAACTGGGCGGCCATGATGGGGGCATGGCGGGGCTGGAGGGCATCGAACAGCCGCGGGGACACAGCCGTGCGGCCGCGGCGCGGTGGTCGCCTGCGGCCGAGGACGAGCGTGCGCTCAAGGCGATCGAACTGTTCGGCAACCCGACGGAAGCAGAGGTTCCGCTGCCGTCCCGCCCCGAGTCCGCGGCGACCGCCCGCCGGCTCGCCCAGGTCGTCATCCTGCGCCAGTGGCGGCTCGGCCCCAAGATGACCGAGGACGCGGTCCTACTCGTCTCCGAACTCGTGGGCAACGCCGTACGGCACACCGGCGCCCGCGTCTTCGGCCTGCGGATGCGCCGCCGCCCGGGATGGATCCGGGTGGAGGTGCGCGATCCGTCGCGGGGGCTGCCGTGTCTGATGCCGGTTCAGGAGATGGACGTCAGCGGGCGGGGCTTGTTCCTGGTGGAGAAGTTGTCGGACAGGTGGGGCGTCGATCTGCTGCCCCGGGGCAAGACGACGTGGTTCGAGATGCGGGTGGCTGATCGATGAGGGGCTCGCTGGCCCCCTGTCAGGTCAATCAACCGTTTTCTTACCCCGCGCCCCTTAAATAGGACGGGTGACCACCACCAACCGACGCGACGTCCTCCGAGCAGGCGCCGGCCTCATCGCCGGAGGCACGCTCGCCACCGGTTGCGGCACCACCGGTAAAGACGCGCCGCCCCCGCACCCTGCCGCCAACCCCACGTCGGCCAACCCCACGTCGGCCGGCCCCACCACGGCCACCCCCACCCCCGTCGCCCCCTCCCCCCGCGCCTTCCCCCGACAACCGCTCCAGATCACCCACGGCCCCAGCGCGAGCACATCCGTCGCGTTCACTTTCCACGGCCAGGGCGACCCCACTCTCGCCACCCAGCTCCTCGCCACCGCCGAGAAGCACGGCGCCCACCTCACGGTGCTGGCCGTGGGCAGCTGGCTCGACGCGCACCCCGCCATGGCCCGCCGCATCCTCGACGGCGGCCACGACCTCGGCAACCACACCCAGCGGCACATCTCCATCAACGCCATGGCCGAGGCCGACGCCCGCGAGGAGATCACCAAGTGCGCGGACCGCCTCAGGCGGCTCACCGGGTCGATCGGCAGCTGGTTCCGCCCGTCCAGGGCGTCCACCGCATCGCCGCTCGTCGCCCGGCTCGCGACCGAAGCGGGCTACCCGCACGTGCTGTCGTACGACGTCGACTCGCTCGACTACACCCGGCCCGGCGCGGCGGCCATCACCCGCAAGGTGCTCGCGGAGGTCAAGGGCGGCTCGGTGGTGAGCATGCACTTCGGGTACCCGGACACGGTCGCCGCCCTCCCTGCCGTACTCCAAGAACTCGACCGCCGCGGACTGCGCGCGGTCACCACCACGGAGCTGCTGAGCTGATGCGAACCATGAAAGCCGCCCGGCTGCCGGCCGTCGGCGCCGCCCTCGCCGCCCTGGCGCTGCTGCCCGCGTGCAGCAGCGGATCCGGAAACCCCGATACGCCGGCCGCCAGCAGCACCGCTCCCGTGCGGCCGCAGGCGCAGAAGGCGGAGCCGGTCGTCGACGTGCTGCCGGGAATGCCCCCGGTCCTCGACCCAACGGACGTGTACTCCGCCGACCGCCCCAACAAGCTCTCTCCCGTCGTCAAGGACTTCCCGTCCCGGATCTACGTCCCCAACACCAACTCCGACACGGTCTCGGTCATCGACCCGAAGACGCACCGGGTGATCCAGACCATCCGGGTCGGCCGGCAGCCCCAGCACGTCGTACCGTCCTGGGACCTGAAGACCCTGTGGGTGAACAACGACCTGGGCAACAGCCTCACCCCCATCGACCCGAGGACCGGCCGGGTCGGCAAGCCGGTCGCCGTGCACGACCCGTACAACCTGTACTTCACGCCCAACGGCAAGTACGCGATCGTGATGGCCTCCATGGACCGGCAGCTGGTGTTCCGGGACGCGCACACCATGAAGACCGTCAAGTCCGTCCCGGTCAGCTGCTACGGCGTCAATCACGCCGACTTCTCCCTGGACGGCCGGTACTTCATCGTCTCCTGCGAGTTCAGCGGTGAGCTGCTCAAGGTGGACACCGAGAAGATGAAGGTGCTCCGGCAGGAGAAGCTGCCGTTCCACGGCGCCATGCCGCAGGACGTCAAGGTCTCGCCCGACGGCAAGTTGTTCTACATCGCCGACATGATGGCCAACGGTGTGTGGATCCTGAACGGCGACAAGTTCACCGTGCCCACCTTCCTGGCCACCGGCAAGGGCGCCCACGGGCTGTACGTCAGCCGGGACTCCCGCGAGATGTACATCTCCAACCGGGGCGAGGGCACGATCTCCGTCTACGACTTCGCCCAGAACCGGCTGACGAAGAAGTGGCGGCTGCCGGGCGGCGGCAGCCCGGACATGGGCGGGGTGTCGGCGGACGGCAAGGTCCTGTGGCTGTCCGGTCGTTACAACTCCGAGGTGTACGCCATCGACACCCGCACCGGCACCGAACTGGCCCGCATCCACGTCGGCAGCGGCCCGCACGGCCTGGCCGTCTATCCGCAGCCGGGCCGCTACTCCCTCGGCCACACCGGCATCTTCCGCTGACGCACGCCGGCTGGACACGCCGCCGATCGAGTGACGATCCCGGCACGCCGTCACCGACCCGACACCGTGCTGCCCCTGATCACCAGTCGACAAGAAGAAAAGACCGAGATCATGGACGACTGCCAGAGCAACCCCAACTACCAGTCCAGGCACTGAGGTTCACTTCCTGAGCAGCAGCGCCTCGGCGCCGACCGGCAGACAGCCCGCCGCCTGGAACGCCCGCACACTGCGGGCGTTCCCCGGGGCGACCTGCGCCCACAGGGGCTCCTCGGCCAGCTGCCGGGCGGCGGTCACCAGGGCCCGGCCCAGCCCCGGCCGCCGCACCCCCTCGTCCACCTCCACCGAGGCCTCAAGGCGTCCCGCGACCCCCCGGCCCAGGACGACCACTCCGCCCTCCGCCGCCCAGGCGCGCACCTCGTCACGGCGGGCGCGGGCATAGGCGACCCGGGAGTGACCGGGTCCGGTGAGCTCCGTGAGCGGGAGGTCCGGGCGGCCCGGCAGCGGGCCGGCGACCAGCAACGTGTCGATGGTCTCCTGCTCCCGGCCCGTGCGGTCCATCAGGGCGGTGAGGAAGCGCGCGTTCATGGTCGCGCACAGCGCGTCGCAGGGGGTCGCGCGCAGGGTGTCGTACACCCACTCGGGATCCTCGTCGGTGAAGACGACCGAGTGCGCGGTGAAGGAGAGGACCCCCGCGTCCCGGGCGGACGGCTGCGGGACGACCGTCGTACGGCCGTCGGGCGGTGGGAAGACACCGCGGGCCGCCGCGTCGAGAATGTCCCGCAAGGTCTCCATGGCCGTGCCCGCTCCTTGAGTCTCCACCCACTGGAAGGTCCACACTCGCAGACATGCTGGGCTATCCGGGGGGCGACCCCCCAGACCCCCCGTACGACAGCACCGGACTTTTCACCATCGGTGAGCTGGCGAAGGCCACCGGGCTGACCGTGCGCACCATCCGCTACTGGTCCGACGAGGGCGTGCTCACCCCGGTGCGCCGGTCGTCCGGCGGCTACCGGCTGTACGACGCCGAGTCCTTCGCCCGGCTGGAGCTGATCCGTACCCTGCGCGAACTGGGCCTCGGGCTGGCGCATGTGCGTGCGGTGCTCTCCGGCGAGCAGACCGTGGCGGAGGTGGCGGCGGCGCATGTGGCGGCGCTGGACGCGCAGATCCGGTCCCTGAAGGTGACCCGGGCAGTGCTGTCGACCGTGGCCCGACGCGGTTCGAGTGCGGAGGAGATGACCCTGATGAACAAGCTGGCGCGGTTGTCGGCGGCGGAGCGGCGGCGGATCCTCGAGGAGTTCGTCGAGGAGACGCTGCACGGGCTGGACACCGTCGACCCGGAGATCCGCAAGCGGATGCTCGCCACCGTGGCGGACCTGCCGGAGGAGCCGACGCCCGAGCAGGTCGACGCCTGGGTAGAGCTGGCCGAGATGGTCCAGGACCCCGAATTCCGGGCCCAGATGCGCAGGGCGACCGAGCTCAACGCGGCCGACCGGGGGCCCGAGGTGCCGGCCGGGACCTCCCTGTGGTTCGTGAAGCGGCTCATCGACCTGGTGGGCGACGCACGCCGGCGGGGCATCGCGCCCGAGGCGCCGGAGGCCGACGAGGTACTGCGGGAACTGCTGGGCGACGCGGACCCGGCCGCCGTGCTGAAACGGCTGGACACCGCCTTCGACGACCGGCTCGCCCGTTACCGCGAGCTGCTCTCCGTGCTGAAGGGACAGCCCTTCACCGTGTACGCGGAGGAGTTCGCCTGGGCGGCCGCCGCTCTGCGTGCTCGCGTGGACCGTTAATCTGACCTGCGACAGACGCCGGCACGGCACAAGTAATACGAACAAAAAGGGGCGGATCGGTGGCGGACATCGAAGAAGCGCGCACTCACTTCCAGCGGATCGATGCGGACGGTGACGGTCTCATCACCGCCGCCGAGTTCAAGACCGCTCTCGCGCAGGGGGGCGACTGGAACGTCACCGAAACGGTCGCCCAGGCGATCATCGACAGCCGCGACCTGGACGGCGACAAGGTTCTGTCGTTCGACGAGTTCTGGGCCCACCTGAGCAAGTAGGCACCAGGAGCGAGGAGCGAAGGGGGCCCGGATCCCGGACCCCCTTTCTCGTGCGCGCGGCCGGTGGGCGGCGAGAGTCGCCATGGTCCACCGGCGGCCGCGCGGGCTGACTCGGAACCGCCGCGATCCAGGGCGCCCGCCGCATCGGTGCGAGTCCGATCGTCACCACCCGCACCGAGGTCAATCGGAAGCGGTGCTGGAAACTGGGTGCGGCGGAGGTGATCGTCACGGGGGAGTCGGAGGGCCTGAACCGCATCCGGGACGCGCACCGGCTGATGGAGTCCAACGCGCACCTGGGCAAGATCGTCGTACGGATCTGAGGCCCGCGACCCGCAGCGCACCCGTTCGGCTCAGCTGTGGAATAGGTCCCGTACGCCCGGGGTTGATGCCGGACAGCAGCGAATCAATGCATGTGCATCTACTCCCGAAAGGCGTGTCATGAAGATCGGCATCATCGGCGCGGGCAACATCGGCGGCAACCTCACCCGGCGGCTCACCGCCCTCGGTCACGACGTGTCCGTGGCGAACTCGCGCGGCCCCGAGACACTCCGCGAACTGGCCGACGAGACGGGAGCGACGGCCGTACCGGCCGAGGAAGCCGCGCGCGGCGCCGAGGTCGTGGTCGTCGCGGTCCCGGTGAAGGCGGTCCCCAACCTGCCGGCGGGCCTGCTGGACGGCGCGGCGGAGAACGTCGCCGTGATCGACACCGGCAACTACTACCCGCGCGAGCGGGACGGCCGTATCGGCGAGATCGAGGACGAGGGCATCACGGAGAGCCGCTGGACCGAGCGCCGGATCGGCCACCCCGTGATCAAGGCGTTCAACGGCACGTACGCCCAGGACATCCTGGACCGCCACCGCCCCGCCGGCGAACCCGGCCGCCAGGCCCTCCCGGTCTCCGGTGACGACGAGGCGGCCAAGCGGGTCGTCCGCGACCTGATCGACGAACTCGGCTTCGACACGGTCGACAACGGCGGCATCGACGACTCCTGGCGCCAGCAGCCGGGCACGCCGGTGTACGGCCTGCGGGCGAACGCCGAGGGGGTACGGAAGGCCCTGGCGGAGGCGTCTCCGGAGCGCCCGGAGGCCTTCCGGGGGTAGGGCGGCGGAGCGCGGGCCCGGGGTCTGTGTGCAGCCGGACCGGGATCGGGGCGCTGTGCGCCACATGGCGTGGACACTGCCGCCGGCAGCTTCTATCTCAGAGCGAGCAGGGCGCGGTAGCCGGCGTGCGACCGGGCGACCACCTTGACCCAGCCGTACACCAGCACGAAAAGATGGTCGGAGCCCTCGCCCTGGGGGAGGAACTGCCGGTCGGCGGGGAGCGGGACCCGCGTCGCCGCCCGCAGCAGCGCCGCCCGGTCCGCTGCGTCGAGGGTCTCCCAGAAGGGGGCGGGGCTGGTCACCACGACTCACAGTGTGGCCCCGGCGCACCGCCCCGAAACCTGCAGGATCCGCCGGAGAGTGGCAAGCGGCGGCTCAACTCTCCTTCTTCGCCCATGACTTGAGAGCCGCCTTGTCGGCGAAGTCCGCCACGTTCTTGTCGTGCGGGTCGCTGGTGTACTGGTGGAAACGCCACTTGGCCTTGATGCGGGGGTGGCCGGCGCTGACGTAGTCGGCGATCCAGAGGCCGTCGCCCGCGTACGAGGTGTTGTCGATGTTCAGCCAGAAGTTCCGGTTGGTGTACAGCACCACCCGGTAGCTGGGCCGCAGTTCCTTCACAGTTCGGATGAATCGGTCCTTCTCGGCGTTGCTCGCGTGGGTGCCGTCGCCGGTGGTCTCCCAGTCGACGGCGAGGATCTCGCCCGCCTTCTCGGGGGCGTGCTTGACGAAGTACTCGGCCTGGGCGGTGAGGTTCCCGGGCCAGAGGAAGTGGTAGTAGCCGACGACCAGTCCGGCGTCGCGTCCGGTCTTGGTCTGGGCGGCGAGCTTGGGATTGACGTACGAACGCCCCTCCGTCGCCTTGATGAAGACGAAGGAGAGGCCGCCCGTGTCGTAGGCGGAGGACTGGTACGCGCTCACGTCGATTCCGTGCAGCATGTGGGGGCTCCCTGGTGCCGGTGGGGGGAGGCAGGGGTGGGGGCAGGAATTGCAACTGCGTATTCCGTATTCCCCGGATCGGCACGGGAGACCCGCGTGGGCGCGTGAATTGTCAGCTGCGGGCGAGTTCAGCTCCGACGCGGCCACGACCCCGACGGCGAGGCCGTGAGTGACCAGCGCGCTGCCGTCGTTGGCCAGGCTCTCTGTGTGCGGCGAGGTGACGGCACGGCGCGGCAGCAGCCGAGTGAACGACCGCGGGGCCTTCCAGAAGCCGATCGCGCCGTCGCCCACCCTGGGTGCGCCGATCAGGTACTGCACCAGGTTGGCGGTGGCCGGCTGCGGGTGGTCGCGGGTCGAGGTCGCCACCACGATGCAGCCGACCTCGGAAGGGCTGACCCCTGCCTGTTCCAGGGCGTGCCGGGCCGCTTGCGCGGCCAGGTCGGAGGACGCCTGGTCGGGACGGGCGTGCCGACGCTCGACTATGCCGGTCTTGCGCTCGATCCAGTCGGCCGTCACCCCGCCGCCAACGGCACCTGCTCGTTGGTGACCTGTACGGGGGAAGGTACGAGCCGGTGCCGCGGATTCCGTACTGCATGCGCGGTGCCTCCATCGGGTGTGTCCGGGACGGGGATCGTCACGCTCAGGCGTGACACTCCGGCCGTCCGCCGTTGAACTCGAACATCTCCACGACGGACGAGGCCACGTCGATCCGGGCGCCCGGTGGCAGGCCCCGCAACTCGGCGTACGCCCGATGCAGATTGCCCACCAGCCGTTCGGCGTCGATCAGCTGGGCGAACTCCCCGAGGTCGGCCGAACGTGCGGCCCCCAGCGTGGACACCCCGGCGGCCATGCCGTCCCGGGCCAGCTGCCGCAGCCAGCGCAGATACGCCTCCGTGGCGTCGAGCACCTCCGGGCCGCCGACCGCGCCGTGCCCGGCGACGACCGTACCCGGACCCAGCGCCCGCAACCGCTCCAGCGCACGCAACGAGCCGTCGACCGACCCCATCAGGATGTACGGCGTAAATCCGGACCAGGCCACCAAAACCGTCGAGCAGTTGCGGGCGCAAGGCATCGCGCGGCGGCACTGGCTCGGCATGGCGGACATCTCCGCAGAGAGCGGGAACGGGGCAGAAGGCGCCCTGCGGGTGCGCAGCTACGCGCTGGTCTTCCAGATCACCGCGGCGGACGGTCCCGCACTGCGGTCCAGCACGACCTGCAAGGACGTCCTCGTCCCGGACGGCGACTCCTGGCTGATCAAGACCCGGCTCGTCGTCACGGACGCGCCCGCGCAGTAGCGGCGGCCTTGAACCGGTCAGTCGACCGGTGCGACGAAGCGGACGTCCGGGCGCTCACCGGCAGCCGCCAGGAAACAGGCCAACTCCCTTCCCTCCGAGTCCAGTTCGGCGATCTCCGCCGAAGTCAGCGGCCGGAACGGGGAGATGGTGACCAGCCCGCCGTCGGCTCGCCAGAGGCCGGCCACCATGCCGTCGACCAGGATCGATCCGGGCACGATGCCGTTCCGCAGGAACAGCTTCTTGCGGAACGGTTCGGGCACGATCCGGCTGCGGTCGGCGTACGAGAGGACGACGTTGTCGAAGTCCGGCAGAAAGCGCGCCGGCGCCGGCAGGCCGGGGTCGGCACGGGGCGCGTCGGGCAGGTCCAGCAGGTCGGCGCCGCCTGTGCCGCGCAGCCGTACCAGGTCGGTCATCGTGTCGGTCACCTCCCGCAGCCTGGTCAGCCCGCACCATGCCTGCACGTCGGCGACCGTCGCGGGTCCGAAAGCGGCCAGGTAACGGCGGATCATGGCGGGCAGCGCGGTGGCCTTGGCCGGTGCGCCGAGCCAGGACTCGGCGGTGGCGTAGCGGGTCGCCCCGCCCGCCCCCCAGACCGCGCGTGGCGGCAGCTGGACCAGTGCCAGCCGGGCCCGGGCGACGTCCGCGAGTTGGCGCGGCGGCGCGCCCGGCACGCGCTCGGCGAGTGCCTCGCCCAGTTCCTTCTGAGTCATCGGCCCCTTCGTCAGCAGTTCCAGGGCGTGCTGGGCGACCAGCGCCGGGTCGCCGACTTCGCGGGCCGCCCGACGGCGGCCAAGGCCTGAGCGCCCACCGCCGATGCGGCCTGCGGGCGGTCCATGATGTCGACCTGGAGGGCGTCCAGCCGGTTCCGCAGCCGGGACGGCATGACCTGCCGCAGCTTGGTCAGGGCCCGCAGTGAGGCTTCGCCGATACCGGCCACCGGCCCGACGGTCAGCCGACGTACCGCCGTGCGGGTGAGGTCCGGCGGGCGCGTTCGAGCGCGGCGAGCCGGCGTTCCAGGTCCGGTGGTACCGGGTCGCGCTGGCGCAGCACCCAGGGCAGGCCGGCGGTGGCGTGGGCGAAGGCGCGCGCGGAGGCGGTGTCCCGGGGCACGGTGCGGATCAGATGCCCGGTGCGGCGTAGGGCGGAGGGCAGGGGGCGGCGCAGCCAGGTGAACCACAGGGTGTTGCGGATGCCGAGGACGCGTCGGGCGGTGCTGTCGCGCAGCGGGGAGGCCTGGTGGTGGACGGTGAGGTCCTCGGCGTAGGTGAGCCACCAGCCCTGGCGCAGCAGGTCGCAGGCGAGCAGTTCCTCCTCGCCTCCGAGCCACAGGCCGGGGTGGAAGCCGCCGGCGGCCCGGAAGGCCTCGGTACGCAGCACGGTGGCGGCGGCGAGGAAGGAGCCGAGGGCGGGCCCGGGGAGCCAGCCGGGTCCGCTCAGTGGGGACTCGCGCAGCTCGCGGACGACCGGGTCCTCAGTACCATCCGGTTCCACGACGATCCGCGCGGTGACGCCCGCGAGCCGGGGCCGTGGGTCGAGCAGGTCGGCCGCGTGCCGCACGCTGCCGGGCTCCCACCAGGAGTCGTCGTCGCAGAAGGCGACGTACGGCGTGGTCACATGGCGGACGGCGAGATTGCGGCCGATGGCGCCCAGGTTGCGGCCCGGGCGCAGCAGGGTCACCTCGGGGAAGTCGCGGGCGACCGCTTCGGCGGTGCCGTCGGCCGAGGCGTTGTCGGTGACGATCACGCGGGGACGCTCGGGCAGCAGGCGCAGCCGGTCGAGGGTGCGCAGCAGTTCGTCACGCCGGTTGTGGGTGATCACGACGACGGTCGTACGGTCGTCGGGGCCGGTCAGGGTCATCGCGTGGGCTCTTCCTCCGGTCGTGCGGCCGCCTGCCGGTCGAGCAGGCGGACGGCGTGTTCGACGTGCGGGGGCGGGGTGCGGCGGCGGGCCAGGGTGGCGGGGAGCCGCAGCAGGGTCTCCTTCAGGGCGCGGCGGGCGCCGGCCGGGGCGGCCGGGGCGGCCGGAGTGAGGCCGCCGGTGGCGCGCGGGCGATGGGCCAGGGCCTGTGCGGACAGGTGGTCAGCACGTGGTTCCCTCGGAGGTGGAGGCGAGCAGGAAGCGGGCGCCGTCGCGTTCGGCGATCCCCAGCGCGCTGCGGGTGCCCAGGCTGCCGACCCCAAGGGTCTCCGGAGGCAGGGGCAGGTAATCGGCGGGCGAGGCCGGGCCGACGAAGTGCAGCGCCGGGTCGTACGGGCCCGGCAGCTGTTCCACGCCCTCGGGGTCGGAGACGTCGCAGTGCATGTACCGGAAATCGGGCCGGTCCTCCAGCTGGACCGCCTTCTCGCGCCGCCCGCAGACCAGGTTGTCGGCACGGTTGACTCGGCCCCCGGATCCAGCAGGGGTTCGCACAGGTGGGAGTCGAGGAAGCCGGCGCCGCCGG
The DNA here is from genome assembly GCF_040629895.1 of Streptomyces sp. NPDC005866. Lineage (NCBI taxonomy): Bacteria > Bacillati > Actinomycetota > Actinomycetes > Kitasatosporales > Streptomycetaceae > Streptomyces > Streptomyces sp. NPDC005866. The sequence continues at coordinate 33,196 of NZ_JBEXWP010000039.1, forward strand.
TCACGAGGGCGTGCCGACAGGGGATCGGTGAGTCACCAGTCATGAAGGCTGTTCCTTCGTCCACGTCTTCGCGCTCTGCCACGCCCCTGCCTGGGCGTTCGGCGCATGCCGTGTCGCCGGGGCCGATCTCGTCGGCCCGCTCGGAATCAAGCACAGGGCTACGGTCCCGCTGTGCCGAAGGACCGCCCTGGTCGGCCGCCGGTGGCTGGACGACATCGGCAGCGGAATTCCCCTGCGGGTTGTCTTCACACCTTGGATTCTTATTGTCGACTCAGCCGGGTACTCGCGCGACTCCACGACCGGCGACTCCACGAGGGAGAGGGCCATGCACGACGACACCGCGGCGGCCGTGCTGAGTGCACTCGGCCCGGTTCACCGGGGGCGGCTGCTGCTGTCCGGCTGGTTCAGCTTCCGTGACGGCGAGGCCACGGCCGGTGACGTACTCGCCCAGCAACACATGACGGCCGCGCTCAGCCGCGCGGGCATCCGGCACGACACGGCGTGGAGTCCCGGCTTCCGTCCCGGCGCGCTGTCCCTGGAGACGGCGCGCCCGGAGGCGTACGACACCCTGCTCTTCGTGTGCGGACCGGTGCACGGGCCCCAAGTCACCTTGTTGCATGCCAGGTTCAGGACCTGTCGACGACTGGCCGCCGGTGTCTCCGTCGTCGATCCGGACGATCCGGCGGCCACCGGTTTCCACGAGATCATCGCCCGGGATGGCACCCCGGCTCCGGCCCGGCACGACCTGGCGGCCTCGGCCCCGGTGGGCCCGCCGCCGCCCGTGGCCGGGGTGGTGCTCTCCCACGGGCAGGGCGAGTACGGCAAGCGCCGCCGGCACGAGGAGGTGAACGCGCGGATCACCGGCTGGCTGGCCGGCAAGGACTGTGTGCGGGTGCCGGCCGAGACCCGGCTGGCCACGGACGACTGGCGGTTGTGCGCCACGGCGGAGCAGTTCCTCGCTCTTGTCTCCCGCTTCGACGTGGTCGTCACCACCCGGCTGCACGGTCTCGTGCTGGCCCTGCGTACCGGTACACCGGTGATCGCCGTGGACCCGGTCGCGAGCGGCGCCAAGGTGACCGCCCAGGCGCGGGTGGTGGGCTGGCCGGCGCTGGTGGAGGCACGGACGCTGAGCGAAGAGGTGCTGGACCACTGGTGGCGGTGGGCGCTGTCCGAGTCGGGCCGGATGGCCGCAGCCTGCCACTCGATGCGCTGAACCGTTCATCGAGGAGCTGACGACCGATCACTGTGAGGTCGAGGAGTTCTTCGGCCGTACCGAGACGCTGTCGCGCGGCGCTCCAAGAAGCGTAAGGACCTGGCCGACCAGGTAACGATCGAGCTGGTGGGCCACTCGGTCGCCGAGGTGGGCCCGGAACCCGGAGCGAGCCGGGCGGAACGACAACGACACCGGCTGCCGAGCGACCGGGAGGGCCAGGGCTAGCGTAAAAGCGCTGCACGTTGCCGTACTCGTGGGGCTTCAGGCGTCCGGCAAGTCAACGTTCTCCGAGCAGCGTCTGCGCGGGCTCTACGAGCAGGTCAGCAAGGACCTTTTCCGGCGAAGCGCCCGGCACAAGCAGGAACGGCAGATGCGCCTGGTTGGGGTGCACTGGACGCGGGGAGATCGGTGGCGATCGACAACACCAATCCCTCTCCCGACGAGTGGAGGCCGCTCATCGCTTCCGGGCGCGCCCATTGCGCGACAGTCACCGCGTACTGGGCAATGCGCTTCGGCCGGGGCGTGATCGGGTCCCTGACATCGGTATCCACGCCACCGGGAAGCGATTGCGCCGTCCGTCGCCGGCGGACGGGGACGCCGTCCTGGGAGTACGGTTCGACGGCCGCAACGGATTCCATGTGCGGCCGGCGCCGGACGGCACGTGACCCATCAGGCGCCCGGAAGCGTGTGACGCCCAAGGGAAGAGGTCCGCCGAGCCACACTCGCGGCATGATCCACTGGACCGGCCACGGGCTGCGACGGACCCTGAACCGCGAAGTCGGCACCCCTTGCCGAGCCGACTGGGTCAGACGGGGCGGATGTTCTCCGCCTGAGGACCTTTCTGCCCCTGGGTGATGTCGAACTCGACCTTCTGGCCCTCCTGCAGTTCGCGGTAGCCCTGGCTGGCGATGTTCGAGTAGTGGGCGAACACGTCAGGACCGCCGCCCTCCTGCTCGATGAAGCCGAAGCCCTTCTCGCTGTTGAACCACTTGACCGTGCCCCTGGCCATGACTCTCTCCTTCGAGCGAACCGGGCCCGCGTCCTCGGCGCCCGGCAGTAGCCGCCTTGGCCCGGAGAGACGCTGAACAGCAAGAACGCCCGTGTTTGCGATCACGGGCGAACGACCTTCGGAACCACGACTGCTCAAGTTCGACGCTACACCCGCGTGATGGCTGCCGCTACGCGAACATGCCGGCCTCGGTGATTGCCTTCCGCCTCGCCGGGGACGTGCGGTAGTGCAGAGGACTGATCGGTCGTGATCGCTGTGTGCTTCCGGCCCGGAGCCCGAGGGCCCGGCATCGTGTGTGCCGCTGGGGACCGCGGAGATTCAGCCCGAAGAGATGCCTCCGGCGAAACCGGCCGACCCGCTCCGGAAGAAAGGGAAGTGACGGCACCCACCCGTGCCCAATAGCCTCGCGTTTTGGGCGATCCTCCTTCCTTCCCGTGTCCGAATCCGCTCGGCGCCGCTCTTTTTGAGAAGTCCGCGTCGCGTAGAGCGTCCGGCCATGTATCGGGCGTGCCTGGTGTTCGCCGCCCGCGACGCGCAGCGTGCCGCCAGCGAGCAGCCGGCCGAGGCGGGCGTCGGCTCACCTGCAACCCCTGGCCGAGGAGAATTCGTGAATCCCCTGTCGGGGCGGGGGTACCCGACGGGTCCCGGCGCAGCATGCGGCGCCGGCGTACAGACCGAGCAAGCGCCATCTCACCGCCTGGAGGAACCATGGCGGACATCGCCCCACCTGATCTGCAGAAAGCCCTGTCCGGCGCGGAGTACCCGGCCGACTCCGAGCAGCTTCGGAAGGTCGCCGAGAAGAATCACGCGCCCAAAGAGGTAACCGAGCGCATCTCCCACCTCGGGAAGAAGAAGTTTCAAAATCCGGCCGAGGTGAGCAAGGCCGTCTTCCGGAACGAGTGACGGGCCATCGGTGGGCGACGGCCGGAGCAGCCCGCCCCGGCCGTTGCCCGGCAGCGCTGAACAGCCGGTCACCGTCATCTTGTGCTAATTGCCGGTGCCAAGGTCCTTCGCCGAGACGTGGTGAGCACGGGGCTGGACTGGTCGCGATGTGCGATCGACTCCGTCAGTGTGCGAGCGGCAAAAGGGGGCCACTGACAGGACCGAATCCGACCGACCGCGGCAAACCGGGATCGAAAATCCACCTGATCACGGACACGAACGGACTGCCCCTGTCGCTCGGCATCTCCGGCGCCAACATGCACGACAGCCTCGGTCTTCAGCCGCTGGTGCGGGGCATCCACCCGTTCGTTCCCGGCGCGGTCAGCGTCGATGACGGCCTGCCAAGCTCCACGCAGACAATGGATACGACTACTGCACGCCCCGGCCGATGCTCGGCTCGTACGCGTAGAGGTCAGCGACACCCGCGCCGAACGCCTCCCGCTCCGCCCCGCCAGCCTCTATGCCGCCGACACGGAGGAAACCGGCCGCGGGCTGCTTGTCGTGGCGGGCCTCGCCGCTCGCTGGGACTGGCACCCGCGTCCCGACGGGCCGGGCAAAACGGTATGGGTGGACTATTCGCTCAGCACTCGATGATGTTCACCGCCAGCCCGCCCCGGGCCGTCTCCTTGTACTTGACGTACCTGTGGACGGCTATTGATCAGGGCGTTGACCTGCGATTTTAAGCATGCTTAGGCTTGCCTTGAGTCACGCCGGGGACTTTTTGGGGACTTCTTGTCGAGAGCTGATTACAACGTATCCCATGCTGCGTCAGACGCCTGCGGAGTTGGGCAGTTGATGCTCGGGCGGCATGCGATGGCTTCGGCGAGCCCCGCACTCGTAATGCGTAGGTCTCGGGTTCGAATCCCGAAGGCGGCTCCATGGTGAACCCCAGGTCAGGCCTCTGACCTGGGGTTTCTTGTTTCTGTTGACCTTGAGATCACAAACGGACACGTACAGTCTGTGCGTCCTAATGCGTAGGTCGCAGGTGCGATCTCTGTAGTGATTCCTAGGTCCATGGCCCCTGAGCTGGGCCTTTGTGGAAATGTTGACGTCAGCTGATGCTCTGTCAAGGGCTAGGTGCGGCCAATGTGCGGCCACGCGTGCAGCCACAGTGCCGGGATGGCCATCAGGAGCGGCATTTCTGGACTCAGTATTGATCGATGCCTTGTAGAGTTTCGACAACCAGACCAATGGCCAACTTCGTCAAGCAGCCTCGGCGGACGATCGCGGGCCCGGGATCAGCTTGCTGCGTGCTGGGCGTGCTTCGGTGAGAGCCAGACCAGGGCGAAGGTGATCAGCGCAGCACGGTGGCAAGCCCGATCAGGAGGTCGTCGGTGTGGTCGAAGGCTGTCGTTCCGCCATGGTTGACGCTTCGAAGAAGACGGTGCCGAGAGCGGTGATGCCGATGGCGCCGGAGAACCGCTGGACGGCGTTGAGCATGCCTGCGCCGGTGTCGACCTCGTTCTTCGAGTACATCGATGGCTTCTACAGGCGGCGAGCCCGCGTCAGGGCTGGAGCCTGAGGAGAAGGACGCGGAGTGCACAGTGGCCGTCGGCGTGTGCGTGTAGCACCTACGTGTTCACATACCGCCCATTCAGAGCGGAATCTGTTGCACTTGGCTGATTTCTACTCCTGTTGATGCCGCGTCGCGTTCCCAGGGGACAGACACGGTTCCGTCGTAGGTCTTTTGGGCGCCGACGGTCCGGGTGACCCATTTCGGATTTACTGCACCGGTGCCGTCTCCCTCGAACTTGAACGCGATCTTGTATTCGATGGGTGACCGGCTGATGTTGCGGATCGTGTACTGGGCGGAGAAGACGAGGTGACCGTGGCTCATTTCGGTTCCGTACTGGTTCACTTCGACCGGCTTGGCGGGAGCAGGGGTGGGAGCGTGACTGTTGCACGCAGCGAGGGTGGCGAGGAGGGCTGCGACGCAGGCAGCGGTTCGTGTGCGCATGACGCCGGAAGGTTAAGGGCGGTACTGCTGGCGGGCAAGGACTTTCATCGGTTCGTCTGGACGATGCGAGTTGAGGGTGGAGTGATGCGCCAGCTATGAGCCGGCGCATGATCGGCGGGTTCTCGCCATCTCTGAAACGCCCATCGGGAGTACTGCGCGTCCCACATTCATGGAAGACGCACAGGTAGAGGTGTGTGGCAGCGGATTCCGCACTGGATGCCAGTTTCTCGTCATGCCCATGAAATGTCCTGCTGCTCACGGTGTGCGTGTGCTTAGAGTGTCCTGCTTGCGGCGAATGGACCAGACCAGTCCGCCCGTACGCAGGCTGGGAACGGCAAGCGGGGGATCGTGTCCAGTCATGTGCTCTCCCCTGCCTGCACACACAGCTACCAAGGGGGAGGGTTCCTTGCGTCTCACACGAGCCGCCGTCACTACCGCCGCAGCCGCGGCTGCTGTGGTGGCCACCATGACGGTGGCCCCGCCGGCATCGGCCGCTACTTCCTATGTTCACAACGACTGCACGGCGAGTGACACCAGCCATCCGACGCACTGCTTCCGCATTCACTTCAACTCGCGCTCCGAGACGACGCAACAGTCCGACAGCGCCTGTGTGGCCACCCGGCACTCCCGGTCCAACGAGGACGGCTACTCGCCCAACGGCGCCACGTTCATCACGTTCGTGTTCGGCGCTTTCCCGTCCGATGCCTATGGCGGCATGCCGACCCCCTGCGACAGCAGAGGATCGGGGCAGGCCGTGTATCACAACGCCGCTTCTGCGTGGAACCAGGACCCGTACGCCGGATACACGGTGTATGCCAACACCGGCTACAGCGGCACGAGCAAGTACTACCCGAAGGCCGACGGCATCGCCCGCAACCTGAGCAGTGGCCTGAAAAACCACAACGGCTCGCACAAGAGGAGTTGATCGGTGATGTCGACGCCCCGAGTCCGGGCCGCTGCGCTCGCCCTCGCCGCTGCCATGGCAGCCACTGTGTTCACCTCGGCATGTGGCGCTCCGCACGACACTTCGGGCAGCGGGAAGGGTCGGCAACTGGTTGCGCAGGCCATGCCGCTGCCCGATGCCAAAATCCGGGCCACTTGGCCGAAGGCGCGGGTGGAACAGGGGCTGGCCAAGGGAATGCGGCTCCCGCTCCAGGACTACATGCTCGGTTATGCCGACGTCGTGGATGTGGAGAACGCCAGGGACCTGGTGAAGCAGGAGTGCATGCAGCGCCTCAGCTTCCAGTTCGCGCCCGAACCGTCTGGCCTGCATCCGAGTACTGCCTACGACGCGATGAACATGAAGCGCCGCTACGGCATCACCGACCGCACGGAGGCCGCCACGCACGGCTTCGCCCCGCCCCGGGCGGCCACCGATGACGACGGCACAGCAGCAGAGGACGCCGAACTGGCCAGGGAGGACGCCGAGTCGTCTGTTTCCGGCTGGGACGAGGCCATGAACCAGACGTGTATCCCCGAGGCGAACGCGAAAGTCGGCGTCCTGTACGAGACCGACCTGGCGGGAGACCTCGCCTCGGTGTCCTACGGTGCCACTGCCAAGCAGACGCCCGTCAGGAACGCTGTCGCCACGTGGTCATCCTGCATGGCCGGCGACGGCCACCGGGTGGAATCGCTCGACGACACCGAGGGCCGGTTTGCCACACCGAAGGTGCCCGGCCTGAAGCCGGGTAAAGCGGAGGTGTCGTTGGCCACCGACGATGTCGACTGCAAGCAGACCAGCAACCTCGTCGGCACCTGGTACCAGGCGGAGACCGCCTACCAGCACAAGCAGATCTCCTCCCACAAGCATGAGTTGGAGGCGGAGAAGGCCCGCAACGGGAAGTTGATCGAGCAGGCGCGGGCTGTCCTGGCCGCCCGAAAGTAGGCTGTTCCCCCATCACGGCCTCCGGCTCCAAGGCCGGGGCGAATGACTCGAAGATCAGCTTGAAGGTCGTCACGTACGACCCGTTCGGCGATACCCAATGACCTGTCACCTGCCACGCACGCCTCGCATGTCGTGCGTATTGCCACCGGCGCTCCACCCATTTGGCCAGCTGTGCTCTGACCATCACGGCCGGCCAGGGCTGGGACTCGGCCAGCCCTCCGCGCGCCCTAGCAAGCATCCGGTCCTAGGGGCGCAGAACTGTCGTCGCTGGGGTCTTTGACGCCGGCTTGAACACCCAAGTTCCCGCCTGCCCTTCAGGTCGTTCCGGCCGGGGGGTAGGCGGGCACAGCCGTGCCCAATCCGGGCACGAGACCACAGAGGTGGGGATTCCCTTTCGGGATATTGAAGATGAAAAGCCGATGGGCTGGTTCACCACCCACCGCTGCGACCTGGCCATAACGGTCACCGTTGCCGAGAAGTCACACCGGCCGGAGGCCTCTGAGGCCGTCGTCTGCGCAGCCCTCGACGCCACCTGCTGACACCCCCGGGAAAAGCTACCGCGCGGCCCTCATTTCTTCGTGATGGCCGTGGGCGGGCCGAGTCGTGCCCAAATGGGCACGGGAACCTTGACGAGAAGCGGGACGAACCTCTCTTGAGACCCAGAAGACGAATACACGCGCGCTGGGCCGCCCTGGTGACCTGCGCCGCGCTGACCAGTGGCCTCTTGCAATCCACCACAGCCCTCGCGGCTCCGCACGCCAACACCCCACCGGGCCACGGCAAACCGGCACCGTCCGGACGGGTCGCGGACCCGGACAAGAAGCTCGGCACGGGCTGGAAAACCAGCAAGGACCGCGCCGTGACAGCGGCCGCGGACAGCGGTGGGCTGAGGATCCTCGTCGCCGACAGCGCCAAGGCGTACGCATGGAAGTCGGTCGCGAGTCTGAGCGAGCCGGGCATGCCGGCGGACTCCTGGATCGGTAACCGGTGCGTGATCGACCACGACCACGCCGCTGTCGTCTACGCACCGCGTACCTTCACGAACAAGCCGGACCTGATGCAGGGCGGTGCGTTCGCGGCGATCGTGGACCTGGGCTCCGGGAATGTGACGAAGCTGCCGTTCACGGCGTCGCTGGCGTACTTCGATCCGTCCTGCAACCCGCAGACGCACACGGCCGCGTTCACCGCGTTCCGTGACATGAACGACCCGGCCGCGACCCGCACCCGTGTCGTGACCGTGGACATCGCCGGCAAGACACTGAGCACTTCGGCCACCAAGGGCGAGGTCACCAGCGCTGTGCCCGTCAAGGACGGTGTGATCGGCGCGCTCGGCAGTCATCTGGTCCACCTAGACCGCAAGGGCAGGACCAAGGACCTGCTCACGACGGGTGGCGTGCCGTTCGACATCCACCTGGTGAACGGCGAGACGATCGCCTTCGTCGAAGGCGACGGCAGCAAGCGCGCGCGTGCCCGGGTGTGGACTGCGAAGGGCAAGGCTGCTGTTGTCGCCGACGGCAAGCTCGGTGACCTCGACCTGGCACGGGGCGGTTCCTCCGAACTGTTCCTGGTCGGGCACCCGTCCGGCGCCGTGCACACCCGGGGCAGCGGCATCACCCGGGTCGACGCCCCGGTGGACACGGACATCTCCAGCCTGGGCCGACTCGCCGTCAACCCGGTCCTCACCCCAGGTGTGCGGGCGGGCGTCGACCACATCAAGAACGCCGGAAAGGGCTTCACGAAGACCGAGCCCGACACGCAGCCGGCCGCTCAGGCCCCGGGCATGCTGACGGCCGTCTCGCCCATGACGGTGACCGCCACCGCCACGGGCACTGGCACGAAGACCAGCCAACAGCTCACGCCCACACCGCAGGCCACCACGGAGAACCAGTTGTCTCCCGCCCTAGCCTCGGTCCACAAGGCGTCTGCCGCAGCCGGCGCAGCCGCGGGCAAGTCCCCGACCCAGGCGCGGACCGCGGCGATCGTGTCGCACGACCCGACCGATCCCGACCGCTGGTGCTCCGTCTCCCGGAACGACGTGGGCGCACAGGCGCTCCAGCCGACACCGAACCAGGTCGAGTGGGCGGTCGACATGGCCGTACGCGGTGATCTGCGCGCCAGTTACCTCAATCAGGGCGGCTATCGCAACCAGACCGGGATGGGCAGCATCGACCCGCAAGGTCTGTTCAAGCCGCCCACCCTGACCGGCAACGGTCGTATTCCCGCCAACGTGATGCTCGGCATCATGGCCCAGGAATCCAACCTGTGGCAGGCCGAATCCGGTTCCATCCCCGGCCAGATGGGCAGCCCCCTCGCGGCGGTCGACGGCTACTACGGGCACCAGATCGACCCGGGCAACCCGGACTCGTACTGGAACATCAACTGGGACAAGTCCGACTGCGGTTACGGCGTCGGACAGGTCACCGACGGCATGCGCATGGCCGGTCACGAGAAGTCCGGGGAGACGAGCCTGTCGCCGACCCTGCAGAAGGCCGTCGCCATCGACTACACGACCAACATCGCCGCCTCTATGAAGATCCTCGCCGACAAGTGGAACGAGGTCCACAAGGCTGGCCAGACGATCACCGTCAACAACGACGACCCCTCCTACGTGGAGAACTGGTTCACCGCGGTCTGGAACTACAACCTCGGTTTCAACCCGCCCTCGGAGGCCTCGAAGCACGACGGCTACTGGGGGCTCGGCTGGTACAACAACCCGGCCAACCCCATTTACAAGAACAGCTGGAACCACCCGTTCATGGACACGGACGTGGACGGCAGCGAAGCCAACCACGACGCCGCACACCCGCAGGACTGGCCCTACGAGGAGAAGGTGATGGGCTGGTCCGCCTGGTCCATAGACACCGGATACTCCTACGCCACCACCGGCCGACAGGACTGGAAGGGCGAGTCCGGCTTCTCCTCGGCGGGCTTCCGGCCGGCCTGGTGGAACACCACGGCCGCGCGCAGCCAGGTCTCGCCGCCGCTCGTCACCTTCTGCAACCCCGACAACAACTGCAACTCGGCGGCACCGCCCGACTGCGGCACGGAAGCCTGCTACGCGAAGTACTGGTACAACAAGCCCAACGCCAAGTGGAAGACGGACTGTGCCACCCAGTGCGGGCACGAGCTGATCAAGTACCAGACACTGATCCCGGAACCAGGGCGCGGCTACCGCCTCAAGAACGGCACGCCCGTCTGTGTCGGCCAACCGGCCGGCGCGCACGTAGTCGCTTCGGTGCCCAACGGCACGGAAACGTGGGGCGACTGCGGACAGGCCACCTCCTCCGGCAGCTTCGAGTTCACGTTCTACCCGTCCACCACGGGTACCCACTACGAGGCGAAAGCCGACCTGCACCAGGTCGGCGGCGGCTACGGCGGTCACTTCTGGTACACCCACACCCGCAACGAAGACCATCTGGGCGGCCCGGGCGGCCTGATGGACATCGACGGCACATGGACGCTCGGCGAGAAAATGGACCTGGCCCAGGTGTGGGTGCACATACCCGACACCGGGGCGCAGACCACACGGGCGCACTACGTGGTCCGCGGAGCCCAAGGCGGCCCGTACGACCGGTACGTCGACCAGAACGCCAACACCGGCAAGTGGGTGTCCCTGGGCGCCTACAAGTTCACCGACACACCCAGTGTCGGCCTGACGAACTACACGCCCGACGGAACGGCCGACAAGGACATCGCCTTCGGCGCGGTCGCCTTCCAGCCCGTCTCCGGCACGTTCGTCCGCCGTACCCTGACCGCGGCCTCGGTCTTCGACCCGAACCAGGAGCTCAACCAGAACTGGCCGGTGTCCACCGAGGTCAACACCCCGCTGCGCTCGATGAAGAACCTGTACGAGTGGGCCCTGGGTCTCGCCGAGGGAGGCCACCTGTGGGGCGCCGACCCGTCGGTGATGACCACAGGCCTCACCGGCTGGAACCGGTGCAACCCGGTGGGACACGAGGAGTGCACCGGCCCCCAGACGTACGACGCGGCCAAGAAGTGGGCCGACGACATCAAGGTCGGCGGTTTCACACCGAACGCCGACGGCTCGGCACCGTCCATGTCGATTCCGGTGTGGATGGGCATGTCCAACCGGCGCCCCGATCCGTCACAGCCCGCGAGCACGGCGTACAAGGGGGACAACAGCTACAAGATCAAGAGCGATGTCGTCGTCACGTTCGTCACCGACGGCAGCGGAAAGATCATCCCGGGCAGTGAAGGAGCGAACTACAAGGTTCGCGTCGGCAATGCCCATCTCCCCTACTTCCTGACCAGCATCATGAAGGGCATCGAAGCCGACTACGGCATTCCGAAGCCGGACCTCGACTACACCACTCAAGACGCCCTCGAATACGGCAACGAGATCACCTCCCACCCGTACACGGACGGGGACACACCGGGGCAGGCCTACCTCCCGCACTTCCGCGGCGCACGCCTCAACGCGGACCGCACGTGCGTGGATTTCCGGGCGATCGGCGGCGGGGTGCACGGCTACAGAGCCATGATCGCCAACAAGTACATCAACGACAACGTCAAGGCGTGGGTTGACAAGATCAATGCCAGCCCCGACACCAACTACTCCGTGCGCAACTTCGCCGGAGATGTCTACTCGATGTTCTTCAAGAACTCCGGTGACTGGAACAACAACATGTGGGGCACTTTGATCGGCAATGCCCCGCCGATCTGGCAGGACATCGCGGCTGCATTCTGCGCGGACGGCACGGTCAAGTCGACACATCTGCAGGACGACCGTGACGCCACACCTTCCAACGGCATCGTCTTCCAGAGTTACATGCCCGATCTGTACCTCTACGTCGACGACAAAATGACCGACAATCTGGGCCACCCTTCGAGCACCAGAATCAGGGGAGGAGACTGGAGGAACTTCTCGAACCTCCCTATCCCGCCCACGAAGGGCCATGCCTACGGTTCGTGCGACACAAGTGACCGGGGCAGCGGTGGGAATCCCTGGGACGTCGCGCCGCCGGTTCCTTTCATCGGGGACGGCCCCGGCAACCGGCCCACGAGCGTCGTTCACTGCGATGACTCGGGTACGAAGTTCACTGATAGCCTGACGCCCTGACAGTGGGTCATTGAATTCCCAGGAGCCGTTCCCGTGCGGGGGCGGCCCCTGGGTCACGACAACGGAGAAAACGCATGGGGTCGGGTATCACATTTATATTCATCCCGCTGTTCTTCTATGTTACGCTGGTCGCACTGCTGTGTGTGAAAATCGCAGAGAAAAACTCCTGGAAAATGGGGTTGCTGTTCGCGACGGTTCTCATTTTTCTGCCCGCTGGTGTCCTCACCGTCGCCGGCATGTACGATGCCGGCGCCTTGTAAGGGGCAGGGAGAAGATGAAGATCCTCATCATCACACTGTCCACGGTATTCCTGTGTGCAGCCTACGCATGGCCCGCGATTCCGCTGCTCATCTACCCGATGAACCGGCGGCGCGGCTTGTGGGCAGCACTCTACTGTTGCGCCGTCGGAGTGTTCTTCGGAATCGGACCACACTACTCGCATTTCAATATCGGAGCATTCTTCGAAGCGGCCATACTCACCTCCTTCGTTCGAGTAATCGCCGAAGCCGCGGGCATATTGGAGAAGCCTCGCAACGCGTGGCGGAAGCGGCACACAGCACCAGTGGAGTGAACGCTGATGAGGGCGTGCAGATGTTTAACTCGTAGCTTTCAGTTCGGTGGTTCCTTGGCAAGGCGGTTTCAAAGTCTTGCCGATCGACGATCCGTGCTGGTCACGGCATCGTGACGATGGGGTGGCGGGCCGCCACGCACGCAACGAAGTCGCCCCGGTCCCTGGCGGGCCCGCCCCGTGGCCGGGAAATTCGGGTGGTGCTCGTCCGGAGGACGTCGATGGAGCTTGGCGCCGAGTCTTGAGCCCGAAACGAAGTCGGACGCAGGGACCGTGTGTAGGAGTCCGGTGATGTTGCCATGAGCACGCAAGAGAGCTTCTTCGAATCCTGTGGCCTCGGAAGGGCGGGCACCGCCAGCCGACCGAACCGGTCGTCAGGAGGCGGCTATGGACGTGTTCGAGGAACGCTGCGCCCGGGTCGACCTGGGCAAGATCGAGTGCAAGGTATGCATCCGGGTTCCGGGGAAGGGAAAGCGGAGCCGTCGCGAGGTGCGTACGTTCTCGACGATGTGCGACGGCCTGCCGGAACTGCGGGACTGGCTGCTGGCGAACGAGATCACCAGGGTGGGCATGGAGGCCACCGCGTCGTACTGGAAGCCTCTGTACTACCTGCTCGAAGCCACTGAAGGCATCGAGCCGTGGCTGCTGAACGCCCAGCACATCAAGACCGTACCGGGGCGCAAGACCGACGTCAGGGACTGCGAGTTGATCTGCCGCCTGGTCGAGCACGGGCTGGTGAGGCCCAGTTTCGTACCGCCGTGCGACATCCGGCAGTTGCGGGATCTGACCCGCTATCGCACCGAGACCGTCCGGGACCGTGCCAGGGACGTCAACCGGCTGGCGATGTTCCTGGAAGACGCAGGCATCAAGCTCAGCGCGGTGGTCTCCGACATCACCGGCCGGTCCGCCCGGAGCATGCTCGATGCCCTGGTCGCCGGGGAGCGTGATCCGCAAGTGCTGGCGGGGATGGTGCTGGGCCGCATGCTGGAGAAGGTGCCGCTGCTGAACCGCGCGCTGACCAACAGCTTCACCGACCACCACGCGTTCATGGTCGCGGCGATGCTGCGGGCGATCGACCAGGCAGACGCCCTGATCGCTCAACTGAGCCAGGAGATCGCTCGTCAACTGCAGCCGCTGCAGCGCCAGGCCGAGCTGCTGACCGCGATCCCCGGCGTCAGCCTGGTCCTGGCTCAGGTGATCATCGCGGAGATCGGGGTGGACATGAGCAGGTTCGCTACCGCCGGCCACCTCGCCTCCTGGGCGGGGATGTGCCCGGGAAACAACGAGTCCGCCTGAGTTCGCCGACCCCGCCGCGTCCGCTCCGGCGCAGGTAGCGGCCGAGCGCGGACAGGGCGAGGGTCTCGCCGATGCGGCTGCGGTGGCGCATCGCGTCGACGACGCTGCGGGCTGCGTTGTACATGGGGATGGTCTCTCCCGGGGCTGCCGTTCGATACCGAGGTCGAAGGTCTTCGCGGCGTACTGCGCCACCACGGTCGGCGGTAGGAAATCGTCGGGCGGCGTGTACCGAGCGGCACGGTGATGTGTACTGCTGCGAGGATGTCGTCGATCAGCTCATGCAAGGCCAGGGCGGATCCACCGCACAGGACGGCGCCAGGAGCCCGTGTGCACACGGCCAGCAGATCCGCGTGCGCCGTCTCCGGGGCGTCTGCCCGCCGGTACACCCCGCGGGACAGTTCGTTCGTCTTCGCTTCCGTGACCAAGCGCGCCAGATCGCGAGGGGAAAGCAGGGCCTGACGTGCCTGCGCCGTCGTGAATGTGGGGGAGAGGCAGGCCAGCCGCTGCTCCAAGCGCGAGTCTTCCGCCGCGTCCATATCTCGAATGGCACCCCTCGGGCGGGCTCAGGGGACCGATTTGATACATCCAGTGGGGGGCGAGCGGCGTACACAGTGTTGACCATGTGCCGCGAATCCGCAGGTCAAGAGCCCCCTCCATGGGGACTTACCGGGGACTTTTCGGGGACTTTCAAGTCTGTCTCAGGGACATTCCGGGGACTTTCCGCCGCGTAAGCAGGGAAGGCCCCGAAACCGCTGAAAGATACGAACGCGCAGGTCAGGGCCCACCCCCTCAGCACTCGATGATGTTCACCGCCAGCCCGCCCCGGGCCGTCTCCTTGTACTTCACGCTCATGTCGGCGCCCGTGTCCTTCATGGTCTTGATGACCTTGTCCAGGGACACCTTGTGGGAGCCGTCGCCGCGCATGGCCATGCGGGCCGCGGTGACCGCCTTGACCGCGGCCATGCCGTTGCGTTCGATGCAGGGGATCTGGACCAGCCCGCCGACCGGGTCACAGGTGAGCCCGAGGTTGTGCTCCATGCCGATCTCGGCCGCGTTCTCGACCTGTTCCGGGGAGCCGCCCAGGACCTCGGCCAGCGCGCCCGCCGCCATCGAGCAGGCGGAGCCGACCTCGCCCTGGCAGCCGACCTCGGCGCCGGAGATGGACGCGTTCTCCTTGAAGAGCATGCCGATCGCGCCGGCGGCGAGGAGGAAGCGGACGACTCCGTCCTCGTCGGCGCCCGGGACGAAATTGATGTAGTAGTGCAGGACGGCCGGGATGATGCCCGCCGCGCCGTTCGTGGGCGCGGTCACGACCCGGCCGCCTGCCGCGTTCTCCTCGTTCACGGCCATCGCGTAGAGCGTGATCCACTCCATCGCGTGCGCCAACGGGTCGCCCTCGGCGCGCAGTTGGCGCGCGGAGACAGCGGCACGGCGGCGTACGCGCAGGCCGCCCGGCAGGATGCCCTCCCGTGACATCCCGCTCGAGACACACGCCCGCATCACCCGCCAGATGTCCAGCAGACCCTCGCGGATCTCCTCCTCGGTGCGCCAGGCCCGCTCGTTCTCCAGCATCAGCGCGGAGATCGACAGACCCGTCTCCTTCGTCAGCCGCAGCAGCTCGTCGCCCGTGCGGAAGGGGTACTTCAGGACCGTGTCGTCCAGCTTGATGCGGTCGGCGCCGACCGCCTCCTCGTCGACGACGAACCCGCCGCCGACCGAGTAGTACGTCCTGTTCAGCAGCTCCGCCCCGGACGCGTCGTACGCCCAGAGGGTCATGCCGTTCGCGTGGTACGGGAGCGCTTTGCGGCGGTGCAGTTTCAGGTCGTCGTCGAAGGAGAACGCGATCTCGTGCTCGCCAAGGAGCGACAGGCGCTTCGTGGCCTTGATCGCCTCGACCCGGTCGTCCGCCGTCTCCACGTCGACCGTGCGCGGCGAGGCGCCCTCCAGACCGAGCAGCACCGCCTTCGGGGTGCCGTGGCCGTGGCCGGTCGCACCGAGCGACCCGTACAGCTCGGAGCGTATCGACGCGACGGACTCCAGCAGCCCCTCGTTGCGCAGGCGTCGTGCGAACAGGCCGGCCGCGCGCATCGGCCCGACGGTGTGGGAGCTCGACGGGCCGATGCCGATCGAGAACAGGTCGAAGACCGAGATGGCCACGGGAACTCCTCCTAGGAGGGTGGGGGCACACGCCGTCGGGTGCCCCCACCGGGGAACTACTTGTTCAGGCCGGGGTACAGCGGGTGCTTGTCGGTCAGGGCCTTGACCCGGGCCTTCAGCGTTCCCGCGTCGTACAACGGCTTCAGCGTCTCGGCGATCACGTCCGCGACCTCGGTGAAGTCCTCGGCCGTGAAGCCGCGCGTGGCCAGCGCCGGGGTGCCGATCCGCAGACCCGAGGTGACCATCGGCGGTCGCGGGTCGTTCGGGACGGCGTTCCGGTTGACCGTGATGCCGACCTCGTGGAGGCGGTCCTCGGCCTGCTGCCCGTCCAGCTCGGACTCGCGCAGGTCGACGAGGATCAGGTGGACGTCCGTACCTCCGGACAGGACGTTCACGCCGGCCTCGCGGGCGTCGGGCGCGGTGAGCCGCTCAGCGAGGATGCGCGCGCCCTCCACCGTACGACGCTGGCGCTCCTTGAAGTCCTCCGAGGCCGCGACCTTGAAGGAGACCGCCTTCGCCGCGATCACATGCTCCAGGGGACCGCCCTGGAAGCCCGGGAAGACGGACGAGTTCAGCTTCTTCGCGAAGTCCTTCTTGGCGAGGATGATCCCGCCGCGGGGGCCGCCCAGCGTCTTGTGCGTGGTGGAGGTGACCACATCGGCGTACGGCACCGGGTTCTCGTGCAGGCCCGCCGCGACCAGGCCGGCGAAGTGGGCCATGTCGACCCACAGGTACGCCTCGACCTCGTCGGCGATCCGCCGGAACTCCGCGAAGTCCAGCTGGCGCGGGTACGCCGACCAGCCGGCGATGATCACCTTCGGCCGGTGCTCCTTGGCGAGCCGCTCCACCTCGGCCATGTCGACGAGACCGGAGTCGTCGACGTGGTAGGCCACGACGTCGAACTGCTTGCCGGAGAAGTTCAGGCGCATGCCGTGGGTCAGGTGGCCGCCGTGGGCCAGGTCGAGACCCAGGATGGTGTCGCCGGGCTGGGCCAGCGCGAACAGGGCCGCCTGGTTGGCGGAGGCACCGGAGTGCGGCTGCACGTTGGCGTACTCGGCGCCGAACAGCTCCTTCACCCGGTCGATGGCGATCTGCTCGGTGACGTCGACGTGCTCGCAGCCGCCGTAGTAGCGGCGGCCCGGGTAGCCCTCGGCGTACTTGTTGGTGAGTACCGAGCCCTGCGCCTCCATGACCGCGACCGGAGCGAAGTTCTCCGAGGCGATCATCTCCAGGGTGGACTGCTGGCGCTCCAGCTCGGCGTCGACCGCGGCGGCGACCTCCGGGTCGAGCTCGTGCAGGGGGGTGTTCAGAACGGACATCTGTTTCTACGACTCCTAAGCCGATGTCTCTGCGGCCGGTATCTCCACGGCTCTCAGCCGGCGGTGAAGGCGGTGTACTCGTCGGCGGAGAGCAGGTCGGCCGGCTCGTCCGCGACGCGCACCTTGAACAGCCAGCCGCCTTCGAAGGGGGCCGAGTTCACCAGGGACGGGTCGTTCGAGACGTCCTCGTTGACCTCGGTGACCTCACCCGTGACCGGCGAGTACAGGTCGGACACCGACTTGGTCGACTCCAGTTCGCCGCAGGACTCGCCCGCGGTCACCGTGTCGCCGACCTCCGGGAGCTGGACGAAGACGACATCACCGAGCGCGTTGGCCGCGTGCTCCGTGATGCCGACCGTCGAGACGCCGTCCGCGGCGGCCGACAGCCACTCGTGCTCCTTGCTGTAACGCAGCTGCTGGGGGTTGCTCATGGCCTGAATTCTCCTGTACGCGGGGAAGTGCTGGTGAAAGAGGACTGCTGGAAGGGGGCGTGAGCGCGGTGCGCAGGGTCACGCGCGCACCGCGCTCAGTGTCCGATTCCGGGTCTGATTGTGGGTCTACTTCTGGCGCTTGTAGAACGGCAGCGCCACGACCTCGTACGGTTCGTGGCTGCCCCGGATGTCCACGCCGACGCCCGCCGTGCCCGGCGCCGAGTGCGCCGCGTCGACGTACGCCATGGCGATCGGCCTGCCCAGCGTGGGGGAGGGGGCACCGGAGGTGACCTCGCCGATCACCTCGCCGCCGGCGACCACCGGGTACCCGGCGCGCGGCACCCGGCGGCCCTCGGCGACCAGGCCGACGAGCACCCGCGGCGGCCGGGCGGCGGCACGGTCGGCGGCCTCCTGGAGCGCCTCGCGTCCCACGAAGTCGCCCTCCTTCTCGAACTTCACCACCCGGCCGAGCCCGGCGTCGAAGGGGGTGAGCGAGGTGGTCAGCTCATGCCCGTAGAGCGGCATGCCGGCCTCCAGACGCAGGGTGTCCCGGCAGGACAGCCCGCACGGGACCAGCCCCACCGGCTCGCCCGCCCCGGTCAGCGCCTGCCACAGCTCCACCGCGTGCTCCGGCTTCACGAACAGCTCGAAGCCGTCCTCGCCGGTGTAGCCGGTGCGCGCGATCAGCGCCGGGACCCCGGCGACGGTGCCGGGCAGCCCGGCGTAGTACTTCAGGCCGTCCAGGTCGGCGTCGGTCAGCGACTTCAGGATCCCGGGGGACTCGGGTCCCTGGACGGCGATCAGCGCGTAGGCGTCCCGGTCGTCGCGTACCTCGGCGTCGAACCCGGCGGAACGCTCCGTCAGCGCGCCGAGGACCACCTGGGCGTTGGAGGCATTGGCCACGACCATGTACTCGGTGTCGGCCAGCCGGTAGACGATCAGGTCGTCGAGGATGCCGCCGTCGGCCCTGCAGATCATGGTGTAGCGGGCGCGCCCGACGCCGACGGAGGCGATGTTGCCGACCAGGGCGTAGTTCAGCAGGGCGGCGGCCTGGGTGCCGGTCACGGTGAGCTCGCCCATGTGGGAGAGGTCGAAGAGCCCGGCCCTGGACCGTACGGCGACATGCTCGTCGCGCTCGGATCCGTAGCGCAGGGGCATGTCCCAGCCGGCGAAGTCGGTCATGGTCGCGCCGAGCGAGCGATGCCGGGCATCGAGCGCGGTACGGCGGAGTCCAGCGGAATCGGTACTGCTCATCGGTCGGTCGTCTCCCAAAGGTCCCAAGGGCATGACAGGCGAGGTCTGTCCTCCCCATCTGTCATCGGAACCTGAGAGGTTCGCCCTGACCACCGAGTGATCACGGCTTGCACCTTGGGTGGAGCCACTGACACAGCGGCCCGCTTTTCAGATGTGCCTCGCCCGCGCGGTAAGGGGGCCTGAGAGATTCAAGGGAGGGACTTGCTCCTTCGGCGCCCCGGCGAAGACTGCCGGGGACTCTCCCGCGCGGATTCAAGCGGCCGGTATGCAGTTGGCGGGCTCATCATTGCATGCCGGGCGGAGCTTTGTAACAGGGCTGTGGCGGGGAGCGGACGCTACCGCGAGACATCGTGCATTACCTTCTCTTTACGTTAAGTGGGGAGAAACTTTCCTGAACCCCAGGGAGGACGATCACGGTGACAAGGACCACGGCATACGCGACGACGACGGGCATCGCCCTGCCCGAGCAGCCGACGGCCCCGGCCCGCGAGCGGTGCGGCGAGCGCCCAGCGCCGGTCGTCCGCGATCTGCGCGACCGGGCCGGCCACAGCCCGCACGGTCTGCTCTTCGGCCCCCGTGACCTGGTCGTGGTCACCGGTCTGCCCGGCAGCGGCAAGTCCACCCTGATGCACCGCACCGTCCAGGGCATAAGGGTCGACTCCCAGGACACCCGCGACCGCTGGGACGCCCGGCTGGCCCGCTTCCTGCCGTACGCCCTCTACCGCCCGCTGGTCCGCCTCGCCCACTACGCCGGACTGCGCCGCGCGCTGCGCACCGGCGAGGGCGTGGTCGTGCACGACTGCGGCACCCAGGCCTGGGTGCGCGACTGGCTGGCCCGCGAGGCCCGCCGCCGCGGCGGCACCTTGCACCTGCTGCTCCTGGACGTCACGCCCGGCACGGCACTGGACGGCCAGCGCGAGCGCGGCCGGGGCGTCTCCCGGTACGCCTTCCTGCGCCACCGCCACGCCGCCGCCCGCCTGGTGCGCGCGGTGGAGAAGGGTGCGGTGCCGCAGGGCGTCGGCTCGGCGGTGCTCCTCGACCGGGACGCGGCGGACGTGCTGTGCCGGATCGCCTTCGAGAAGGCGGAGCGGCTCACGGGATGAGGCTTTGTCACAGTCACCCGCTAGCCTTTTCAGCCTCAACAGCAGCGGTTTCCAGCAGGCGGTAGGCAGATGGACTTCCCGGCGGACATTCCCGCGGACTTCCCGGCACAGGCGCACCCCCACCCGCACGGGGGATGGCCCGGCAACGAGCTGGAGGAGGTCCTGTCGGCCTCCCTCGGCGTCCCCGCGGCGGCGGGCCGGCTCCTTGAGGTACTGGGCCGGAGTCTCCTGTGGATCCCGCTG
This sequence comes from Streptomyces sp. NPDC005866, assembly GCF_040629895.1. Taxonomy (NCBI): domain Bacteria; kingdom Bacillati; phylum Actinomycetota; class Actinomycetes; order Kitasatosporales; family Streptomycetaceae; genus Streptomyces; species Streptomyces sp. NPDC005866. The sequence goes on from NZ_JBEXWP010000039.1 coordinate 53,653, forward strand.
CCGGAGGGCGGCGGCCCGCACAGCGGTCCGCTGGACCTGCCCACCACGGAGATCGAGGGCCAGGTGTACGTCCCGGTCTTCAGCTCCGAGGAGCAGTTCCGTCAGGTCGTCGGCGCCCATCTGTCGTACACGATCGCCCCGGCCGTCGAGTTCGCCCGCGGCCTGCCCCCGCAGGTCGGCATCGCCGTGAACCCCGGGGGAGTGGTGGGCGTCCCGCTGCCGCCGGAGGCGGTCGCCGAGCTGTGCAGGTCCGGCCACTCCGAACTGGACGGCCCTGGCTCGGGCGGCCGGGTGCGCCTCTTCGAGCCGGACTGGCAGGACGACCCGATGGACTTCCTGGCCGCGGCCTCCGCCGAGTTCGCGCAGATCGGTGTGGTCGCCACGGCCCGCCGCTGCCTGGCCGCGATCGAGACGGCGGACCCGGTGATGTTCGTGGGCGTCGAACTCTCCCAGTGGGAGGGCGACATCAGGGCGCTGCCCCTGGAGGCGCTGGGCAAGGCCCTCGGCAGGGTCCCGGTGAAGTGGCCGGTGAACCTGGTCCTGCTGGACGTGGCCGACGACCCGGTGGGCCACTGGATGAGGGAGAACGTCCGCCCCTTCTATCAGTACGGCCACTAGAAGCCGACGCGGAGGCAGCCGAGGCAGCCGAGGCCGCGGCGGCCACCGCGAACCCGCACTCGCTGACGGACAATCGGCGCCACCCCCCTTGGCGCTTAAGCTGTCTCCAAACGCGGGGCGACCTCCATACGCGGGGCAACTCAATGAAGGGGCGGTAACACGTGAGCGCCAGCGGCACCGCGGCGACCGGACAGGTCGAGCACATGCTGCGCCAGGTAACCCCCGGGCGCTACGACGCCTACGAGGCACTCCTCCGCGCCCTCGCCGCGCCCTCCTCCGGCCAGATCTGGATGCTGCTCTGGCACGGCCAGGCCGGCTCCCCCGACGCCCAGTACGGGAACATGGAGGTCGACGGTCACGGCTACGCCCCCTGCGTGACCTCGGCCCAGGAGCTGTCGGCGAGCGGCTGGAACCGTTCGTACGAAGTGGTCGACGGCCTCGACGTGGCCCGCACGCTCTATCCCGACCACTACGGCCTGTGGCTCAACCCGCATGCCCCGGGCGGCGGCGTCGGCGTTCCCTGGCTGGATCTGCGCCGGATCGCGACCGGCCTGGACCGCCAGCCCGCGGGGCCGCTGAGCCTGTCCGAACCGGCCATCGAGATCCCGCAGTTCTACGCCCTGCTGTCGCAGAACGCCCACCGCACGCCCGCGATCCGCTCACTGCGGCGCGCCTGGGTGCAGCCGGCGCTCGGGGCGCCGTATCTCGCGATCGGGCTCGACGTGTACGACACCTCGCCGCCGGCCGTGGACTCGGTGCGGGCGATGATGCAGCAGTCGATCGGGGCGGTGCCGGACGGGTTGCCGGTGTCGACGGTGGCCATGACCGACGAGTACGACCCGGTGGTGATGTGGATGCGGGCGACCGCGCGGCCGTTCTACGACCGGGAGGCGCACGCGGCGCTGCCTCCGGCGCCGGCGGCGGGGTATGGGTATCCGCCCGCGCCCGGCGGCTACTGACAGCGCTGTGTCCGCCTCTCGCCGAGGAGAGGCGGACACAGCGCTGTCATGCTGCGGCTGTTACAGGGTTACGGCTTCGGGCTGCCCTGGTGCTTCGCCATGCACGTGGAGTAGAAGAGCTTCGCGGTGACAGCGTGGCATACGCCGTATTCCTTGTCGACGACCACCGTGCAGTGGGCGCCGTAGTATGCCTTGTCGATGTGGAATCTCTGGAATTCCACCTTGGGTGTCACGCAGCCGTAACGCTTACCGGGCACATTGAGGTCGTGCTCTACCGAAATTCCCGAGCGTCGCGGCCTTCGTGCTGTCGTTGTACTCACCCACGGTGCCGCCTGACGACTGGTAGTACCGGCCGCCCACCGGGTCGACGTTGTAGAAGTGCCCGTCGCAGTTCTTCGTGCCGATCTCGGAGGCGGTGGCCGGGATGGGCAGCACCATTTTCGGCGGTGTTGCGATGACGGGATGAAGCCACTGCTGCGGTGGGTGCGCTTCAAGGGGATTCCAAGGGGCCGATTTCCGAGCCTCAAGGCATCCTCAATTCGGTTTACGGACAGGGGTGTTGCGCGTGCCGAATGCCGCGATTGTCTTTTCTGCGGGACGGGGCGGAATCGCTCATGGCCGAGCAAGGCGGGACAAGCCTGCGGCATGCTGCCATCCAGGTCACGCGGCGCTCGATGGTCCCGGGGTGAGAGTCTGTCCACGGTCGGGTCTCCGCGTGTAGATCAGAGGCTTTGGTCCGCTGATGTGACGTCTTGTCGGGATTGCCCTTGTCCGGCAGATGTTACCCGTCGTTCGGATAACGAAATCTCATGCTCATATCACGGTTGCGCATCCATTCACCGTCAACTCTGGCAACCGGTCGCCACACCGTTGAAGACTCGCGCCCCAAGGGGTGTTCACCCCTGCCCAGGAGAGAGTGATCATGCCGCTACCAGCGGCAAGTGCAAGCCGGCTACAGCCGGTTGAGAGGGGTCCCTGCCAGATGACGGCACCATTGCACGAGCCGACCGCGGAAGCGGCCCCGGGCGCGGCCGAGGAAGCGGCGGCCGCGACCGCCGGCGCTAAGGCCGTTCAGGGACGTTCCCTGGGCCGGATCGCCTGGGAGCGCCTCAAGCGGGACAGGCTCGCTCTGGCGGGCGGCATCGTCGTGCTCGTCCTCATCGTGATCGCCCTGCTGGCACCGGTGCTCACGAACCTGATCGGGCAGGATCCCGACGCCTACCACGAGAGCCTGATCGACCCGCTCTTCGGCACGCCCAAGGGGTCCCTGGGCGGCATCAGCGGCGACCACCTGCTGGGCGTCGAGCCGGTCAACGGCCGCGACATCCTCGCGCGCATCCTCTACGGCGCCCGGATCTCGCTCCTCGTCGGCTTCCTGTCCGCGATCGTCGCCGTCGTGCTCGGCACGATCCTGGGCGTTCTGGCCGGCTTCTTCGGCGGCTGGGTCGATTCGGTCATCAGCCGCGTGATGGACGGTCTGCTGGCCTTCCCGCAGCTGCTCTTCATCATCGCTCTGGTCTCCGTCATGCCGAACGAAATGCTGGGACTGACCGGCTCCAGCGTGCGCGTGTTCGTGATGATCCTGGTCATCGGTTTCTTCGGCTGGCCCTACATCGGACGCGTGGTACGCGGCCAGACACTTTCGCTGCGCGAGCGCGAGTACGTCGAGGCCGCCCGATCGCTGGGCGGCGGGCGCTTCTACATCCTGTTCAAGGAGCTGCTGCCCAACCTCGTCGCGCCCATCATCGTGTACACGACGATGATGATCCCGACCAACATCCTCACCGAGGCGGCACTCAGCTTCCTGGGTGTGGGCGTCAAGCCGCCCACGTCCTCGTGGGGGCAGATGCTCTCGACTGCGATCGACTACTACGACTCGGACCCCATGTTCATGGTGGTTCCGGGCGTGGCGATCTTCATCACCGTTCTGGCCTTCAATCTCTTCGGCGACGGCGTGCGGGACGCGCTCGACCCGAAGGGCGCCCGCTGAACTGCCGTACCTCAAGCGTCCCGTGAGCACCTCCACGGGGTCTCTCATCAAATCCGGAGGATCCGAGATCGTGACTACCCAACGCACCTCAGGGCGGCGTAAGCAGGCTTTGGCCGCTGCCGCCGCGGTCGCCGGCATGCTGACCATGGCGGCGTGCGGCGGCGGCAACGACAACGGCGGTTCGAAGGACGGCGCGGCCGGCTTCGACGCGGCGAACAACAAGGTCGCCCAGGCCTCGCAGGTCAAGAAGGGCGGCGAGCTGAAGTTCGTCACCACCCAGGACGCCGACTCGTGGGACACCACGCGTGGTTACTACGGCTTCATGTGGGACTTCTCGCGCTACTACAGCCGTCAGCTGCTCACGTACAAGACCGAGCCGGGCGCCAAGGGCGCCGAGGTCACGCCGGACCTCGCCACGGACGAGGGCAAGGTGTCGGCCGACGGCAAGACGTACACGTTCACGCTGCGCGACGGGATCACGTGGGAGGACGGCAAGGCCATCACCTCCCAGGACCTCAAGTACGGCATCGAGCGCACTTGGGCGCAGGACGTCCTGTCCGGCGGTCCGGTCTACCTGCAGCAGATGCTCGACCCCAAGAAGACCTACAAGGGCCCGTACAAGGACACGTCCAAGGACAAGCTGGGCCTGAAGGCGATCGACACGCCGGACGCCAAGACGATCGTCTTCCACCTGCCGTCGGCGAACTCCGACTTCAAGCAGGTGCTGGCGATGACCTCGGCCTCGCCGGTCCGTCAGGACATGGACACCAAGTCCAAGTACGGCCTGAAGCCCTTCTCCTCCGGCCCGTACAAGTTCCAGTCGTACAGCCCGGGCAAGTCGCTGATCCTGGTCCGCAACACCAACTGGAAGGCGTCCTCGGACCCGGTCCGCAAGGCGTACCCGGACAAGATCTCGCTGACGATCTCCTCCAACCAGAGTGACTCGGACCAGCGCCTGATCAACGGCGACTACGACATCGACGCCAGCCAGACCGGCCTCGGGCCGCAGGGCCGCCAGATCGCCCTGAAGCAGCACAAGGCCAACCTGGACAACCCGGTCTCCGGCTTCATCCGCTACGCGGTCTTCCCGCAGACCGTGGCGCCGTTCAACAACATCAACTGCCGCAAGGCCGTGATCTACGCCGCCGACCATGTGTCGCTGCAGACCGCGCGCGGCGGCCCGGTCGCCGGTGGTGACATCGGAACCAACATGCTGCCGCCGTCGGTCCCGGGCGCCGAGGGCCAGAAGTACGACCCGTACAAGATCGCCGGTGCCAACAAGAACGGCAACGCAGACCTGGCCAAGCAGGCGCTGAAGGCCTGCGGTCAGCCGAACGGCTTCAAGACCACCATCGCCGTCCGCAACAACAAGCAGCAGGAGGTGGCCACGGCCACGTCCCTGCAGGCGGCGCTGAAGAAGGTCGGCATCCAGGCCGACATCTACCAGTACGACGGCTCGCAGAGCTCCGGCATCATCGGCAGCCCCTCGAACGTCGAGAAGAAGAAGCTCGGCATCATCATCATGGGCTGGGGCCCGGACTTCCCGAGCGTCCAGGGCTACGGCATCCCGCTGTGGAGCAGCAACTACATCCTGCAGAGCGGCAACAACAACTTCGCCATGATCAAGGACAAGACGATCGACGGCCTGTTCGACCAGTACAACGGGACGCAGGACGAGGCGAAGAAGACCGAGCTCGCCACGGAGATCAACCACAAGGTGAGCGACGGCGCGTACTACCTGCCCTTCACCTTCGAGCGGCTGCTCAACTTCCGCTCCTCCCGGATCGGCAACGTGTACACGACGAACGCGTACAGCGGTTACTACGACTTCGTCAACCTCGGTCTGAAGTCCACGAAGTAATCCCGGCACACCCGCCGTACGGCACGAAAGGCAGGTGAAGGCCGGCGCGGCGTGACTGCGGGCCACCGGACAACCTCCGGAGGCTCGCGGTCCGCAGCGGGCCGTAAGCTGTGCTCGCTTACCTCATCAGGCGGCTGTTCGCCGCCGCAGTGATGCTGGTGGTCATCATCCTGGTGGTCTTCAGCATCTTCTTCCTCGTCCCCAAGTGGGCGGGCGTGGACATCGCCACGAGCTTCGTGGGCAAGCAGGCCGACCCGGCCGCCGTCGAGGCGGTGCGGCAGAAGCTCGGACTGGGCGACCCGATCTACGCCCAGGTCTGGGAGTTCTTCAAGGGCATCTTCGCCGGCCGCACGTATTCGGGCGGCGGTGACGTCACCCACTGCGCCGCGCCGTGCTTCGGCTACTCCTTCCGCAGCGAGCAGGCCGTCTGGCCGGTGCTGACCGACCGCTTCCCGGTGACCCTGGGTCTCGCGCTCGGTGCCGCCGTGCTGTGGCTGGTCATCGGTATCTCCGCCGGTGTGCTCTCCGCGCTCAAGCGGGGCAGCCTCTGGGACCGCAGCGCCATGGTCGTCGCCCTCAGCGGTGTCTCGCTGCCCATCTACTTCACCGGTCTGCTCTCGCTGGCGATCTTCAGCTACGGACTGGGCTGGATCGACGGACAGTACGTGCCCCTCAGCGACAGCTTCGGCGGCTGGCTCGGCGGCATGATCCTGCCCTGGATCACCCTGGCGTTCCTGTACGCGGCGATGTACGCCCGGATCACCCGCGCCACCATGCTGGAGATCCTCGGCGAGGACTACATCCGCACCGCCCGTGCGAAGGGCCTGCGCGAACCGGTCGTCATCGGCAAGCACGCGATGCGCTCCACGATGACGCCCATCCTGACGATGCTCGGCATGGACCTCGGTGCCCTCATCGGCGGTGCGATCCTGACCGAGACGACGTTCAGCCTGCCCGGCCTCGGCCAGGCCGTGCTCAGCGGCATCAAGAACCAGGACCTGCCCATCATCCTGGGCGTCACACTCATCACTTCTGTCGCGGTGCTGATCGCCAACCTCGTGGTGGACATCCTGTACGCCGTGATCGACCCCCGAGTGAGGCTCGCATGACCGACCTGAGCAAGACCGGAGCAGCCGTGGGCGAGCCCACCGCCTCCTCTCCGGCCCCGACCGCCTTTCTGGAAGTGCGCGACCTGAAGGTGCACTTCCCGACCGACGACGGCCTGGTCAAGTCCGTCGACGGGCTCTCCTTCTCGCTGGAGAAGGGCAAGACCCTCGGCATCGTGGGCGAGTCGGGTTCCGGCAAGTCGGTGACCTCGCTCGGCATCATGGGGCTGCACACGGCCGGCCAGTACGGCAAGCGCAAGGCGCAGATCTCCGGCGAGATCTGGCTGGACGGCACCGAGTTGCTGACGGCGAACCCGGACGAGGTACGCAAGCTGCGCGGCCGCCAGATGGCGATGATCTTCCAGGACCCGCTGTCCGCGCTGCACCCGTACTACACGATCGGCCAGCAGATCGTGGAGGCGTACCGCATCCACCACGACGTGGACAAGAAGACGGCCAAGCGGCGCGCGGTCGAGATGCTCGACCGTGTGGGCATCCCGCAGCCGGACAAGCGGATCGACGGCTACCCGCACGAGTTCTCCGGTGGTATGCGCCAGCGCGCGATGATCGCGATGTCGCTGGTCAACAACCCCGAACTGCTCATTGCGGACGAGCCGACCACCGCCCTCGACGTGACCGTCCAGGCGCAGATCCTCGACCTGATCCGCGATCTGCAGAAGGAGTTCGGCTCCGCGGTCGTCATCATCACCCACGACCTGGGCGTCGTCGCCGAACTCGCCGACGACATCCTGGTGATGTACGGCGGCCGCTGCGTCGAGCGCGGTCCGGCGGAGAAGGTGTTCTACGAGCCCCGCCACCCCTACACCTGGGGCCTGCTCGGCTCGATGCCGCGCCTCGACCGCGAGCAGCAGGAACGCCTGATCCCGGTCAAGGGCTCCCCGCCCTCGCTGATCAACGTCCCGTCCGGCTGCGCCTTCAACCCGCGCTGCCCGTACGCCGACATCCCGAAGGACAACGTCACCCGCACGGTCCGCCCCGAGCTGACCGAGGTCGGCAGCCAGCACTGGGCCGCCTGCCACATGACGCAGGAACAGCGGGAGCGTATCTGGATCGAAGAGATTGCGCCGAAGCTGTGAGCGAGGACAAAGCCGTGACGATTCCTGGCCAGAGCGAGGGCGGTGTGGTCACCAAGGACGGCGCCGCCCCCGGCGAGACCCTGCTGAAGGTGACCGGGCTCCAGAAACACTTCCCGATCAAGAAGGGCCTGCTCCAGCGGCAGGTCGGCGCGGTGCACGCGGTCGACGGCCTCGACTTCGAGGTGAAGTCCGGCGAGACCCTGGGCGTCGTGGGCGAGTCGGGCTGCGGCAAGTCGACCATGGGCCGGCTGATCACCCGGCTGCTGGAACCGACCGGCGGCAAGGTCGAGTTCGAGGGCAGGGACATCACGCACCTCGGTGTGAGCGGCATGCGGCCGCTGCGCCGCGACGTGCAGATGATCTTCCAGGACCCGTACTCGTCGCTGAACCCGCGCCACACCATCGGCACGATCGTGGGCGCCCCCTTCAGGCTCCAGGGCGTCCAGCCCGAGGGCGGCATCAAGAAGGAGGTCCAGCGGCTGCTGTCGGTGGTCGGCCTCAACCCCGAGCACTACAACCGCTATCCGCACGAGTTCTCCGGCGGTCAGCGCCAGCGCATCGGCATCGCCCGCGCGCTCGCCCTGAACCCGAAGCTGGTCGTGGCGGACGAGCCGGTCTCCGCGCTGGACGTGTCCATCCAGGCCCAGGTCGTCAACCTGCTCGACGACCTCCAGCAGGAGCTGGGCCTGACGTATGTGATCATCGCGCACGACCTCTCCGTCGTCCGGCACGTCTCGGACCGGATCGCCGTGATGTACCTCGGCAAGATCGTCGAGCTGGCCGACCGCGAGTCGCTGTACCGGGCGCCGATGCATCCGTACACCAAGGCGCTGATGTCGGCGGTGCCCATCCCGGACCCGCGGCGCAAGACCGCCAAGAGCGAGCGCATCCTGCTCAAGGGCGACGTGCCCTCGCCGATCTCCCCGCCGAGCGGCTGCCGCTTCCACACCCGGTGCTGGAAGGCGACGGAGATCTGCAAGACGACCGAGCCGAAGCTCGTGGAGCTGAAGCCCGGTCAGCAGGTCGCCTGCCACCACCCGGAGAACTTCCAGGATCAGGCCCCGCAGGACACGGTGCTGCTGACGGTCGCCAAGGAGGCGGCCGAACTGGTCGCCGACGAGGTGCTCGCGGAGTCGGCGCAGACCTCGGCGGCGGTGGCGGCGGAGGTCGCCGAGGCCGAGACGGTGACCGAGGCCGAGGGCACGGAGGAGCCGACGGCGGAAGTCACGGAGCCGGAGACGGAGTCGGAGCCGACCGCCGAGGCTTCTGACGCCACCGCGGCCGACTCACAGAAGTCCCAGGAGTCAACCGAGAAGTAGCCCATGACATGACTGGGTAAGGCATGTACATGCCCTAGCGGGAGAGCGCAGAGTCGACCGTGTCCGTTCGCTGACCGGCACGCTCGAAAGGGACGACTCATGCGCATCTCCCGCTCGGCACGTCTGGCGGCTGTCGCGACCGCGGCAGCCGCCTCCTTCGTCATCGCGGCCGCCCCCGCCCCCACCCCGGGTGCCGAGGGCATCGGTGACCCCTACTTCCCCCAGCTCGGCAACGGCGGTTTCGACGCCCGCCACTACGACCTCGACGTCGCCTACGCCCCCGGCACCGGCCGGCTGGACGGCCGTACCACCCTCACCGCCCGCGCCACCCAGAACCTCGCCTCCTTCGACCTCGACCTCCAGCAGCTGGAGGTCGCGCGTGTCGAAGTGAACGGCAGACGCGCCCAGTTCACGCGCACCGGCGACGAGATCACCGTCACGCCGAGGAACCCGCTGTCCAAGGGGCACGACTTCACCGTCACCGTCACCTACGGCGGGATACCCCACCCCCTCAACGGCCCCATCGTCTTCGGCTCGGACTACGGCTGGATGAAGACCCCCGACGGCGTCTTCGTCGCCTGCGAGCCCAACGCCGCGTCCACCTGGTTCCCGTCCAGCGACCACCCCTCCGACAAGGCCACCTACGACATCCGCATCAAGGCGCCGCAGGGTCTGACAGGTGTCTCCAACGGCCGGCTGGTCTCGACGTACGACAAGGGCGCCTCGACGTACACGCACTGGCGTGAGAGCAGGCCCATGGCGACCTATCTCGCCACCGCCACCATCGGGAAGTTCGACGTGCGGACCGGGAGGACCCCCTCCGGCATCCCCATCTACGTCGCCATCGACCCGACTCTCGCGAGCAGCAACAACGTCGACGTGTACGCCGTCACCGCCGCCGCCACCGACTACTGGTCGCAGATCTTCGGGCCCTACCCCTTCGAGGAGACCGGCGCGATCGTCGACGACATGCCGGAGGCGGGGTTCTCGCTGGAGGTGCAGAGCAAGCCGGCCTACTCGGCGGTGCGCAACGAGACGACGATCGTGCACGAGCTGGCCCACCAGTGGTTCGGCGACTCGGTGAGCGTGGCGCGGTGGAAGGACATCTGGCTCAACGAGGGCTTCGCCACCTACGCCCAGTGGCTGTGGGCGGAGCACCAGGGCACCCGCTCGGCCCATGACTCCTTCCTGGCCGGCTACAACTCCCGCGCCGCCGACAACCCCTTCTGGCAGATCACCGTCGCCGACCCGCAGCGCGACAGCATGTTCGCCTCCGCCGTCTACCAGCGCGGCGCGATGACCCTCCAGATGCTGCGCGAGCGGATCGGGGACGAAGCCTTCTTCCGGCTGCTGCCGGCCTGGACGAAGCTGCACCGCTACGGCACCGCCGGCACCGCCGACTTCATCCGGCTCGCGGAGAAGGTCGCCGGGCAGCAACTGGACGACCTGTTCCGGACCTGGCTGTTCACCACAGGGAAGCCCGCCCTGTAGGCCTGGCTTTGTAAGGTTCATGCACCCTGACAGGACACAATGTCAGGGTGCAGCTCCAGGAACTCTTCTCTCCCTCCGTCCAGCACACGCTCGATGTCATCGGCATCTTCGTCTTCGCCATCTCCGGCGCGCTGCTGGCCGTCCGCAAGAACTTCGACGTCTTCGGCATCGCCGTGCTCGCCGAGGTCACCGCGCTGGGCGGAGGGATCTTCCGGGACGTGATCATCGGGGCGGTGCCCCCGGCCGCCTTCACGGACCTGGGGTACTTCATCACCCCGCTGCTCACGGCACTCGTGGTGGTCTTCCTGCACCCGCACGTCGAGCGCATCCAGTCGGCGGTCCTGGTCTTCGACGCGGCCGGCCTCGGCCTGTTCTGTGTGACCGGCACGACGAAGGCGTACTCCTACGGCCTCAACCTGACCGCCTCGGCCGCCCTCGGGCTCGCCACCGGGGTCGGCGGCGGTGTGCTCAGGGACGTCCTCGCCAACGAGGTCCCCTCGCTGCTGCGCTGGGACCGCGACCTGTACGCGGTCCCGGCGATCGTCGGGGCGACGATGGTGGTGCTGTGCATCCGTTACGACACGCTGAACCCGTTCACCAGCGGGCTCGCGGCCGTCACCGCTTTCGTGCTGCGTCTGCTCGCGATGCGGTACCACTGGCGAGCGCCGCGTGCGTGGAACCGGCGGACGACGGTTCGCGAGGAGTAGTCCCGGCCTTGACATGGCTCTGGCCCATGTTGACGGTGAGCCACTTGAAGACGACCGGCACCTGGGGCCGCCACAGCGCCATGTTGTGGCCGCCCGCGCTGCGCGGCAGGTACACCACGTGGACGGTGGTCGGTGCCTTGGCGATCTGTTCCAGTGCCACTCCGGCCTGGTAGCCGTCGCCGGACTCGCCTGAGATGTACAGGGCGACCGGGGGCGGGGTGGCCGCCTTCCTCAGCAGCAGGTAGGGGTTGTTGTGCCGGCGCAGGGCCACGCTCTGCGCGGCGAGTGAAGTGCGTTCGCCGATCGGGTCGTTGTAGCCGGACAGGCTCACCGCGGCCCGGTAGCGGTCCGGGTGGGCGACGGCCAGCTTGACCGCGCAGTGCGCGCCCGCCGAGTAGCCGGCGACGGCCCAGTTCGCGGGGGCGGCCGCGGCGCGGAAGTTGTCGGTCACCATCTTCGGGACGTCGACGCTGAGCCAGCTGTCGGCGTTGACCGTGCCCGGGATGTTGGCGCAGCCGGTGTCGACACCGGCCAGCAGGTTGGTGCGCGGGGCGACCAGGATGAAGGGGGCGACCTTGCCGCTCCTCATCAGCGGCAGCAGTTGCTCGTGCACCTTCAGCGAACCGAACCAGGCCTTGGCCGAGCCGGGGTAGCCCGGCAGCAACTCCACCACCGGGAACCTGTGGTCGCGGTACGCGGGCTCGTTGTACTGGGGCGGCAGCCAGACGTAGACCTCGGCGTTGACCCCCGAGACCCGGCCGTTGAGCTGGGTGACCCGTACTCCGCCTGCCGCCTGCATACCCGGTCCGTCGGCCGACGTGAAGGTCTGCCGCACCTCGGGCAACCGTTTCAGCGCTATGCCGCCGGTGCCGTCCTGGCCGAGGTTGGCGGCCTGCTGGACATGGTTGCCGGTACCGAGCAGGTCGGCCCAGTTGTCGTACAGGTTGTTCTGGTTGTTGACCAGTACGAAGATCAGCGTCACCGCGGTGGCCTGTGCGAACAGCAGCATCAGCACCCGGGCCGCGACCCGCATGGCCTTGGGACCGCGCATCCTCGACCACAGGACGAGCGGGAGTATGAGGGCGACCGCGGACAGGACGATGGTCGTGTAGAGGAACGGAGTCCCGGTGAGGCTCATGTCCCCATAGAGGGGAATTCGAGGCTCCGGGTTACGGACGTGTCCGGACACTTACCTAGAAATTGCCGGAACCTCACTCGGCCGAGTGGATCCCTGGCCTGTCGAGCACCATGACGCCCACCGCTTCCCTCAAAGCTACCGCTTAGTAATTTCTTATTGTACGGTTCAGGCATGCCAGAAGCAGCTTCCACGCGGGCCGTGATCGGCGACAGCGAGTTCGACCGCGACACGGCGGTCACCCGGCGCGCGCCCGGGGTCTACGACATCGACCTCTCGGCCGGCTGGACCATCATCAACGCCGTCAACGGCGGCTATCTGCTGGCCGTTCTCGGCCGGGCCCTCGCGGACACACTGCCGCACCCGGACCCGTTCACCATCTCCGCGCACTACCTGACCGCGTCCCAGCCGGGCCCGGCCGTGATCCGCACGGACACCGTCCGCACCGGCCGTACCCTCTCCACCGGCCAGGCCTCGCTCTTCCAGTACGACGAGGAGGGCAACGAGGTCGAACGCATCCGCGTCCTCGCCTCCTACGGCGACCTCGCCACCCTCCCCGACGACGTCCGTACGACCGCCACCCCGCCCGCGTTCCCGCCCATGGACCAGTGCTTCGGTCCCGAGGACGGACCAGCCCCGGTCGGAGGCAGCTCCGCCATCACCGACCGTCTGATGCTCAAGCTGGACCCGGCGACCCTGGGCTGGGCCCTCGACGCCCCCTCCGGCAAGGGCGAGATGCGCTCCTGGTTCGGCCTCGCGGACGGCCGGGACGCCGACGCCATCGCGCTGCTTCTGGCGGTCGACGCGCTGCCGCCCACCGCCTTCGAGATCGGCCTCAAGGGCTGGGTCCCCACGGTCGAACTGACCGTGCACGTCCGCCACCGCCCCGCTCCGGGCCCGCTGCGCGTCTCCGTCACCACCCGCAATCTGGCCGGCGGCTTCCTGGAGGAGGACGCCGAGGTCTGGGACAGCGCGGACCGACTGGTCGCCCAGTCACGGCAGTTGGCCCGGGTCCGCCTCGGCTGACCCGCCGGTGACCCGCCGGCCGAGAACCCCGTTCTGTCACGGACCTGTACCAGCGAGTAGAGCGCGACCGTCCGGGAAGGCGCAGGTCAGGGCGGTGACTTGAGCCGCCCTTTACCCGAATCACAGGCCGGGGACAGGGCGGGCCCAAGTACGCCCCAAGCGCCGTTGGTTGAGTGCCACGCCTCAGGACTCCCTCATCCTCATGGAGTTGTCTCTCATGAAGCGTGTACGTCTCGTCCCCGCGGTCGCCCTGCTCGCGGTGTCTCCGCTGCTGCTGACCGCATGCGGTTCGGGCGACTCGTCGTCGTCCTCCGGCAGCGGCAACTCCGGTCAGTCGCAGTCCTGTCGGGCGCCGTCGGGCATGCCGACCGGCAACGCCTCCGGGGCCCCGTCCGGCGCGCCCACGGGCAACGCCACCGGGATGCCGAGCGGCGGCCCCACCGGCATGCCGAGCGGCGGCCCCGGAGCCGGCGGTCGGGGTGGCCAGGGCGGCGGCGGTTGCGGCGGTCAGGGCGGTCCCGGCGGGGGCGGTGCGGCGCCCAGCGGCGCTCCGACCCAGCAGGCCACGAAGAGCTGACGCCAGGGGCTGTACGGCAGGGGTGGTGCGTCCGCCGAAGACCGTCCTGGCCGTCACCGGCGCGGCCTCCGTCGTCGAGTGCGTCACCGGCGACCCCC